>NZ_JBQRUM010000002.1:0-366843 GCF_053485795.1 Thalassotalea ganghwensis
GCAAGCTCAAGTAGAGCACCACATCTTACCGATGAAGCGAGAGCGAGCGTATCCAAGATGCGTTAAACCAAAACCTAGCAAATATCCCAAGAAAAAATGCCAGTCAGTTGTTAACTGACTGGCATTAAGCCTACCGCTTGGCTTTATATCATTGATAAGTCACGTCATGAAAATTGAAGCTGCATTAAAATCTGATAAGAAAGCCCTAATGCGTTTTTACAAGCAGCAGCATTATTCAGCAAATTTGATGGGATTGGATTCTGTCTATCTTATCAAAGTACATCAAGTCATTATTGCAGCGGTTATTGTTTCATATCTTCATAAAGATAATCAGATAGGTTTCCTTCATGGTCTTGTCGTTGATAATAATTATCATCGACAAGGTTTAGCACAGCAATTATTACGCAAATGCACAGACAGCCATCATCAATTAGTCTGTTTTGTCAAACCTGAATTAGCTCACTTTTATCAACAAAACGAATTTAAACTTGGTCAACTGACTGACCTTTCTTTGGATTTGGCACAGCGGTATAGCGCTTATCAAAACAAATGGCCTGAACTTAATATCTTTATTTACTCTGCGGTTTAATCATTCATTAGCACTATCGTTACAATTTTTTTATCGACTATGCTTTGGTACCCTTTTGTTGGTTTGACTCAACTAATTATATTCATGGTTTGATCTTCATTTTGTTTTACTCATTGCAATTAGTCAGCCCTTTTAAATGATTACCAGAAAAATGGCTATTGTACTTATCACTGCTATTGATATAGTTAGCCAATTAAACTTTTTGTTTAGGGTAGGCAAATTGCAGTTGCACTATAAAGTCTGACATGCTCTTACTATATAATTTTCTGCCAAAACCGTTAGGAGATATATGGACATTTCGCTTCTTACTGATGACCCTTTAGCGATAAAAACGATCGCTCACTGGTATTTCGATGAATGGTGTAAGGATAGTGAACGTTTTACTTTTGACGAAGTTATTTCGAAAGTATCAGCATCTACTAATCATAATACTGCACCTCTTATTATTATTGCGAAAATTGATGGTCAGTTAGTTGGCGCGGCAGAACTAAAACTTCGAGAAATGGATATATATCCAGAGTTTGAGCATTGGCTCGGCGGCGTATATGTCGATAAAAAATATAGAGGACAAAAGGTAGCTTCAACACTAACACAAGAAATAATCGCTTTAGCCCGGCGAATAGGTGTGAAATATTTATACCTTCAAACTGAGGATTTAATTGGCGGATTGTATTTAAGCCATGGTTTTAAACCTATAGAGCGAGTAAATTATAAAGGTATTGATGTACTAGTAATGAGCGCCCATATAGGAGACTAACAACTTGGTCATTTTACCTATCATTTAACGCTAGCCTGCAAAAGAGGCATTCAATAGCACTGGCCAAACTTGAAAAAGCTCTCGACAGCATGGAAAAAAGCTATAGGGTCACCATGATTTTACTATTGATTCATCAAATTGACGCTGCCTATTGGAAAGAATGGGAAATGTTTTATCTTCCAGATGGTTTAAGAGCATTTTTACTTTTCAATGTTGCTGTTATTCCGTTAGTATTGCTGGGCAATCGCAGTGTCATTAAGTTAAGTGAAAGTGCTACAAATTATTCATACCTTTGTGCAGATCTTAGAATAGCAACTTTTATCATACTTAGTGTTTTTATACGTGTGGATATCAACAACTTACCCTACCACTATCGGTAGCAATTATTGGTTTATGCCCGCTGTCTTCACACTGGCTCACCATTGAAGTTAAAAGCATAATCGCTAAAAAGGAAGTGTAAATAAGCAATGAAGTACTTTAAAACACCAAAATTTCTTTTTGAAGTATTGGGTGAAAAACAAACGATATTAGAAGTGACTTGCACGATTATCTTTGCGCTTTTGGGAACAGGGGCAGTTTATTTAATCTCGGATATTCATCTCTCCAATTGGAAAGCGGTTTTGGGCGTATTATTAATCGGTGATATTTTGGCGGGCTGCTTGGCAAACTTTAGCTTTGGAACTAATGAGTATTATGCAAAAAGACCAAATAATCGATTGATTTTTATCGCTATTCACATTCACATCTTAGTCATTGCGTGGCTGCTTTCACAGCCATTTCACGATGCGTTGGTAGTTTGGGCATACACAATAATCTCCGCTTTTATCGTCAATGCTTTGAACGGCAGAACCATTCAAGTTTTTATTGCTGCGAATTTCATGTGCTTTGGTATGTTTTTGTTGATATTCCTTTCATTACCAACTTGGTTCTTCATCGTCTGTATGTTTTTTATGATTAAGGTATTATTTAGCTTTTCCGTCAATCATTATGGCAATTGAAATAGATTTAAGATGTCAGGCTAATTTTTTACAAGTTGCGAATACACTTTCGCCATTCCCTGTTGCGCCGTTGCTTTAATGACCTTTAAGCTTTTGCAAGCCTTTAATGAGTAATTAATACTTGGGGTGGGATCAATATAGTAAATATCAGCATGTGGTTTTGCATAATCAACTAAGCTTGCCGCAGGGTAAACTTGCATTGAGGTACCGATAACGATAACAACATCCGCTTGCTCGACTTCAAAGGCCGCTTTGGGCAAATTAGGTACATCTTCCCCAAACCACACGATAAAAGGCCTAAGCTGAGCGCCTTGTTGACAAGTATCGCCAAGTTTAATGTCTTCATGCCATGGATAGACCAATTGCTTATCTAGGGAGCTTTGGGCTTTTAACAATTCACCATGCAGATGAATAATATACTGACTACCTGCTCTTTCATGCAAATCGTCGACGTTTTGGGTGATCACGCAAACGTCATAATATTGCTCGAGCTGACTAATTAATTGGTGGGCGTTATTACTGGCTACGAGTTTAAGTTGTCGTCGACGTTGATTGTAAAAGTTTAATACCAAGCCTGGATTTTTATTCCAACCCTCTGGGGATGCAACTTCTAGAATGTCATGACCTTCCCATAAACCATTTGCATCCCTAAAGGTAGCAATTCCACTTTCGGCACTTACTCCTGCGCCACTTAACACAACCAATTTTTTACGCGTTTTTATCATCTTTTACCTGGCAATAAAGCTTAAAATACAATTAACTATTAATAAGTTATCGTCGAAAAAACAGCCAAAAGCGAAAATTATTTATTAGGGTAATGGTATTTACTCAGAACTTAAACTAACTTTAATACATTATTCAAGGAGAGTGTTATGTATTTAGTTAGACTAATTTATGCCAGCAAAACTCAAGAAGATTTTGGGCCTCAAAACATTGAGAACATCATTGATAAAGCGAGAGTTTATAATCATCAACACGACATAACTGGCATCCTATGTTTCAGTAATAAGTATTTTCTCCAATGCCTTGAAGGATCAAGAACGTCAGTCAATAACCTTTACCACAAAATTTTGAATGACGACCGGCATAAAGAAGCGTTGATGTTGGAGTACACTGAAATTAGCGAAAGAGATTTTGGTCAATGGGAAATGGGCTATGTCCCTGATTCAAGTTTAACGAAAAAACTCAACCTTCGATTTTCTGGTAATTCTATTTTCGATCCTTTTAAGATGTCTGGTGATAGTGCCCATAAGCTATTATTGGCGTTGAGAGCTAATATTCCAGTAATATAAACCATCTTTTAAGCGTGCGTCTATAGCGCTACAACTATCGCAGTTGTAGCGAACGCTGATTAATTTCTGGCAATTAATGGCTCCGCTATTCTCACTTTTTGGCCCTGTCGGATCCGTTCTCCACCGCGAATAATGACATTATCTCCAGCAGTAATATCACCTTTTACTGAAATCCATTCACCTTGACCTTGGCCAACAGATACAAACACTTTATTGGCTGTTTCTTCGCTAACCGTTAAGACGAAAGTTTCGTTTTCTCTTAAAAATAACGCATCTCTTGGGATCATCACCGCTTGATCAAGTTTCCCTTTTGGCAATGACACGCTAACAGCTGAACCTGCGAATAGCTCAACCCCATCGGCGTTTAATAAGACATTAAAGGTACGTGAACCTTGATGCCCAGCTTTAGACCAACTACGCACAGGAAGCTCCAATAACTTATCTTGCCACTTAACCATGATATGTTTATTGACAGCAATAAAAGGCGCGACTGAAATCGGCGCTGCGACTTGAATGTCTAATTGTTGTGTATCAACAAGTTTTACCAGAGGTCGACCACTGGTAATGAGCTCGCCGACACTGACCATCCGCTCACTGATATTACCGTTGAATGGCGCAACAATTTGAGTTTTGCTAATCAATAACTTGGTTTGTTTGATATCAGCATTGAGCGCTGACACTTCGCTTTGCGCAATGATTAAATCTTTAATAACTCGTTCAAGCTCTGAAACCGACGCATTATTGGCTTTCTTTAATGAGCTTAACCGTTTCTGTTGTTTGCTGAGAAAATCAACATTGGCTTTTTGCTGAGCAACTTTGGCGAGTTGTTTTTCCAACTGAAGCTGCAAGTGACGGTTGTCAATTTGGGCGATGACATCCCCTTTTTTAACCTCATCGCCAACTTCTAGTACCGACAATAATTGCCCAGTAAGTTCTGCTGAAATTGGCGCCTCGTTTCGGCTGACCACATTGGCTGGCAGCCAAATGCCAGGTTGCACTGTTTCTAACTTGGCTTTATCGACACTAACTAGTTGTGCTTTTTGCTCTTGCGCGTAACTATTTAAAGTAAATACTAAGACGAGTAAACAATAACCATAGGGAAAAATCTTATTCATGATGAACTCCTTTAAGCGAGGAATTAGATGTAATTTGAGTTAACGGTTTGAAAGTAAAATCTTTTGCCGTCAGTCTTAACAGGCAGGGTAATAACACAATGGTGAATAGCGTACTAAACGCCAAACCGCCAACAATTACCGCAGCTAAGCCTCGATAGATCACGCTACCCGCCCCAGGCATCAGCAATAGCGGTAACATACCGAAAAAGCTAGTGGCAGTACTCATAAAAATTGGACGTAGTCTTAGCAATAACGCTTGCTTAACCGCTTTTTCACGATCTATGCCCTCTTTTTGCGCTAAGCGAGTTTGATGCACCAACAATATTGCATTGTTCACGACAAGCCCAAGCAAGATAACAAAACCGATCATGGTTAATAGATCCAGGGGCTGAAAAACAAAAACGTTGAGTAGTTGTACCGCCAATATGCCCCCCACTGTCGCTAATGGAATGGTGATCACCACCAGTAAACTATCTTTTGCTGATTTAAATAACGCTGCCATTAATAAAAACAAAATAATCAAAGCAAAAGCAAAATTTTCTGACATGACCTGAATGGCTTTTTCTAATTGGTCTGCACTACCGCCGTATAAAATATTACCGTCTTGAGGAAGTGATGCTCGTAACTTAGGCTCTACTTTTTCTTTAAGCACGGCAATGGTTTGTTCAAGTGACCACCCTTCTGGTGGGCTAACATTTAAACTAATGGTACGATTGCCATCGATACGATTTAACCGCGATGGCCCAACAGTTCGGTTGATTTCGACTAACTCCGATAACGGTGTTATCGTGCCACGATTGGAGACTAAAGGAACGTCCGCCAAACTGTCTGGGTTTTGCCAATCGTTAGAGCGCAGAATGACATTTAACCTTTTAGTACCGTTAAAATATTCTCCAACAAACAAACCATCGCCAAGCGTCCTAATTGTCCGGCCAAGATCACGTCTATTCCACCCTTGCTCAAGCATGTTTCTATCATTGGGTATCAAACGCAATTCTGGCTCTGCCATTTCCGGTGCCGGATTTGCATTGACACGGACGCCTTCAATAGCCTCCTGCACCCATAAAACCCCATCTCTTGCCGCACTCTGTAACGCAATAGTATCCTTTGATTGCAGTTGTATCGTCACTTGCCTACCACCACCAAAACCACCGAACAAGTTACCTTGAAAAGCAAATGCTGTGGTATCAGGTAAGTCAACCAAAATCTCATTACGAACAATCGACAGTAACTCTTCCACTCGGTTTTGATCTTGAACTCTAACACCTAAGTTGCCACCAAAAGGTCCAGTAAATAAGTAATAGTTTTTTAACGCGGGTTCTTTAGTACCATTCATGTAAGGTTCAAGCCTAGCAATAATCGGTTGGACAATTTCATGTTCAATTGTCTCGATATTGGCTCCTGGAGGAAAACGTAAGTTGGCATCAATAGCATCGCGTTTCACTGGCGGTAAGTAATCTAATGTTGGCATCGCCAGATAAGAAACAAGCACGGGAACAATTAATAAACTGGCGGCAACGGTCAACCGTTTAATGCGACTATTGGTTAATTTCAAAACAAACGACGTAATAAATTCCCATGTTTTTTTATTCGGATCATCAGCGGCATGTTTGGGTAAATAGTATTTAGCGAGTACAGGCAAGAGTACAACCGCCACGACTAACGAAATCGACACCGCTATGGCAATAGTCAAGGCTAAATCGCCAAACAATTGCCCTTCAATGTCTTTTAAAAAGAATACTGGTAGAAATATTGCCACAGTCGTCGCTGTTGACGCTAATAAGGCCCCCCATACTTGTGCAGAGCCCACCTCTGCACTTTGATGGGCGTCCAAACCTTTGTCACGCATGCGCAAGATGTTTTCTAAAACCACAATCGCAGCATCTAACACCATACCAACAGCAAACGCTAAACCTGCGAGTGATATTACATTCAACGAACGGCCGGTTATTTCAAGTACAATAATAGTGGTTAATAAACTAATCGGAATTGCCGTGGCAATAATGAATGTTGCTCGCATTCGCCTGACAAAAAACCACAGTACCGACAATGCCAAAATAACTCCGACAAATAAGTTGCTGGTTACCAAGTTAATTGCTCGATAGATAAATACTGAGGCATCAAATGATTGCACCATAACTAATTGTCTGTCGGCGAGAATTTCACGATTCATGTCGTCAACTTCTTGCTTAACTCGCTCAAGTGTTTCTAAAACATTAGCACCATTGGCTTTATCTATACGGATACTAAAAGCAGGATTACCATTTTGCACTGCGATGCTGCGTTTATCACTGCGCGCTAATTTAACCGTTGCCACATCACCAAGGGTAATGTTTGCACCATTGCGCGACACTAAAATAAGATCAGATAAATCTTCGATAGGATATTTACCATTAAACCTTAATGTGTATTGACGCCTACCGACATCAATAAAACCTCCTGAAACATCATTAGTTGCTGACACGAGTGCGATTAATTCAGGTATTTTAATGCCATATTCTGCAACTTTGATCGGATCAAAACGGATCTGTAGTTCCTCTTGATTTTGACGATTAAAGGTTTGTACGCCTGCTACGCCCTCGATGGCTTCAAGTCTAGGTCTAATCACATCATTGGTAAAATCAATGTATTCGTCGATTTCTTGTTTATTTTCAGGTAACGCTTGTAGGAAAAAGTAAGTTAACGCTGGGTTTGAACCACCAAAACCACCTAACATTATTCGAGGTGGCTGCGCATCGCGAGGTAAATTGGCAACACGAGTCATTCGACTAATAACTTCGATTAAGGTTTGCTCCATATTGGTATCAATACCAAATTCCAAATTTATAAAGCCAGCACCACGATTTGCAAAGGCATTCATTGACTTCAACCCAGGAATACCTCGCAATACTTGTTCTTGCGGCTCCAATAATTCAGATTCAACTTCTAAAGGAGATGCTGCTCTCCATAGGGTTTGAATGGAAATCCTTGGGTTTTCAATGTCAGGAAAGAGTTGTACAGGCAATTTAAATAAACTGAGTAAGCCCAGCAGTAATATAAAGGCAATAGTCACCGCAACGCCAGCAGGACTTGTTAAAGCAGTTGAAGTAAGCTTCATAGTAAACCTCGTCACCCAAGGTAGGTATCAATGAAGGTTACAATAGAAGCCAAATGCTTAGCGTGCGAGAAGAGATACGACTAACTAACACTTATATCGGTTTAATGACAGCTTCGAAATGTTTTGATAAAGGTTGTTGACAATTTGCAACAACTTTACAAGTCATACTACATTCTTAACGGAATTGGTATTTCTCAGCGTTCAAAGCGTGTAGATCATTAGAGGTTATTTTGTTAGCTATTGATGATGTTTTAATACAAGACTGAGCTGCCCTCTGGAATGAATTAGTTGAGCTAGTTCAAAAGACCAAAGTAATAACTATAAAGCCCGTTTACGCTTAAACTTTTCGTTAACCACCTGCTTTTGATATTCAGTAAGTTCCAAATAGGTCTCAGCGGTTAACGATTCGATTGGTGAGCGATAACTGATATCACGTAACCATTCGATGTTATACGGACATTTGTCGATAAGCTGACGAATACGTTCTATCACTTGCTGCCTAGTAAAATTAAGAGAAACTCCTTGATAAAACAAGGCTTGTGCAAATTGCGTCGGGGTGACGCAATAAAGAGTAGATGTTAGTGGCTCAATAAAAGCGCGTTCAAAAGCTGATACAGCTAAGTTGGCTTGAGGTCGAGGAAACTCAATCGTCCTATGATTAAGCTTCATTTGACGACCAGAAACTAGTCGGGCTCCCCATTTTTCAAAAAACTTAATCAGATAGTTGCGTTGACCGTACGACAAGAGGTCATAATCATTGCGAACATACCAATTATCATCATAAATAGTGACTAACGGTAGTTTGTCAACGCAATATAAATTTTTGTCTGCATTAATATGCTCGTATTTCATAGGAAGCCACTTCGTCGTTTACGTTTTGTTAAACCTCGAAGGCGTATTGAACTTTTACGGTTGATTTGTGTTCGAATTAACTACATGTTAATCGCGGCACTTGTGATACGCATCGTTATGGTAAGCACAGAGCACGTAAAGCTACCGCATCCTGCTATCGCAATGTACCTACATCCATGTAGGCAACAAAACGTAACACACTGTTAAACGAATCGAAAAGACCACATTTCTGAATTTTTTCGCTGCGTTATCGTTAATTCATGTGGAGTAACCACATTACATTGACGCTACTCTTTATAAAAACAGCATCAATTGCTGCAAAAATAGCCACTAACGGTCAACACGCCTAGCTAACTTATCGCTATAATGGTTCCCTACGTTTTAAATCTCCACTAAGATCACATTAACAAATAAAGGCTATTTACGCTTGTTGTTAAACACCAAAACGAAGCGATCGGTTTTGCGGCGAATCGTTGGGTTAAATGGTGATATCATCCGATCATCTTGGCTATTTGCTAATAGTTCGCTCTGTTCAATTAACTCGAAACCAAACGTTGAAAGCTCTTTAATTACATAGTCTTTATCAATTCGATGTAAGTCTTGTGAATGCTCGGTGCCTGTACCTTGTTTGGCGGAATGATCGACAATCACTAACTTACCGCCTATCTTTAAGGCTCGTTTAAGCTGGCCGAGGAAATTTGGCTTATCAATATCCCATCCTTGTGCTTTATGGTAAAGATCGTGGTAACCCAAGATAAAAAATATCGCATCAAATTGTTCAGCGCCAAAATCTAAGTCGTCTGTTTCTCTGTCATGTCTGATGACATTCTTTAATCGTTCATTAGCGAGTCTAGCCACCAACTCCTTTTCTACATAGGGCATATAAGCGTTGTTATTATGCAAATATACTTTACCTGATGGCCCAACTAAATCACTCAAAATTTCACTGTAGTATCCTGAACCACCAAGGACATCCGCCACTATCATACCTGGTTTTATTTCTGCCAATGTTGCTATTTGAGGACCTTTACGTGATTCATCAAGCTCAATATCCTTGCTACTTCGCTGTCCTTCTAAAAATTTAAATTGTTCATCAAAAGCTAATGCCATTTGACTAAACATCATCATAGTGAAACTAAAAATCACCCCTTTAATCATTACCCGTTTCATAAAATCTCCGCAGTCAATAGTGACGCTATGTAAAGTTGTTGAACATAAATAAATGTTATCGAGTAATTAATTCAATAT
Organism: Thalassotalea ganghwensis; assembly: GCF_053485795.1. Lineage (NCBI taxonomy): Bacteria > Pseudomonadati > Pseudomonadota > Gammaproteobacteria > Alteromonadales > Colwelliaceae > Thalassotalea > Thalassotalea ganghwensis. The sequence continues at coordinate 9,949 of NZ_JBQRUM010000002.1, forward strand.
ATTTGGCACCAAAGGCGTAAACAGGGTGATAAACGGTACATAATTACTGATAAATACGCTTGCTCAATGTTGTTACCACCTTTTACTCAGAGCACAAACCTTATATAGTATTATTTGATTATTTTGTTTATGGTATTTATCGAGTAGGTCAAATTGAATCAGTCGAATAAAACAACTAACCATCACGATAAACCTAAAAAAGCTGGTGGTTTTTCTTCATTAAAATCTACGCTTAAGCATATTGTCCAGAGTCAGCAGCCTCAGACTAATATCAAAAACCTACTGAAGGCAAACCAAGATAAAGGTTTCGATTGTCCAGGGTGCGCTTGGGGGGATCAGAAAGAAGGCTTGCTTCAGTTTTGTGAAAATGGTGCTAAAGCAATTGCGTGGGAATCAACCAGCAAACAAGTGGACGCAAGTTTCTTTAAACAACATTCAGTAAGTTATTTAGCCAAACAGAGCGATTATTGGCTAGAGTTTCAAGGGCGTTTAACCGAACCTGTGCGCTATAACCATCAGACTGATCATTATCAAGCCATTAGTTGGGATGAAGCGTATCAGCTAATTGCCAAACATCTTAATAATGTTAGCCCAAAGGAAGTTGAGCTTTACACTTCAGGCCGAGCTAGTAATGAAGCTGCATTTACCTATCAACTATTCGGCCGATTACTTGGCACCAATAATTTTCCAGATTGTTCCAACATGTGTCATGAAGCAAGCGGCGTTGCTTTAAATGAAAGTATCGGTATCGGCAAAGGAACTGTCGTTTTGGACGACTTTGAGCATGCCGAAGCCATTTTTGTCTTTGGTCAAAATCCTGGAACTAACCATCCTAGAATGATGAACGCGCTGAGGAGCGCTGCTCGTCATGGCTGCAAAATAATTTCATTTAATAACTTAAAAGAAGTCGCACTCGAGCGTTTTGCTAGCCCACAAGATCCTATTGAGCTATTAACCCCAAGCGCAACCACGATAAGTCATTACTATTTTACGCCAAAACTTGGTGGGGATATGGCTGCAGTGCGAGGAATGGTTAAACATTTAATCGCATTTGATCAACAAGCACTCGCCAATGGCGATGGCTCTGTTATTGCTCACTCGTTTATTGAACAACATTGTTCAGGATTAACGCAATACTTAAATGAAGTTAACAATACGAGTTGGCAAAAAATAGAGCAGCAGTCGGGATTAACTCAATTTGAATTGAAACAAGCAGCAGAAATATTTTTACATGCCAAAAACGTCATTTGTACATGGGCCATGGGGATCACTCAACACAAACATTCTGTTGCGACCATTCAAGAAATTGTCAATTTACAACTTCTGACTGGAAATATAGGTAAAAAAGGTGCTGGCCTATGCCCGGTTAGAGGCCATTCCAACGTACAAGGTAACCGAACCGTCGGAATTAATGAAAAACCCAAAGCAGAGTTTATTGACGCTTTAATGAACTTAGTTAACCAACCTTTACCTTATGAACCGGGCCATAACGTTTATCATGCAATTCACGCTTTACTGCGTAAAGAAAGCAAGGTGTTACTGTGTTTAGGTGGTAATCTTGCTGCTGCAGCGCCGGATACCGCACAAACATGCCAAGCGATGAGTAATGCACTACTCAATGTCCAAATTAGTACTAAGCTTAATCGCAGTCATCTGTGTGTTAATCATGACAACCAAAATAGCGACAGTTTAATTCTACCATGTTTAGGTCGTACCGAAATAGATATTCAACAAAGTGGTCCGCAGTTTATAACCGTTGAAGATACTTTTAGTATGGTTCATGCCTCACAAGGTAATGTCGAGCCGCTGTCGCAACAACAACGTTCTGAACTATCGATAATAGCAGGTATCGCAAATGCAACTATTGGTAGCACAATTATCGATTGGCTTAAATTAGCGAGTGATTACAACCAGGTAAGAGAGATGATAAGTGCCACGATCCCTGGTTTTGATGATTATAATCAACGTCTTGAGCGTCCCGGAGGCTTTTACCTAGGCAACAGTGCAGCAAATTTAGATTGGCAAACCCCACAAGGTAAAGCGATATTTTCTGTCAATCCTTTGCCGGAGAAGTTAATCGCGGAGTCGTTTCAAACCAAGGAACAACAACAGTTATTTACACTACAAACTCTGCGTTCCCATGATCAATACAACACCACTATTTATGGGATGCATGATCGTTATCGAGGCATTAACAATCAACGCAACGTAGTATTTATCAACCCGAAAGATGCCAAAAAACTTGGGTTTGAAGATGATGATCTTGTTGACATTACATCGATATGGGAAGACAACACACAACGAACCGTTGAAGATTTTCGTATCAAGTATTATGACATCCCCAAAGGAAATTTAGCGGCCTATTACCCAGAAACTAACCCTTTAGTGCCGTTAGATAGTATTGGAGATCGATCTTTCACACCAACGTCAAAAGCTATCGCTGTAATGCTCAAGAAAAAAGCTGATCAGCGTATTATTTAAGCGTTTTTGACATAAATTCAATGAACAACATAACAACACTATTTAATCTACTTTCGATTAAATAACGGGTTCAACGATAAGGAGAACTATGGAATATTCAACATTAGGCAGTAGCGAATTATCAGTTTCTCGAGTATGTCTTGGTTCAATGACTTGGGGTATTCAAAACAATCAACTCGATGCTGATCAACAAATCAATTATGCACTATCGCAAGGCGTTAACTTTATTGATACCGCAGAAATGTATCCTGTTCCCCCTAACAAAAATTCCTATGGACATACAGAAAATATCATTGGCCATTGGTTACGAGCAAATCCCAACAAGCGTAACCAAATAGTTATCGCAAGCAAAATAGCGGGCAGTGGCTTAAACTATATTCGCCAAGGTAGCGCAATTAGTGGTAAAACCATTACATTGGCCGTGGAAGAGTCATTAAAAAGACTTCAAACAGATTACATTGATTTGTATCAATTACATTGGCCAAATCGAACCTCTCCTCATTTTGGCAAACACTGGCCTAATCAAGTGCCTTTTAGCGATACTAATGGTGCCTTGCATAAAGAACAAATGCATGAAATCCTTTCAGGTCTGCAAGACTGTATTAACGCTGGGAAAATCCGTCACTGCGGATTATCAGATGATACCCCATGGGGGATCAACACCTACTTGACCTTAGCAAAAGAATTTAACTTGCCGAAAATGGTTTCTATTCAAAATGAATTTAACCTGTTACACACCAAAGACTGGCCATATTTAATTGAAAACTGTATTCATGAAAATGTAGCCTATTTACCTTGGTCACCCTTAGCTGGCGGTATGTTGTCGGGTAAGTATTTGCACGGACAACGACCTCAGGGTAGTCGATGGACGTTAATGCAGCGTCATGGCTTATTTAGAGACACCGAAAGTTCAGAGCAAGCCATTGCATCATTTTGCAATATCGCAAAAAAACATGGATACAGTGCACCGGAATTAGCGCTGACATGGTGTGATCAAGTCGATGGCGTCACCTCAACGATTATTGGCGCGACGAGTCTTGAGCAACTAACTGAAAATATTAATGCATTTACTATGTCGTTATCAGAAGAGGTAAAAATTGATATAAACAAATGGTTAAAACGCTACCCTAGCCCTTTTTAAACAACAGCATACAACCAAATGGGCGAACTATGTTTGCCCTTAGCAATCAACTAATCGTTGTTGGAATTGCTGGTATTCAAGGTGATGCTTCACTGGCAACTGAGCTAGATTAATACCTCGATATAGCCTCGTTGCACCACAAAGATCATTGGATTTCATCTTTGTTTTAACTAAGTAAAATTGGGCTTCAGTTGATTTTTTATTATCCTTTGCCAGTTGAGCAATCTCAATTGTTCGCGCTAAAAACTGCTCTGCTTGGCTGATATTATTAAGCTTAAAGTTGATGTCAGCGATATTATATAAAATCACCGCTTGCTGTTGCTGATTTCCTAGTAAAGTACCCCATTCAAGCGCCTTTTGCCAATAATTGAGCGACTCCTCCAAATTACCAAGCTGATTAGCTGCATGTCCTAAATTTCCTGTTAGCTCCATCATGAAACTTTCATCAGGGCTTTTGTGATACTTTTGCTCTAAGTCTTTTAATAAGTCATAAGCTTGCTGATATTCATTAAGCTGCATTTGTAAATTTGCAAATATCACTAAACGCATTGGCGATGGATAGGCTTGATTCATCATCGCGAGACTATCTTTAGCAACTTGATAAGCTTGCTTGCTACTTTCCCTATTACCAACAAACCAAGCAGCTTTGGCATAGTAGATATTAACCGTTGTTTTAAACGCTAAAGGAAGATCTTTCTTATCCAACCAACGCTTTGTTTCTTGATAAAGTTGATGTCTTTGTTGCAAGTTGAATAACGAATCAAATCGATATTGCAATAAGTTAAAGAAAAGTCGACTGTTAGCTGGCGCTTTATCAAGGATAATATCTAAACGCTTTAAACAATCATAGGGTGATGTTTTGCAGGTTTTTTTAAGATCTGACAGGTTGATGGTTTGTTTATTTAAAGATTCGGACGCTTGAACAGTTAAAAGAGAAGTCGACTGTGCCGTCAATAAAACAAATGCACTAATACGCCAACAGTCCCCAAACTTCATTTCGACTAACTCTTCAATCCATAAAACAGCTTCTATACTACCCTGTAATTTGGCTTTGGCAAGTTTTTGTATATTGTTAAACAAAGATTGTTGAGTTAACTTGCGCTAAATCAACAATCTTTGTTTTATTTAATAATGAAAAAGACGACAGTCTTATATTGACGAGCTAGTTATTGACGAATGTGACCATCGCCAGCAACCAGAAATTTTTCCGTTGTTAACGATTCTAACCCCATTGGACCATAAGCGTGTAACTTAGTCGTCGCTATACCAATTTCAGCGCCTAAGCCAAGTTGGCCACCGTCTGAAAAGCGAGATGAAGCATTCACCATAACCACCGACGCATCAACAGTGCGCTGGAATCGTTGCGCTCTAACGTCACTTTCTGTACAAATAACCTCGGTATGGTTACTACCAAATCGATGAATATGCTCAAGTGCATCATCAAAACTATCAACCACTTTAATGGCGATTTCTAACCCTAAGTACTCTTCACCGAATTCATCATCGTTTAAACGCTTGGCGTTTTCAAAATAACCAATAGCCTCAGAGCACGCATTGATCTTCACCGCATGCTCTTTAAAAACCTTCGCTGCCATCGATAAAAAGTCATTAGCGATATCTTTATGAACCACTAATCCTTCTAAGGCGTTACAAACACCTGTACGTTGGGTTTTCCCGTTGACCAACAAATTCAACGCTTTATTCAAATCTGCATATTTATCAACATACAAATGACAAACGCCTTTAAAGTGTTGAATGACGGGGATTTTACTATTGTCCGTAACAAAGTTAATCAAGCCTTCACCACCACGAGGAATGATAACATCGATATGCTCTCTTTGTTCCATTAAATCCATCAACAAACTTCTATCGGCTTTTGGAACAACGCTAATAAGTGCTTCGGGCAAACCAAATGATACTAGCGTTTTACGTAAAATATTAGCGATAGCCATGCTCGAATGAAGCGCTTCTTTACCACCTCTTAAAATTATCGCATTACCTGATTTAAAGCATAACGCCCCAGCATCTGATGTTACATTAGGTCTAGCTTCATAAATCATACAAACAACACCTAACGGCATACGCATTTTACTGATTTTCAAGCCGTTTGGTTGTTCACCAATTTCACGAAGTTTACCCACAGGATCCGGTAACATAGCGATAGCTTCAATGCCATCAGCCATCGCCTGAATGCGATCATCATTTAACAACAAACGGTCAAGCATAGCGCTGGATAAATTATCCTTAGTTGCTTGTTCCATATCGAGTTTATTAGCCGCTAAAATATCATCTTTTTCAGCTCTAATCGCTCCGGCCATAGCCAATAAGATGTAATTTTTTTTACTTTCGTCAAGTTCTACTAATGAACGAGCTGCTTGTGCAGCTTGCTCGGAAATTTCTTTAATTAACTTCATGCGTCCTCCAAAACGGCTAAATGCTCAGTTGAAATGATAGCGGTGTTCTGCGGATGAAAATGATCTTTATGATCACTATCTGCTTGCTCCTGCGATACATAATTTAAAAGACAACTGCTGTACTTGGTTTGCGCTTTTGCCACCCATTTACCATCATCGGTTGTCACTAATATGGTATCTCCAGCCGCAAATTGCCCTTTTACTTCAACAATATTTTCACTGGTTAACAGTTCACCGTTATCTGTGAGATCTGTTTGACTTTCATCAATGATCACTTCACCACTTTCTCTAACAGTATGTGTCATCCAGTGCACGGTTGGCGGCAATGGGTTATTACTTGGTAAAAATCGCGTACCTGGATTTTCATTATCAAGTAAGGCAGTAAACGATGACGCGTTAAACCCGTTAATAATGTAGGTGTTAATGCCATGAGCCGTCGCTTTCTCGGCTGCTTCAATTTTAGTTTTCATGCCTCCGGTGCCAGTATCACTTACGGCTCCGCCTGCCATTTGATAAATCAAAGGCGTTATTTCAGGCACTTCGTTGATCAAGAATGCATCTTGATGTTGATTGGGATTTTTATTATACAAGCCACTAACATCAGTGCACATAATCAACGTATCAGCATCAATTGCGGCCGCAGCCATTGCCGATAAATTATCGTTATCACCAACCTTTAGTTCATCAGATGTCACGGTGTCGTTTTCATTGATAATTGGCATAATATTATTAGCCAATAACGACTCAATAGTTTCTTTGATACTTAAATAGCGTTCTCTGTCACAAAGATCGCCATGGGTCAGCAGTATTTGTGCAAGCGGCATCTCTAATAGCTCGTCCCATACGGCCATCATGTTAGTCTGCCCTGCTGCCGCCATTGCTTTTTTCATTGAGGTTGTTGGCTTTGGGCAATCAAATAAATGATTGCCGGCTGCCACCGAACCTGACGACACTAAAATAACCTGAATGCCCTTTGCATTGCAGGCATGAATAAAGTGCGCAATATTTTTTAGATACTCGGTACTACATCCTTGCTTTTCAGGTGCAATTAATGCACTGCCAACTTTAATCACAAGTCGTTTGGTATCAGTAAAAGACATATGTCCTCTTTAATTAAGATGTGTGTTCAATAAGTTGTTGATTTACATGGTCGAACATTGCTTTCACATGTTCTTCTGGTTGTTGAGTTAAGATACTAACCAACCAAATTGATGCCGAGCTAACAATAAATCCAGGCACCATTTCATAAATCACGTTACTAATCGTCGTGCCGTCTGCAAATATGGGAACATAGATTGAAAACAATACAGTTAATGCCCCAGTTACAATACCAGCTATTGCGCCAGCATAAGTGATTCGTTGCCATAGTAAGCAAAACAAAATCAACGGACCAAATGCTGCGCCAAATCCTGCCCAAGCGTTACTAACAATAGACAAAATACTGTTTGATGGATTCCACGCCATCATTGCAGCAATAGTTGCCACTGCAAAAACGCATACTCGACCAATTTTTACTAGCTTTTGTTGGCTCAACTCTTTCGCACTATATGTTCGATAAATATCCTCAGTTAAAGAACTTGAAGACACTAATAACTGTGAAGATATTGTACTCATTACCGCCGCTAATATCGCCGCTAACAGAAAGCCACTGATTAACGGATGAAATAAGACATTTGAAAAGAAAACAAATATCGTTTCTGGATCGCTTAAGTTCACGGCAAATTTGTTGACATAAGCTACACCAACCAACCCCGTCGCTAAGGCACCAACAATCGTAACCGTCATCCAACTCATGCCAATACGACGCGCTACTTTGATATTTTTAACGGAATCAATTGCCATAAATCGAACAATAATATGAGGCTGACCAAAATAACCTAAGCCCCAAGCCAAACTAGAAATCAACGTAACAAAGGTCAAATTAGTTAAGCTCTCGCTCCAGGAAGGAATATCTTGCATCGAATACGCCAACATACTGGCCGAATCATCGAAATAATTAAAAGCAACTATGGGTACCATAACCAAAGCGATAAACATGATCACGCCTTGAACAAAGTCAGTTAAGCTGACCGCTAAAAAGCCACCTAGCAACGTATAAGCAACAACAACAAGCATTGTTACGGCAACGCCTAATTGGTAATTAAGACCAAATGCTGATTCAAACAGCTTGCCACCACCTACGAGGCCTGCAGATGTATAAAAGGTAAAAAAGATAATAATAACCACTGCAGAAACAAGCTTAATGACACCGTTGTTTTTACCAAAGCGTTGTCCGAGAAAATCTGGCAAGGTTAACGCATCATTTGCTACTTCGGTGTAAACGCGAAGTTTAGGTGCAACTAACTTGTAGTTTAACCAAGCGCCAACTACTAAGCCAATCGCTATCCAGATAGTACTGAACCCTGAAACAAACATTGCTCCGGGAAGTCCCATCAACATCCAGCCACTCATATCAGATGCACCTGCAGATAATGCAGTTACATGAGGGCTCACTTTGCGTCCGCCGAGCATGTAACCAGATAAGCTTGACGTTGAGCGCTTAGCTGCATACAGGCCTATGGCCAACATTAATATAAAATATAAAGATAGGGTTAAATATGTATAGTACATTACTTAGATGCTTCACCATTTGTACTGAATTTATAAAGTTTATAGAAAGGATAGAAAATATAAGTGCTTAAAATTAACCAAAAACAAAGCAAACCAACTGAATTTCTAAATGTTTTTTTACATGCATTTTTACTAGAACGTAAATTCTTTAACATTTTAACGTACGACATTTAATTTCACCTCTATTAATTAGTGTACTAACTATTATGATGACCAATCTAAAATGAAAGATCAAGTGCATTGCTCAATAAAGATCCTTTTATTTGGCTGGTTATAGCTAAATAAGGAAAATTTTGTATTTAAAAAGAACTTTGTTAGTATTGTAATTATTAGTGTTTAAAAGAGTTTTATGAATGGAAAAGTATGAGGAATTGTTGGTATCACTTCGCCAGGTGATACGTGCGATTGATTTGTATTCAAAGAAGTTAAGTAAAGAAACTGGGTTAACCAGCCCTCAACTACTCGTGTTGCAAGCTATCGCTAATCACGATGATGCGATGGTAAAAGAAATCGCTGAAACCATTAATTTAAGTTCAGCAACGATCACCAGTATTTTAGATAGACTGGAAAAACGAGAGTTAGTGATCAGAAAGCGCTCAACAACGGATAAAAGAAAAGTTGGAGTAACGCTTACGCCATTAGGTGAAGAAATCATTAAAGATTCCCCAAAACCTTTACAAGAGCACTTTATTACCCGTTTTGAATCAATGCAAGATTGGGAGCAATCACAAATGGTCGCCACCATGCAACGCATTGTTAGTATGATGGACGCAGAAGGATTAGATGCATCACCGGTTTTAGAAGTCGGCCAGATACATCAAGGCAGCATTTAACTTCAAAAACTTTACTGCAAAAAAACATCAACTGCGGCTTTAACTTAGCTGCAGTTTTTATTTGTCGCTGTACAATCAACCCATTTGGGTTATTGATAGTCTTTAAGACTCAAGCCCTCTTTCTTACAAACGTCAATTATCTCTGGCAATAAAGCCATTTTGCGTAAATATTTACGTAAGTTAGGAAAAGATAATGGCGGCATGGCTATTTCATCTCCCCAAACGGCCAGCATAAACAAAAAATGATCACAAACAGTTAATTTATCACCTAAAAGATAGGGATTAGTTTTTAATTGATTATCCAACAATTGAAAAATATCAGCGAGCCTTTGCTCCTGAGTTTCAACAATATCTTTCAATACCTCTTGGTTTTTAGTGTGTTTTTCAGGATAAAAGTAAATCATGAGTTCTGCTTGTAAGGTATTGGTTAAATACATCATCCATTGAAAAAACTGCGCCCTTTTCGGATCGCCTACTTTAGGAATAAGCCCTCTCTCGGGGTGTGTCTCAGCCAAATAAATACATATAGCAGAACTTTCAAAAATTATTTGTTCACCAAGTATCAGTGTCGGAATTCTGCCAGCAGGATTTAGCGCTAAGTACTCTGCCGATTTTTGCGCCTGATTTTTTCGATCCACCAAGTGTAATTGATAGTCGACATTTAAGGCTGCTAAAACGAAATGAGGTGCCATGCTGGCATTGAGCGGATAATAGTAAAGCTGATACATGACAATTCTTAGTTAAAATGGCGATAAACCTGGCCAGTAAATGAAAACCATAGCTTGAAGCGTTACTATACATATTCCAAGTATTGGCAAACATTAATAACTTGATTTAGCTGATATTTTTGAAAGAGTTTATGTCTGCGTTGATAAATTAACACTCAACTAATGTTTTAACTCATTTATATAATAATAAATCGGCCATTGATGGGCTTTACCTTTATAGTTAAGTGCTTGCTTATAAGAGGTAACATCTATGCCTTTACTGTTTAATGGGGCTTTATTACTCCCAGGTACGCTGTCTTCAGTATCAAAGTAGGTTACACTGCTATCGGCACATTGACCGAAGTGTTTAATTCCGTAGTCCCAAAACAATCCCCCATAAACAGAAACTGGATCAAGATAAATACTCTCTATAGTGTAAGTAGTTTTCTTATGTGAATTTACCCTTAACTCCTCACAAATACCTAAATTAATAAATGCACCGCAGCTATGACCAATCACCCTTACTTTATTTATCACTGCGTTTGTCTTGATCTGTCGTGCAATTTCTCGACCAATACGTTCACCATTTACAGCACAAGTAAACGCATTGTTCGAATAACGATGCCAATCTATGGTCACTACATGAGCAGTAGGTAGCTTTTTTCGCCATAAGTCTGCAATCTCTTGTGCCCAAGTTTGATTGGTGTCTTTTAACCCATGTGCAACAACAATAAGTTGTTCTTTATTAAACAGCTCAAAATCAACCTCATAAGACTTAAGTGGCCAAAATATATAAATAAAGACCCCAATGCTAATGACAATAAAAGGAAATATTGGTAAGTAAACTAAAAAAAATGCCAGCCAAAAATACGGAGGATTTCTGTGCCAAGTATAAAACCTTTTTAATAACAGTTTAGTTTTCATAGCAAGGTAGCTCAATAAAAGTACTCATTCGGTCTCGTGGAAAAACAATAGAAAGCGCAAAAGGCTCATCAGATACATACAATGATTGGAGTTGCTCTTGCGCCAAAACCTCTTTACTATCCAAAGTAAAAAGAGTAGTCAGGCTATGCCGGGTTGCTTTGGTAAGCGCTTCTTTTAAGGTCCAAACTTGGTAGAAGTCTAGGTAAAGTTTGTTTGAATGCGCTAAAAACAACTTTTCTTTCGGATGGCAACAAATTTCAATCAAGGAATCTATATTCCTTTTATTATTGATTAACTCAATATCAACGCCGACATTGAGCGGTTTCTCCAAAGAAAAGATAACCGCAACACCGTTTTTTGAGTGACTTAATGCCCCCCACGCAATAGTGACTCCTTGATGCTCCATTGTAAGCCTAACACTTTGCTGTTCAAAATAGACATCAATTTCATCAGGGGAAACATTAATTACGCTCGAAATAACTTTCTTAATAAATCCTCGAGAGGATAAAAATTGACTTTTAGCCTTTTTAGAGTGCTTTAAACGGTATTGATTGAGCTCTTTTTCCAATAAAGCTTCTTCACCTATCGAGTAATCTATACTATTGCTGGTATATGAGTAAAAAACAGCTGAGGTATCTAACAAATTCCCATTCCAGATCATTTCATCAATTAATACTATCGCGTTATAATACACGGCAATGTTGATATTTACTTTACTTTTAAAGGACTAGAATGAAAAACCTCATCGTAATCGGCTTGTTAACTTTAGCGCTATTAGGCTGTAAAACGTCTCAAGCAATTTATAATGTGAAATCCACGTTACCGGTAAACACCGACTCCCCTGTATTAAAAAAAGCGATTCACAGTGCCTTAGCATACAAACGCTGGCGAGTGATTTCAGAATCAGAGTCTGAAATTGTCGCAGGTATAGATGTTCGTAACCATTACGCAGAGATCACTATTACTTTGCATGATGATCATTACAAAGTTAACTACAAAGATAGTCATAATTTGGATTACAAAGAACACAAAGCGAGCATTCATCGTAACTACAATAAGTGGATTAAATTACTTGTACAAGAAATAGATCGAAGTATTCAGTTGGCGAATTAATCAATTCAACCACTAATAAGCCATCTTAAATAATAGATGGCTTAGGGTCTGTTGATCTTTGTTTAAAATTTATGCTGAGCGATAAAATGACGGTAATCAAGGCTAAAGCGATGAAGTTTAGTGAGCTAAACGATGAGGTTTTAACGCAGAGTAGTGTCATTTTAGCCTCAGCCCCAAGACTCTAATAAAAGGGCAATGACTATTTTTAATACTAACGGCATTAGCATTCGTTCATTTGGAATAACCAAACTTCACTCACGCTGCTTTGCTACTATTAAAAATAGCCTGTTGCATAAAAAACAAACAAAGGTCAATAGACCCTAATTTAATGGCTTTACTTTTCATTCATTATAAAGCGCTTTCTTTACCATCTTCTGAGGTTGAGGTAACTGCTTGACGTTGTGCATTGGTTTTGTTTTGCCAAACAGGCATATATTCATTATATAAGCTCTTCATTTCATTAGCTTTGCTTTTATGCCAAGTAAATGCTTGCGGATTTGGTTGTGTATATTGACATTCATTTAGCCATTTCGCCAAGTTAGTGCCATTAATGTTAAAGTCTTCATGCTCTGGCTGAACTTTAAATAGTGTTAATGAAAATCGAGATTTCCACATACCAATTCGAGGTCTAATGATGCTGTAATAAACCTTGCCAGCTTCAACGTTTGCTTTCATAAAGTCAGCACTTTCACCAACAACCATAAACGTATGCTCTCCCGGTTCAACATACCTTATCATTTTTTCTTTCGGTCCAAGAATTCCTACCAAGGTGCTCTCGCCTTGCTCATTAACTTGAACCAATGACGAAGTCATTGCGCCATCAAAGCTAGACGCTCTGAGAAAAACTAGGGCCGCTTTGTCTTTCTGAATAACTTGATTAACCTGTGGTGCTGGTTGTGTATACTTTCCTGTTGCCGTAAACCCCAACATAAAAAGAACACAAAAAGCGGTTAAAATTTCGACACATTATTATTCATATTAATTCCTTACTCCAAATGATTTAAGTTTTTCCTTAAGTCCTGCTTACTTTTATTATTGCGCGATTGCCAATGCTCAAAAGAGTTCCTGATAATCGCTACCGTCCGATATGCCAATAAAACAAATTTATCGTTATCAAGTGACGTTGTTTACTTTTCTTTCTTGTCTGCAATAGGTTATTTAAAAATAAAAGCAACACCTATGCCCGCAGAAACATTATCTTTCTTCTCTATCAGTGGGCTAGATAGATTCTTAGCACCATGTAAACTTCGGTAGAGCATAAAGCCACCTACCCACCACTGGCCTTTTCGATAAACTAGACCACTAGAAAAACTGCTGTTTCCATACCCAGATTGCGCTTGATACGTTTGGCGAAATTCCTCTGCGTCGGTTTTATCTACGCCATAATAAAGTTGGTTATATTTTTGAGATGAGAACGAAAAAGTTAAGCGATTCTGCCATTTTATGCTTTCATCGCCATTCTCAAAAAGCGTTGAGCTGTGTATTGTTGACATTCCATATTGCCAACCGGCATCATCGAAATAACCAAAATCAGTATGGATTGCTTTTCGAATAAATATTTCAGAAAACAGTTTGTTTTCGCTACGTGGGTTTCCCGTGTAAAAATATTTTATTGCCGGTCCCAATTGAAAAGTCCAATCAATATCATCCATCCCTCGTCTAATAGTAACCTCTTCACTATCAACCGGTACTTGTGCAGATACTGAGAAATCTAGATAAACGTTATTCGACGTCCATAAATGACTTAAAAAACCGTCTCTATCAACCTGAATACGTTTATCACGATAATAAAAATAAGGTAGTGGAACGAGATAATTATGATTCTCTTTGGCGCCATTGTAATAAGGTATCGACAACGCGAAAACACCGAGCCCTGCTTCAAAAACCCTTTGATTTTTATTCTCCGCAGAGCTAACAAAGCTGATAAAAACCATTACTGCGATAAGAAGAGTTCTTCCATGAAATCCCATTCACCTTTACTCCCAACGCTTAAATATCAACGAGGTATTAATACCACCAAAAGCAAAATTATTCGTCATCACGTAGTCGGTATCTATCGCTCTACCATCATCTGCAAGGTAATCCAATGCAGCGCATTGGTTATCCACCACAGATAAATTTAACGTAGGTGCAAACCATTTATCTTTCATCATATTAATACTTGCCCACGCTTCAATGGCTCCACAAGCCCCTAATGTGTGCCCCAAGTAACTTTTCAATGAACTGATTGGAATTTTACCTAATACATTGGCTGTCGCATGACTTTCGGCAATATCACCGCGTTCGGTTGCGGTTCCATGAGCATTTACATAACCAATGCTATCGCTAGGTATCCCTGCGTCATCGAGGGCCAACTGAATTGCTTGTGCCATTGTCTCGCTAGTTGGCTGCGTCACGTGCATGCCATCTGCATTTGTGCCAAAACCGACAATTTCAGCAAGTATGGGAGCATTTCTATTCAGCGCATGTTCAAGCTCCTCTAAAACGAGTGTGCATGCTCCTTCACCTATGACTAAACCATCTCGAGCCTGGTCGAATGGTCGAGGTGTCGCTTTAGGCGTTTCATTTTTTACGCTGGTGGCAAATAACGTATCAAAAACTGCAGCACCTGTAACACAAAGCTCTTCGGCACCACCTGCAATCATTACTTTTTGTTGGCCATACTTAATTGCTTCATAAGCGTAACCTATGCCTTGAGAGCCTGATGTACACGCCGAACTGGTTGTAATTGTACGTCCTTTCAATTTGAAAAACACACCGACATTGACGGCGGTGGTGTGTGCCATCATTTGAATGTAACTCGTGGCGGTTACCCCTGTCATTTCACCATCTTTAATAAGTTGACCAAACGGGACAATTGGCGCTGTTGAACCGGTTGATGAACCATAGGCAATACCCGCAGAACCATTTGTTAACGCTGGAGAATCTAACAACTGAGCCTCACTTAAAGCACGTTCAGTTGCAACCGTAGCCATCAAAGACACTCTTCCCATCGATCTGACTTGTTGTCTTTTATAATGCTTGGGGCGTTCAAAATCAGTCACTGGCGCTGCCAAAGAAGTATTTAGTCCCTCTACATATCCCCATTGAGGCATATTAACGACAGCATTTTGTTTCTTTTTTAAAGCACCTTTAAACGTATCCCAATCTTGACCTAATGCAGTTATGGCAGACATTCCTGTGACAACGACGCGCTTCATTATACCAACCCACCATTAATAGAAATTACTTGACGGGTAATATAACCAGCCTCTTCTGACATTAAAAAGCTCACCGTTGCTGCAACCTCTTCTGGCTTACCCATTCGTTTCAATGGCACCATTTTAAGAATTTCATCAACAGGTAAATCATCAGTCATTTCAGTCTCAATTAGTCCTGGAGCAACGCAATTTACGGTAATTTTCCTTTTTGCCAGTTCTAATGCTAATGCTTTTGTTGCGCCAATTATTCCAGCCTTGGCTGCGCTATAGTTCACTTGACCTCGGTTACCAGCAATTCCCGACACTGAAGCCATAGTCACGATGCGCCCACCTTTTCGTGCTTGAACCATCGGCATAACTACCGGGTGAACCACATTATAAAAGCCTTCAAGGCCCGTTTTTATCACACTATCCCAGTCATCACCAGACATGGCTGGAAAGGCCATATCTCGTGTGATACCAGCATTACATACCACGCCATAGTAAACGCCGTTTTCATCTATATCCCTTTCAATTGCCGCTTTAGCACCTTCTCTATCGCATACATCAAATTGCAATACGGTTGCCTTAACCCCGATATCCGATATTTGCTTTGAAACCTCATCCGCCATTGCACGATTACCACGACAATGCACAGCGATATCAAATCCTTGATTGGCTAATTTAACGGCTATTGCACGTCCAATACCTCGGCTAGAGCCTGTTACTAAAATACGTTTATTCATTGTTGTTCCTTTAAAAACGCTAAAGGGTTATTTGGTTGAAATGCATTTACTTTTGCTTGAGCAATGATAAGGTCTTCATGATAAATAGCGCATTCAAAAACGGTTAACCCAGAATCTTCTTGATATAATTTTTCTACGCTAATTGAGTATGTATTACCTACATTGAAAACTGGTTGATGCACGGTATATTTGCGACTTCCTAATAAAAAGCCGATTTCAATTTGCTGATCATTTTCTAATGCCTTGGCTCCAGCATAAGCAGCAATAGATTGCGCCATATATTCGATGCCAATATAACTGGGCACCCCTTGAAGATTTGACTGAAAAAAAGCAGAGTTTTGTTCAATATCAACCTCGCATCTAGCACTGTTCGAGTCATGTTGCAGTAAACGCGAAATAAGAATCATTGGTTTGCGATGGGCAATAACTTGTTCAATGTCAAAGATTTTCACGATTGATTACCTAAAATAATGCTAATGTTATTGCCACCGAAGGCGAATGAATTTGACATAACATAATTTAACTTTTGATTTTCAGCACCTTGGCAAACCTGAATGTTAGCAAGTTTAGGATCAACCTTATAGTCACTTTTATTTACAGGTATTCTTTGCATGCTATTATAATCAGAAAGCAGCAGCCATAAAATCCCCGCCTCAATCGCGCCAGCAGCACCAAGTGTATGGCCGGTATAGCGCTTTGTAGAACTACATGGAACGCTATTACCAAATAATTTTTCTACTGCCTTAGTTTCCATTTCGTCATTCTTTGGCGTCGCCGTACCATGCAAGTTGAGATAGTTGATGTCAGTTAGCGACAATTGCGCTGACGCTATAGCCTGTTTCATCGCCGCTAACGCCCCCTCGCCTTCAGGATGCGGTGCAGATATATGATGAGCATCAGAGGTTTCCCCCGTACCACATAACTTAATTTTTGCTGGCGTCGACGACATAATAAACAATGCCGCCCCTTCGCCAATATTAATGCCATCTCGCTCTGAAGATAAAGGCTGACAATATTGTTGGGCTATTGATTCTAATGAATTAAAACCGTTATTCGGTAAATGGCTTAACGAATCAACACCGCCACAAATGACGATATCTGCCATATCTTGTTCAAGGAGCTTTTTCGCACTTGCCAGTGCTTTTGCACTTGAACTGCAGGCAGTAGAAATACTATAAACAGGCCCAGTAGCTTTCGTAATTTTCGCTAAAAATTCTGCTGGAGAGGACATTTCTTGAACGTGATAATCATAGCCTGTAGGCCAAGAACCATGTTGGTTGAAATAGGATCTCGCGATTTCACCTTCTTTGATTCCTGAAGTACTGGTTCCAATAACGATCGCTACACGAGCAGGTGGTATTTCAGCCGTCAAATGCAAAAAATGCTCTTTAATTTGACTAAAAGCAATCATTGCTAGTTGGTTATTTCGACTGTGAAAATGATGCTCATGCATTGATAAATCTGGCAAGGCATTAGCCGCTACGCAAGCCTGTCCACAGATAAACGTTTTATCAGAATCAATGGCTTGCTCCCAAGGTGAAAGGTACTCCCTCTCTGGATGTTCCAACAATGATTTAATCACCATTGATTTGCTATCCCCTAGTGAACAAACGATCCCAAGTTCATGTAAAAAACTCATTTATTGTTCAACCTTAGTCAATGTTAATTGGTAACCTCTAACAAGATGGTTAAACGTAATATTCTTTTCTAAATATTTTATCTCAACAACGAGCTCATCTTCTTTTAGTATTTGTCGGATCATGCCCTTCTCATTCTTATTCTCAACCACATCCGCGCCAACTAATTGCTGTTTAATTGCCTGCAATGGCTGATGGATCAACTGCATATCTAACAGAATATATTCTGGTGCGATATCAATAGGAAGATAACGTTTCGTACGAATATTCCCTCTACTGTCTTGTTCAAGCTCAAAGAGCGGTAGACCTTGTAGTGACAACGCAACCATTACCATGCGACCTTTTTTTACTTCTCTTCTTACTAATACTTGTCGAGAGCTTTCAGGCTGAGTAACCTCCAACAATACCGTATCCATCCCCCTTTCTGGCGGAGCTATCGTTGAGGATAATTGAAACCAAATACCTGGTGAAACACTCACAATATTCTTCTCGTTTGTCACAGAGCACCCGAGCAGAAAAAACAAAACGTAGGCAATTAATTGTTTTTGCATAATTCTACCAATACGTTTAATCTGCGTTCACTTTGTGCAACATAAGGGTTATCTCTATCCCAAGCATAGCCAGCTAGAATAGAACAGATCATCGCTTTTACATGCTCATCTTGCTCTTGAAAGAAAATAACGCCTTGAAAACGACCATCATACCAAGCCGAAACAAAAGTTCTAAAACAATCAACACCGAGTTTCAATGGTGTTGCATATTCCTGTGTTAAATCAACTGCCTCACCGGCAATTATTCTTTTAACTAGTGGAGCGATTAACGACGCGGATTTGAGTGCAATAGTAACACCAGAGGAAAAAACAGGATCTAAAAATTCGCCAGCGTTACCTAACAAGGCGAAGTTTTTTCCCGCTAAGCGAGAGACATTTGAAGAATAACCTTTGATCGCTCTGACATCTGTTTTTAACTGTGCATTGGCTAACAACGCTTTAAGGTTGGGTGCCTGTTCAATGTATGATAGAAGCACTTCTTGCTCTGTTTTCTCTTGATCAAAAGCCGACGGTTCACCAACGACACCAATACTCGCACTGCCATCAGCAAACGGAATAAGCCAATACCAAACATCTTGTCGCTCAGGGTGCACTGTGATCAAGATTTTATCGCGATCAAACTCTGCATCACAAATATTGTCATTAACATGAGCAAAATACGAATACCTCACAGGAAAGTCTGAAGGGGTCTCCAACTCTAATAAACGAGGTAATACCCTGCCAAAACCACTCGCATCAAGCAAAAACTTACAGCTAACTTCGTATAGCGCTTCTTGCTCGTCTTTAATTTGAATGACAGGGTTATCCAAGTCAACATTTGCATGAACTAGCGAGTGACCATAGCGAATTTCAGCACCTTGCGCTTCGGCACCATCCGCCAGCAATTTATCAAAATCCGCCCGCCTAACTTGATAGGTCGTACCCGGCCCAAGTGAAAACTTTTTGGTGAAGTCAAATGCCGTATGTTGATCGTTTTTGCAAAATGCTGCGCCATTTTTAAACTGAAATGCCAACGACTGTGCCTGAGAGTTTAACGATTCAAGTAAGTTAGCTTGCTTAAGAAACTCCATACATTGTGGTAATAAACTTTCGCCAATTGAAAAACGAGGAAAATACTCCTTTTCAACAATTAACACCTTAATACCTGATTTTAACAGTAGCGAGCCTGCAACTGCACCAGCAGGTCCTGCTCCAATAATAACAACATCAAACGTTTCTCTATGCATATGATTCCTTTGCCACTAAAGGCGCCATTAGAAAGGTCAATAGCAACCCTAAAGTCACCGTTAAGCCGAAATGAAAAATTGCAGGCGTTTGGCTAAATACCAACATCCCAAAAACAAAAAGTGAAGAAGCGCATGACAAACTAATTGCCAAAACATTTTCGCTTGCCAGTTGATGCTCACGATAAAAGATTAAATAATCAACGGCGAGTCCTAAAACTAGAATAGCGCTTAGTAAATTGAATATCGTTAATGTGCCTTGAATGAGAAATGAGATATACAAAGCGCAGTATAATGTCACCACTAAAATAGCCAGTGATTTAGCAGACATGCCCCAGCCAAATTTTAGCGTAAATACAACAAACACACTTATCACCGCCATCAATAGCCAGAGACTTAGTTGCGCTCGAAACTCACTTAATACCTCGGTTATTGACGATTGCTTATTGAACAAAACAACATTGTTTTTTTCCTTTATCATCAAAGACAAGTCGTTCTCACTTACCCCTGATACTTCTACAACCGAGATGTACTGTTGGTTAATTTCAGCAAAGCGATGAGATAAAAAAGCTTGTTTTATCTCTTCGGGAAAGTCTTCAAGCGTCAATGGGTTATTTATTGCTGTGGGATGATAATCTGGTACATAGCGATTAATTATCGAAAGATTTCCGTTTTCAAAAGCTTGTAGAAAACCTTGTTTATTAAACGTTTGCCTTGCGATTGATGGCAACCAATCGCTCAATTTACTCACTGTTGCACTTGCAAACGACTGCTTGATATTCGCTGCCAACGACTCTTCATTTTGCAAAAGCTGCTCGATGGAATTGGCCCAAACAAATAACCGGAGCTTGCCATTTTGTCCCAGTAATTGGTGGTGCAGTGTCTCATCTGCCATCAACTTTTTGGAGCTTGCGTTGAGTTGACTGACATTATCATCAAAGTTAAGTGAGTGACTAAAAGACAGAATCACTATCGTCAAAACAGCTGCCATAGACACTAAGCGATACCGGGTTAAAAACTTAACTAAAGTTGTCATATTTATCGTTTTAACAGGCAACTTGTCGACGGCTCTTTTAGAGAGGAATTGCTCTAACCACACACTGGCGATAAACGCCGCCATCAAGCCAAAAATGACAAATACCGCCACTTGCTTTAACACCACTAATGGCGTTACAAAAAACATAAAATAGCTTAATACCGTTGTGAAAAACGCAACAAAAAGCGTTCGAGTCACTTTTACCATTGAAGTTGAAAAATGATTACTCAAGACATGAATACAGTAATCGACGGCAATGCCAACCAAAGGTAGCGCTAAAACTATTGTTAGAACATGAACAGACTCAAAAAAATAAAATGTTGCAGCAATGCCCATGAATATCGCATTACCCACCGTCAATACAATCCAAATCACCGATTGCACACGTCTAAACGTAAGATAAACAATAAATAAGGTAAACAATAAACTAAGCGAACCGAAAACACTCATTTCCCACTGAGCATTCTGAGCATTCTCAGCGGTGTGCAACAACACACCTGAGATATGAGTGTTTACGTCTGGGTAGCGCGATGAAAGCTGCTGTAAATATTTGAATAACATTTGCTGAGTTTCAATGGCGTAATCGAGTTCATTACGCTCAGCAGGGTTATTTTTAACTTCTAAAAATAACACTATAAATTCAGTTTGATCATATTGTGCTAAAAAATAATCCTGCTTAACTGTCAGTGAAGTTTGCTTAGTGATCAAGGTCTCTACGTAATTTGATAAAGACAAACTAGGATCAATACCAAAGGTTTCAGAAATAAATGGATTGACCAATTGAGAAAGCTGTTGATTGAAAAACATTTGGTAGTCATTGGGCTTTTGAATAAGCGCTAAAAACTCTTGTGTTAATAGTGCGCCTTTATGCTTCGCATATAACGGGACAAGCTGAGTCAACATTGATTGACTTGGTTGTCTTATTTGCCAGTTTTGTTGCTTGGCAAACGTTAACATCTCTTGATAAGCGTCAACGTTGCTTTGCCCTTGAAAAGAAACAATAATTTGATCCGAAAAACGCTCAAACAGCTCAGCTTCCGCTTGAATGATAATTTCCGAGGACTGTGATTGCGGTAATGCTGATAAAATATTGGCATTAAGCTCGATGCCTTGACGCAACGAGAAAATTAGCATTATTCCGGCAACGATGAGCTGCAGCACTAAGCCCCAAGAGCGCACATTTCCCTTCATTAGTTAACCTGATGTGATCCGTTTTTTAGGTTAGGTGTAATGACAATATCAGTATAATTGCCGCTCTTTTCCATCATCCTTAACGTTAACTCTCCTTCTTGACTGCATAACGTTATTGAATCAGCAATACTCGCTATCGTTGCCTCTTTAGGTTCTAACTTGAGACAATTTGACGGTGCGACCTCGACAAAACGAAAAAATGTCGACAATGTATTCATATCGACTAACAAAAGTGCTTGAACGATAGTAACGAAGTGCCCAGCCACTGGCATCTGCGTTTTTAATCCCTGTGGATCTATTTGCCACAGCTTTTCGCCATCAAATACCACTTTATTCAACACTGGCGAAACAGTTTGCCATTCAAACTGATCGTTTACGTACTGGTATGTGCCGTTTGATAAAAACGGGGAAGAAAGTATGCGAAAAAACTTTTTTTGCCTAAATTTACCAGAAACCGCGTGGTTTTTAGGCAATGTTAAGTAACTCAGCGCTTGTTCGGCCGAGAGCTCTTTGGCTGATGCCTTGTTAAGCCCTATTGTGATCAGCAGAAACGCTACAAGCGCTTTAAAAGCTATTTGAGACATGCTGCAATTTTCTCTTTTAAGACTTTGGGGCTTTCAAACTGCATTTCGCGCGAGTCAATATCTACGGCGACCTGAATAGTATAAGCCTTAGTTAACTTCTTTCCCGATATCTTGTCACTGATAACATAATCTATCTTTAAACGTGACTCATATTCTTTAAGGTACGCATCAATACGGATAACTTGATTGAACACTGCCGAGTCAACATATTTCAAGCGCATATCGATGATAGGCCAAGCATAGCCCGAATCTCGCATTTCAAGATAATCATAATTAAATTTGCGCAGTAAGGCTCGACGCGCCTCTTCTAGGTAGCGAGCATAGTTACCATGCCAAACCACCTGCATAGGATCACAGTCTTGAAAAGGTACATCAACCTCTGCAAATGCACTCAGCAAGGCATTTTTATTATTCATAAAGAGACCATCGCTGTGTTTGTATATAATCAACCGTCTGCCTTAAAACAGATTCTAACGGTCTATCTTCAGACAAATCCTCAAAGTAATCACTGATGTCGTTATACATCTCAACTAATGAACCCGAGAGAGAATCTAGCGATACTTCATCTTTTGACAAACGAATGCGAATCGCCTGAACAGCCGCGAGTAACGTACTGGCTAACACTTGCTCTGTTAATTGTAAAACTCTAAGTCCATCACGCGCCGCAATAGTACCCATACTGACTTTATCTTGGTTATGGCACTCAGTAGAGCGAGAAAATACACTAGCTGGCATAGTTAATTTTAATGCTTCAGCTGTATAAGCTGAAGCACCAATCTGCACAGCTTTGAAACCATGATTAATAAAGTACCGTTCATCACAACTTGAAGATAGATTGGAAGGTAAACCATTGTTATAGCGAGTATCCACCAGTGATGCAATTTGCCGATCAGCTAAGTCTGCTAAATTAGCCACCGCAGTTTTCATACTATCCATTACCATGGCAATATGACCACCGTAGAAGTGCCCACCGTGCAGCACATGTTCACCAATCCCATCAATGATAGGATTGTCATTTGCTGAGTTTAATTCATTTTCAATCGTTAACTTATAAAACGGTAAGCTATCTTCCAAAACACCAATCACATGAGGTGCACAACGAATTGAATAACGATCTTGCAGACGATCAGCGTTTCTTGGGTGTTCGTGGTGATTTAAATCCATACGGATCCGACTCGCCACTTGCTGCTGACCAAGGTGCGGTTTAACTGAAAAAAGTATCTCATCAAAATGATGACTATTACCTTTTAATGCGATACTCGCCAGTGAAGTTATTCGTGTTGCCAATTTAGATAAATAACGAGCTCGGTCAAAAGCGATACACGATAATGCAGTCATTACCGCAGTACCATTCATGATAGCCAGGCCTTCTTTTGGTCGCAACGTAATCGGTTTCAAATCGAGCTTTTCCATGACTTGATTGCTATTAAGAATTTCTTCGTTGTAATAAACGTCGCGCTCGCCAACCAGCGCTCCTGCTACATAAGATAGTGGGGTTAAATCACCACTTGCCCCAACCGAGCCCTCTTGCGGGATAACAGGAATGATATTTTGATTAATAAACTCTTGAAGTAAGTTTAAAAGATCCCAACTCACCCCAGAGTATCCTTGCGATAAAGAAGCGAGTCGAGTTGCCAAAATAGCTTTCCCTTCTCGCTGGTCAAAATAACTGCCCAGACCACATCCATGAAAACGGGTTAAATGAAGTGGTAATTCCTTCACCAACCTTAAAGGGATCTCAGTGGTCACTGAGTCACCATAACCCGTTGTGACACCATAGATAACGCCATCTTCTTTTAACAATGAATCTAAAAAATCAACAGCGCTGTTTATACGTTCAACAAACCCTGAATGATTGCTTAATTCAACCGAAATATTCTTTGTTGCGATGGCAACAATATCTTCAATCGTCAGCTTTCCCTGACCAAATACAACTGAACTCATGCTTACCTAAACTTTATCAATTCGACGAACCATTTCGTCATCTTTTTGCCAAAAGTTAAAAAAGTTAAACCATTGGAATGGATATTTCAGCGCATAGTACTCTAAACGTTGAGCATATGCGGTGATCAATTTTTTAATGCCTTGTTCGCGTTCAGGTCGCTTAAAACGAATTTGCTCGGCGACTTTCTCAAAGACCAAGTGAAAACCTTGCTTTTCTTTAAAACAAAACAACCAAAACACGGGACAATCTAATAAACTGGCTAAAATAAACGGACCTTGCGAAAACGGTGCTTTTTGGCCAAGAAATGGCACATATTCAACGCGACCAGCTTGTGTAATACTGGTTCGATCACCCACGATGACCAACATTTCACCTTGATCTATCTTATCTTTTAAGGTCATTGCTAACGCTGGCGATATATCTGTCACTTGAATAAGGTTCACCGAAACGTCATCGCTAATACTTTGTAAGATTTCATTGAACTTGGCCGCATTCGCGGTAAAAACCAAAACGTTGATAACAGTATTATACTTTCCATAGCTAAGCGCCCGACAAACCTCTAAATTTCCCAAATGGGAGCCGATAAAAATAGCGCCTTGCTTTTTCTCAACAAGCTCAGCAAATGCTTGATAGTTATCATAGCTAATTTGTTGAGGCGTAATTTTCCCTAACCAAGCATCCAACTTATCAAAAGCTGAATCTGCAAAAGAACAAAAATGCTTTAACGTTACCCAAGTATTAGCTTTCGGGACGTTTGCACTGCGCTGATGAGCCAAGTTAAAAAACATTCTTGATGACCGCCGGGCATCTTTTCCGGTCAGAAATAAACAGAGAACGACAGGAAATAAAACCAACCAAAGTAAACGACGTCCTAAAATGCGATAGCTTGCCAATAGAAATTTTAAACCAAAGCGAAAACCACGTTCTTGCTTATCAGACCAATGCGTTGCGCTATTGTGCATACCTCACCCTTCTAAACAGCAAATTTGGCAACCTAATCAACATACCAAAGCATAGTTTCGTATGCATCCAAGAGATCCGAAGGTTATCTTCCAAGGCACGAAAATGTGAAGTCCCCTGTTCAGGATAAATCACTTTTGTTTCGACGAAATGGCTTTGAACTCCGCGCCAATATAATCTCACCAGGATTTCAATATCAAAATCCATCCGCTTACCTAAGTTAACTTCGTTAATTAACTTAACGGTAGTTGCCAATGGATAAACACGATAACCGCACATGGTATCAATCAATGACAACGACAAGGTTTCAACAACCACCCAAAAATGAGTGATGTAGCGCGCCCAATATCGATGCTTAGGGATCGACTCATCGTAAACAGGCTTTCCACTGATCACCGCATCTGGATACTGTTTAGACGCAGATATTAACCTAGGAAGGTCAGATAAATCATGTTGCCCGTCAGCATCTATTTGTAAGGCATAATCAAAACCATGCTCATAAGCATATTTAAGGCCCGTTTGCACAGCCCCGCCCTTACCTTGGTTTTCCTCATGATGTAACAAGGTGAGCTCAGAAAACATCTGTGCTAATGCGTTTAGCTGCGTTTTAACCTCTGCCTTGCTACCATCATTGACCATAATAATTGGTAGACCATATGGCTCTAAGCTTTTCAACAATTGTCGAATAAAGACCACGTGATTATAATTGGGAATGATAATACAGTACTTCAAACGCTATTCCTCTAGAACAATACGGCCAGAGGAGTGAACTCCTTTATTTGATGAGTAGCTAAAAGTAAACTTATGAGGGCTTTTTTGACTAAGTGACAAAGTCACTTCACTGTTAGGTGCAATAACGACTTGAAACTTTAGCACCTCGACATTTTTTACTGATGAAGAAGCCAAAATGAAATGCTGCTTTGCATAATGAATAGCCCAATCAAGCTGGACCACCCCAGGTAAGATTGCTGCTTGAGGAAAATGCCCTTCAAAATATTCAATATTTTCCCCAATAAATAAGCGTAAAGAAACTTCGTCTTTTTGCGATAAAATTTCAATCACATCAGGTAAACTAGACAAACAACTTCTCCAATTCTACGAGTGGCAACTTGCCTTGTGAGTCATAAGGTAATACCTCAACAAAGCGCCATTTTTTCGGCAAAGTCACTAACTCAAAATATTGCGCTAAATGCGCTTTTAACTGCCTAACAAGGTATCGATTACCTTCAGTTGTTAGATTGCGTTGTCCATCTTTCGTCAGTTGAACAACAGCTCCTAGGACGGTTCTTTTATTACCTATTGCAAGTAACTTTACCTGTTTTATCCATTGATGCTGCTGACAAACCGTTTCCATATGAGAAAGGTTAACGCGTTTCTCTTCCAATTTGATCGTTCTGTCAATTCGTCCCATTAACGTCAGCTTTCCGCACGCTACCGTACCAACATCATCTAACAGTAACTGAGGCTGACTGATAAATGGCGACGTCAATAGTAAACGACCTGACGCTTCGTCAGTTATACAGGATACACCTTCAAAGAAACTCCATTGCAGATCGTTAGCACGCACTTGTTGGCGATATGCTATGCCACCAGTTTCAGTACTTCCATAAACTTGGGTAACGGGGATATTGAACTGTTGAAATAATGTAATAGCATCCTGATCGTCAAGTTTACCACCTGAGCTAAAGACATAAACTAATTTATCTCGCTGGTGTTCGATTACGTTATCCTGAGTTAATCGACTTAAAAAAGCAGGACTCGAAATCAAGACAAAGTTTGAGCCGTTAGCCAATTCAGCGCTTAATTGTTCTGGGTATTCGATAGTCTCGTAAATAGTGCAACCAAGCTTCAGTGGTAACATAGTTCGAAACAGTAAGCCATAGATATGTTGATGCGAAACTGTTGCGATGAAATTGATTTGTCCTTCAAAGCGAAATGTTTTAACGAGCACTTCAAGTTCGGCAGTAATTTCCGTCCATGATTTAATGATGGCCTTTGATTTCCCTGACGAACCCGATGTAAAAAAGACCAGCACCCCTTCTGAAGGCCAGCCAGTTTGTGTTAACGGACTATTGCCAATAGGCACTTTTTCCAGTGACACCTTGCCGTCGATATCAATATCTCCAGCAAAATAATCTAGTCCACCTTTAAGCTCTTGCAAAGTACCTGGCAAATTATTGGGAGGTAGGACAACCGTATGCCCTTCATTTCCAAGCGCGATTAAACGAACTAAAAAGCGATAAATATTACGGTCAAATAGCAACACCTTCTCTGGAGCACCAGACGGTAGTGCGTTTCGAACTTTACGGCGAAAGTTCTCTACGTCAGATAAAAACGTTTGTCGGTCAAAACTACCCGTTTTCGTAATGACATTAAAACTTGGAAGGATAAAATCACTCATGCGCGTTATTTTTTTTTACATATTGCCTAACAATAAACTCAACCGTGAAAATAATGGCCATAAGAACATAGGCAATGAGTCCGTTGTATAGCGTCCATTGCTCTTTTGTTAGATACAGTGCTGTATAGACTGACGTTAACCCATTAAACACAAAAAATAGACACCAGATTTTGGTGACGTTCTCGGTGTATCGAATCGCTTTTGCAGTTAAATCTTTCTCTCGAATTCTGGCAAATGTCTCAATAATGCAAGGTTTATTTATTAACGAATAGCCAAATGTGATGAGCATTGCTAAATTCACCATTGCTGGATAAAACAACATCCACAAATCACTGTTAAAAAATAATGATAGAGCCAGCACACTTACACCAAACCTTGACGCGATTGGTATCCATGGCATGTTATCGAACATACGTTTAGACAGCGCCAAACGACTAACTACAACCAATATTAAAACAACACTTAAACTACGAATATCGAGATATTTTAACCCCAAATAAACAACAAATGGGTATGCCAATAACAACATACCCACGAGCAAATTAAGCAGCAGCTTTACGCGGTTAATAACAAACTCTCTAACTCATCCAGAACGTCGTTAACGGTTCTTACACGTCTAAACGCATCAGGATTGATTTTTTTACCCGTAATTTGACTCAATTTAACAACTAAATCGACCGCATCGATGCTATCTAGCTCTAATTGTTCATACAAATGACTATCCGGTGTGATATCAGCAGCCTCTAATTCGAAATCTTCCACTAAAATTTCAGTTAATGTTGATAACATCTCTTCTCTAGACTTCATCTTTCTTCCCACTACCCTTTTACACTGTCAATAAATGCACAGATACTGTTTACAGAAGCAAAATGTTTTTTAGTTTCTTCTGAGTTAGCATCAAGCTTTACGCCAAAACGCTTCTTAATCGCTAAGCCAAGCTCAAGGGCATCAATACTATCTAATCCTAAACCATCGACAAACAATGGTGCATCACTATCGATATCTTCAACAGAGATATCTTCTAAATCTAATGTTTCTATTATTAACGATTTTATATCGAGCACTAAACTACTCATACTCTCTAAGTTCCTTCATAAAATGCTGCTCTAATGCAGATGTGAATTGACGGCTTTTCTTACTCAATACAGTATCATCCGACGCTTGTATCGTTGGATGTTTGTCCGAAACTTTTAAGCTAAACAAAAAGCGTTTATCGGGGATATGATACCACTTTTCAGCTTTTGTTAACGTAGTAGGAGTAACTTTTATCAATACAGATAAAATTGGTGCCTTGCAGCGCAATGCTATATTCGCTGCACCTCGTTGAAATTTTATTTGCTTACCTGGGGTCGTGCGAGTCCCTTCTGGAAATATGATCAAATTGTTTCCAGCCTTTAATGACTTATCACAATCATCTATTACGGCATCGGCACTGAGATTACTGATATATCCGGTACTTTTTAAAATACCCTTCATAAAGGGGTTTTTAAACAAATCTCCTTTGACGACACAATCGGCATTCGGAACAATTGAGATCAAAACAACGACATCAATCAAAGATGGATGATTGGCCATTATAATGTTTCCTGATAGTGATTTAAGCGCTTGCTCGTTTTCTATTTGAAAGCGGGCAACGCCAGTATATCTTAGTAAACCAACAAAAAACTTAAACAAATAATGAACTAACTTCCGTGCTTTTTGCTTACGAAGCTCTTCTTGGGGATAAATAAGTAACTGTAGCGGGCATATCGTTATAGACACCAACACCCCACCAAGACCGAAAACGGTAAAACACACGCCGGTCATTGCTAATCGCCAAAGAAAATTTACACGTTCCATCATAGTCTTTTCACGTACCAGTTATTGCGTTTTCCTTCAAGTTCAAGAGTCGGCAAACAGTCTTTGATAAAGTCAATAAACGCGATACCTTGAGGCGAGGTCTTTTTATCTGCCATATCTGCAGTACTTTGGGACGCTAGTTGCTCAATGGATAAGAATACTTCAGACCTTCGTGTTTTTGATAACGTAAAGGCGATGCAATGATCAATTTGTTTTTCATCTTGAAACGACAGATATTCTTCTGGCAATGCTTGATCACAATGTACGAATAATATTTTGTCATTACTCGAATCATCCAATCTGATATAGGCGTCTATTAAACCGCTAACAAAGGTGTCTTTTCCTGCAGAAATAGTGTTTGAAGCTGATTGATTTCCAGTAAGAATGCTTAATAAACCTGCACTTGCATTGTGAACCGACATGCTAAAAGCGGTTGGAGATAAGCTATCATTGTTTGCCAAACTATCAAGTAAACCAGCGGTTTTATGTAGATCTCCATGACGAGAGGCAAAGACTACGGGCAAGCCTTTTTGTCCATCTGACGCTTGATAAGCACAATGTAGCGCCATTTGCGTGAACATACTTAGTCTCCTGCGTTGCATCGCAGGTACCCAGTCAAGCTTAGGAATCTGTGCTTTGTCGAACCGATGAACTTGTTTTATCGGGCAATTTCGTTCTATTGCACTTAAAACGCTCACATTATCTATATAAAACCGCATTTTGTTTCTAAATTACCTAAGCGCCCGAAATAAAACTGGAGAATCCATGAAAAAAGAAAGGAATTATATCGATTTTGTTAAGTTAATCAATTGTTACAACTACTGAAATTGCTAAACCTAAGAATTTTATACAATTAAACAAATTTGAAAATATACCGAGAATAAAGGCGCTAATAGAAAAAAAACAAGACGCTAATCACTACAAAACCAAACATTAGTCCGATTAAACATCAAATAGCCGTCCATATCCCTCTAGCAAGTAATTGATCATCACCGTAAACTCGCCCTTCGAACTCATCTCCTGCCATGACTTCTCCAACCCCTTTAGGCGTTCCGGTCATGACCACATCTCCGTCTTCAAGCGTCATAAACTGTTGGAGTTCTTGCAAAATATCGTTAGGTTTATACATCATTAATGAAACGCCACCTCGCTGCACAAGCTGACTATCAATCATCAATTCCAAGGTAAACGAGTCATCAATGGCATCTATTGGGGTAAATTCACTAAACACCGCCGAGCCATCAAAGGCTTTTGCGCGCTCCCAAGGCAAACGTTTTTCTTTCAGTTGGCTTTGTAATGCTCTTTTAGTTAAATCTAGCCCAAAGCCTACGGCACTGAATTTTCCGTTTTGATAAACAAAACAAAGCTCACCTTCATAATGTAACGTTTCTTGATGAAACGCTTGCAATTGCTTTGAAATACTCGAATTTGGTTTAATAAACACCACCATATCAGTCGGTATTTCATTACCTAGCTCATGGACATGATCAACATAGTTGCGACCAATACAGATAACTTTTGATGGGATGATCTCTTGATCATCAACAATTATTGCGTTTGGCATTGAGGATATACTCGTTTATTAATAATAGCTTAGTTGTAGCCAATCTAAGTCTAGCACAGTGTTAGCGGTTACTCTATCGAGCCTACGTGGTGCAATTAACTAAAGCGCATCTCTTGTTGATACCCTGGCGCTATAGCTAAATTTTCAGCGCCATACAGTGACTGCCTGTTTTGCAGCCAAAGTTGATACTCACCGCCCACTAACGCAGCATTTTCAGTACAATCAACATTCCAACGACGTAACAAGTAGCCAACCAATGCCGCACGGACATTGATCTGCAACACACCTTTTTCCATACCATAATCTAAGGCGATTGCTTGTGGGTAAGCAACATTGTTTGGATGAGGTACGATACTTAAGTCCATATGACGTTGCCATTGATTATCTTCAATAACCTTTTCATATTCAGCAACAGGACTTTCTAACAAGGTTACTTTTGATATGCGCGTGATAACAAAATCTCGAAAGGCATTCGTTTTCCTATCAAAGGCGCGAACGTGCCAGCGTAAGCCATTATCCACGATAGTATGAGGAACGATCTCGCGCGCTTTAGAACCTGATGACAATGATGTATAAATGATGGAAATTGCTTTTTTATTTAGTATCGCTTGAACAAGTTTTGCAACAATATGGATATCAGGAACGTTTAGCTGTAATGGTGCATTTACCGGAAAAGCAACTTCTAACACCCCATCAAAACCGTCCGAGATATTATTGGCTAACTTTGCCAAAGTTTTACGCGGGTCGTAATTAAATACGGGGATAAATTTTTTGGTTTGGCGATAACTTTTACTGTTGTTGTCAAATACCGCATTATCTGGCGCAAGTTCACGGTAAAGGGTAATATCGCGAGTTGCATTCGCCATCCCCATTTCAAACTTATCGGTTAAATCTTTACGGCTAAATTGCCCTTTAAACATCAGCAAAAAGTCAATAAATGCTAATCGTTGCTTCTGCGCAAACGGTTTTTCATTCAATAACGAATATTGAGTTGTCATTAAGTCCATAGCTTTCATATTATTGTTGTTTTAGGTTAAGTTATCATCAATTTGATGAGCATAAAAGCAAAAAACTTGATTCTTATTAGAACAACAGCTGTTTGTCGTTGTGGTCGCTCTATTTAAATTAATCACCTATACAAAGCAGAAACAAACGAGATACACACTCTTTCAACTATTTTGACTACAATAACATGCTATAGAGCGACGCGTTATTTTGAGGGGTATGCATGCCAACGCAGTTATCAATGTCAAAAAAGATCACTTATTTTGTTGGTGGTTCAATCAGTTTACTGATCACCATTTGTTCTGTGTTCTTTGTGGATCATGTCAGTAAAATTGAACATGAAAAATCGGTGACTCAAGTAGCCCAGCTAACTGAAAACACAGCCATCAAAATTGCTGGCATTCTTGCTGAGCACGGCAGAATATTAGAAATGTTCTTTCAACGCAGTGATATTCAAGGTTTATTGTTAAACCACAGTGATAATAATGAAATCACCTTCACTAAACCTGAGCAAACTAGCGTTATCGATAATTTTGTCAACACTGCTAAACGATACCCCTCAATTGACAACTTTTTTGCCGCTGACATTGATTCTGGGCATTATATTGATGGCGCAGGGATATACAACGGTGCAACTTATGACATTCGCACCCACCCTTTATTCATGTCACTGCGCGGCTTAACAAAAACAACGTTTGCTGACCCTTCGGTAGATCAACGCAGTAATAAGCTGGTCAGTGTTATTTACTACCCATTAAAAGATAAAAATGGCGACCTGATTGCTACTACAGGCATTGATTTAGACAACCAAGCAATAAAAGGCATTATTGATAAACTCAAACTAAATCAGAACGGCCAGGCATTTTTAGCGACTAAACAAGGAAAAATCGTTTTATTTCCGTTTAATAATAAACCTCAATATGATGCTAAAGCGGGTAAAGTCGAGTTATGGATCGAGAATCTTGATGAACACGAGCCGAACTCTTCAGGTTTTGCAATGCTTCAAGAGGCTATCATCAACCATGACAATCAAATTCAGCATGTTAATTGGAATGGTGATCAGCAGTTAGTTAAATTGCAAACTATCAGCCATGAAAGTCTTGATGGAGAATGGATGCTTGGTTTTATGGTGCCGCAGTCGATAATCGAAGAACCCGTGTTCAATGTGATGCTTGCGACGATTATAGGCGCGATCACTATTATTTTTAGCATTATTACCATCACTTACCTTATTGCTCGACAAGTCAGCCAACCAATTGTTGCAGTGGCAGTAGCATTAGAAAACATTTCCCAGGGTGACGCTGATTTAACCCAACGGTTACCCATTGTCTCAAAAGATGAAACTGCTCGAGTAAGTCAGGCGTTTAACGATTTTGTCGCTCGTATTCAAAAGGTGATCATCGACAGTGGAAATATCGCCAATAATGTCGGTCATATAGCGACAGATGTAAGTCACGCTACGCAACAAAATTATCAGGGTGCCAATCAACAAAAACAAGAGGTTGATTTGGTTGCTGCTGCAGTCAATGAAATGGCGGCTACCGTAGAGGAAATTTCAAACAATGCCAACACTGCCAGTGAAATGGCAGATCAAGCAAGTGATACAACGACTGCAGGAGAAACGTTAGTTAACGAGACCGTAACGTGTATTAGCACGTTAGCTAATGAAATGGAAACCACCTCAGAACAAGTCAAAAAGCTGCGCTCTCAAACCGATAATATCGGTAGTGTTCTTGATGTGATCCGAGGGATTGCAGAGCAAACTAACTTACTCGCGTTAAATGCGGCTATCGAGGCTGCTCGAGCTGGTGAACAAGGAAGAGGTTTTGCTGTTGTTGCCGACGAAGTCAGAAACCTTGCAAGCAAAACTCAAGAATCTACCGGGAATATTCAAACGATTATAGAGCAACTGCAGCAAGAAGCAGTAGACGCCGAACAGTCGATGCTTAATGGATATGATCAAGCCAGACATAGTGCCAAACAAAGTGAACTGTTATTAGCATCACTTCAACAAACAAAAGAAGCCGTTGATAAAATCAAAGAAATGAATGCTCATATCGCCGTTGCAACGTCACAACAAACCACGGTTGCAGCAGAGCTCAATCAAAATATTAGTAGTATTCATACGCTGGTCGATGCGTCAACTAACGCTTCGCACCAACAAACCTTAGATATGGAAAACTTACAACAGTTATCTACAACATTAAATGACACTATCGAGCAATTTAAAATAGCCTAGCACTAGTTAATTTTGCTTAGGCGAGCCATTCTCAGCTTCAAACGATTTGAGGACTTGATCAAGAAGCTGAGGATCAATCACCCATTAAAAATGACACCATTAAAATTAACATATGGCTCTTGCCATAGGTAACCATAGGTAGTCATAGTATCAGAGTCACTGAAGTTTTTACTACGCTTATCCAAAATAACGTTACTAAAACGTTTAACTTGTGCAGCACTATTAGCAACTTAATCATTAATAACTTATCAATGGCAGCCTATTGCTAGAAGGCAGTGTACAAACTTCTAGACAATCACACCGTTTACCAGCAATGTCGGCATCAAAAATACCAAACTAAAGGCAAGTGAACCCGTTATTATAAAAGCACCGCAAGTAAATGCAGAGTGCACAAGGTAAATGCGAGGTCGAGTAAGTGCCGAAGCTTTAACTCCGGCAATACAATGTGTAATAAACTTTCCAATCTTAGTTTTAATCGCGCAGATACGCAAAAGAATGGGTTGGTAATACAATAATAAAAAGCCAAACGCTAATTCAATGCCACCAAAGTCGACGATCAACATTAGCTCAGGTGCAAAAGGAATGATGACTGCCATTGCAGCTATGAAGAAACACTTTTGAATAACACCCAATTTACTCCACATTGAACAGCCCCTTCCCGTTAACTAATTGGTATTAAATATTATGCGACTAAAACAATAGTCTTCACGATAAGCAAAGTATTACAGTCGAGGGGGAATTTTTTCAATAATCGCAATTTATCTTAACTGAATGAATAAATGAGCTAACTTCTACCAAAGGTGTTTATTGTTGGTCTAATTTTATGATTAGCTGCATTCATTGTTATTATCAATGGTAAACCCAAAATATAACAAGAATTACAAACGTTAGCTTTTCTATATAGCCTTGCAGTTGTAGTGCTCTACTATTACTTACTTACTTAATTACTTACTTAATTACTTACTTGATTACTTACTTGTGATGAAAAGACGCCTTGTCGCGATAAAACAACGTTCAAACCAACAACTAGAGCGTGTTGATTTTTGATGTACATTTTTGCAGCAGTTCATTTGAAATTTATACAAAACAGAGCCTATGTCATGTGGTTATTCCCCATAAATAGGCAATAACGAAGTAGAAATTTCAAATGGGCGCTGTCCTTGGGATTCGTTTAAACGTGATTTACTCGTTGTTATAACTCATTTGTATAGAATAACTATACGGTATTCGCTACGCGTCGATTAAATCACGTTTAACTCGAACAAAATTTGTATCGCAAAGGTCAACACGCTCTAGCCTTTATCGATAAAAACGAAACGTCTAATGTAAATATTGAGTTTGATGGCAGCTTTAATCGATCAATCTCGGCACATTCAGAGGAAATATCGAAAGGCACAACCCATAACTTTAGTTGCGCTTTATCATCATAGTTAAAAGCGTGTTGTATTGGTTGTTGGAAATCTTCGTGATAAGGGTAAATTAAGAAGAGCTCACCGTGCCCGCGTAAGTATTTATGACCATAAGCAAACATTTGATAAAAATCGCTTTGCGACAAGCCATATTTAGCCTTTTCGTCATCTTTACCCGTGTCACTCACTAACTTCCATTTGGTGTCCAGCACTGCGGCGTGGCGTTTATTGTTTGCATTTTTAAGCAATAAATCAGGTTTTAACTGAAAACGCTTTTTCCCTTTATGGTTAACTAAGTACTCAGAGCTTGCTTGGGTTTTAAGCTCATATCCCGTTGGAATTTGTTTTTTCAACACACTCGCCACATAGCTTTCAAAAACTGCTTCCATTGGAAACAGCAACGAAAACGCCTTGTTTTTTCCTTGCATAGTTAACGGCGAAAACCCTTGCAAAATTAGCCTTGCCCAGGCTATCGGCGTTTCGTAATGAGCCATCCCTCTATCGAGATTTACGCTGGCTAAATCATGGTGAATATTAGCGCTCATGGGTATATCAGCAAAAGCGAATAACAATTCTCTTAACAGCTTTTGGTTATTAGCACTACGGCTGTAGTTTCCTACTTTTTTTAATGCTGAATGAATCAAACGATTAACAGGTCTGTCTTGAAGATACTCCTCATATTCAACATAAAATTTGTGTTTATTGACAACATTATGTTGAACTTGCTTCCCCACCAATAACTTTCCTTTTAAAAACGCTAAATTGTCTTCGCAGCGAATATAGTCACTACGTAACCCTCGCTTAATCAGCGTATTCACTGAGGCCAAAAATTGACTGATAAACACTTCTAGCAACGGCATTTTATGCTTAGCTAAGTTAGCGTTGTTCGTTTTAAGGTGACGAAAACGCTTCAACGTTTTCAACATATTAAGTAAAGCGTCTTGCGCGTGCTTTGCTCTGGTTTCAATAGTGTCGAACGCTGCACCTTTCTTAGCTACCTTAGGCAACACCTCGATTTGTGTCCCATCAGGAGTCAGTATAACCCCGGCGTAGTTTGTTAACTGTAATACGTCGCAGCCGTCGATAAAGCTTGGCCGTAAAAAACGACTTTCAGATTCATCACACGCACTCAATCGTTTTAAATAGTCATAGGCTTTAACTGATATCACCTCAATTCGCGGTGATTTATCCGCTTTGTCACCGACACCCAAATAGCCAAACTCAAACACTGAGACTTGGTGTTTCACCTTTAGCATTAGGCGTTTATCGCCTCTTGATTGACATTGGGCGAGTCGAGCGCTTCGGCATTGTCTTTAGCATAAGCACTCAATGCTTTTGGCAAAACCGAAGGGTCATAAATAGCTTGATAAGCCAATGCGTTATGCCATGCACCATTAACATCATTAAAGTCAGCAAGTTGATAAGTTGTCTTTTTATCTTCGTAAGTTTCTAAGCCATGGCCTTCACCAAAAACTTCATCGTATGAAGCGGTATTTTCTTGGACAAAGACAAACTGACGCAACAGCTCGGTGTTTTTGCGATTATCACCAAGCACTAAACGAATTTTGTTCCAATCTTCAAAAAAGTATTCTTCTAACAATGGAATAATTTTATTTTTAAACACCTGTTGTAATTTAATAAAAGCCGCGTCTTCCCCTTTTGCATTTAGTACATCAATTACCGGCATAAAAAAGGCGTGGCCTAGTGTGTGCTCGCGATCATAAAGTACTTCTATACGCTGATTCATTGTTGAGAGAAGCGTGTCTAGCTCGATATCAAAGACCGTTTTACCAGAAAATAGTTCTGGCTTAGGCATCATTTCAATAAAATCGAAACGACGACGCAGAGCCGTATCCATCATGGCTAGCGATCTATCGGCGGTATTCATCGTACCAATAAGGTATAAGTTATTGGGTACTGAAAATGGTTTTTGAGGCGTATAAGATAGATTTATCGTTAACGCCTCAGGAGGTTCTTTTCCATCAACATCTGTGCCTGAGCGCTTAGTAGGCTCTATTAAGGTGATCAGTTCACCAAATATTTTTGAGATATTCCCGCGATTAATTTCATCTATGATTAACACATAATTTTGATTAGCTTGTCTGAGCGTTTCCGTTATCGCTAGCTTGTGCTTTTCGATTAACTCAAATACATCATGTGGTTTAACTCGCCATAAATGATAAAAGGTTTTCTGCGTTAAGGTAACGCCACCGTTAATATCAACAATAGGTAAGTTCACATTTTTAACCAGCCAGTTTACCGGTAAAACGTGACCGAAACTTTTTTGCAGTGGATGCCCTTCTGGCTGATGATAGTATTCTCCCGACACGATACCAACAGCTTTTATTGTGCTGACACTAGAAAGCACCACAACAACATCGCCAACATTGGCATTTTGAGAAAACTCAATAACAGAGCTTTTTTCATTTCGCCCTAATCCCTTAAAATAAGTGAGGTTTTCTTCGGTAAGGCTATCGGGAGAATTTAAGTTACCCGTTTTACCCCAACCAATGCGCGCGATATTTTGCTCGAAGCAATCGTTACACACTTGACTTTCTCCCGCCCATTCAATGGAAATTTTCCACACTTTAGGCTTAAGATTTTCCTTTAACAACGCTTGATACTTATCACCTTTAGCATCTTCACAGATACTTTTAAAAACCCCGTCTTCAACTTGATAATGAATATTACCCTCATCATCGTTTTTTGCTTTTAGCCCTTCAACAAATTCTTCGTAACCATAACTTTGATGAAAGGTAACAAAACGTATACGCTTTTTAGCCACTAAGGACTTATACGCCTGTTCAAGTTTTTCTCTGACCGTACCATCATTTGGCTTGACTGGCTCATTGATAATGGAGTCGTAAAGCAAAGGCTCAGCAGCCTTCACGGCGACTTCTATCGTATGATAGGTTTTACCCGTACCCGGCGGGCCATACAAAATTTGATTTAATGGCAGCTTTTCAGCCTTCATATTGGTGTCATGGTTCATCGCTGCGGGTAGTCTTGATTCGTCACTTACTTCATCATCTAATTGTGACCATAGAAATCTTCCATAGTCTGCAACACTGTTATATTTTTCAGGATCATAGCTCAGCATGAGCGCTTGATAGTAATCAGGAAAAGAAGGTTTTCCGGGCAGGTCGATTAATTCATCTAATTTATCTTTCGAAAAAATATTAACAATACTCGGCTCATCTCGGTTTTGATATAAAAACGCGATTTTCCATTTGAAGATGTTAGCCAATGCCATGGTATCTATGGCATCTAGATCATTTTCTTGTGCTGCTTCAATCACTGACAATATACAAGCCTTTACACTAGTGAAAGCATCGAGCTCTGTTTCTCCAAAGCGGCTGAACCACGCATATTCTTGCCCTTGAATTGCGCCTACTCTTTCTTTTATTTCTTTTTTCTTCGGGTCTCTTTTGAAAATACCAAATTTATAGGAAGGTGAACCTTTTATATTGGCAATCGCTTGCGTTTTTGTTTCAACCCAATAAGTAAACGTCGTTTTATCCTCAACACCAACATACTGTTCTAAGGTCATGTTTTTAACACGTTCTATTGGCCACTCGGCTAAAAACTCATCCCACAAGGTTTGCAAATCGTTCATTGGTACTTCCTTTGTTATTTCTTTTTCGTTTTCGCGGCTTTTCGTTCACTGGCTTTAGCGGCCTTTTCCAATTTCTGTGCCTGTTCACGAGCGGTTTTAATGCGCTCAAGCAGTTTATCAGCGGGTTCGTCGTTAGGGTCTTGCGGGACTAATTCACCGCGAAACGCTTTGGCTAAAATGGCTTGGGTCAAGTTATCTACTCGTCCTTTGGCATTGGCAAGGTGCTTTTCCAAGGTATCGGCTAAGGCAAAGTATTGTTCGACTAAGCGGACGATTTCGGTTTGTTCTTCAACTGGAGGCACCGGAACTGCCATTTGTTTCATAGTGCTCAACAACAAGTTATTTACAGCTGAGCCGGTTGAACTTTTCAATAACCGTTCGCTAGCATCTCTCAAGTAAAAAGACATATACTTTTCATTCATATAAGGTTTTATCAATTTAATTACTGCAACACTTTTTTGAAAAGTCGATTTCTCAGTTAAAGGGCTTTCTTGAGCAATTGCCAATTTACCCACTGTAGCTCCAGTATTTACAATACAAATATCACCAGCTTCGAGATTAGTTCTCTGATGTACTTCTTGAAATTCTTTTTGATTTATTTCACGAGCGTTTAGGTAATGTAGCTTGCCATTTTTAACATCTTTGGCAGATAAGAAATAATATCCAGAGTTCGCTTCATCAACACAGTTACCATGTTTACCGTCGGTCACCAACAAACTGATAGATATTAAACGAGCCCAACCCCACCCTTCAGGTAGCTCGCTTAGAGGCTCATCAAAAGGTAAAGGAATATTTTGCTTAGAGAGTTTAATAGCTCCAGATTTTATTAATTCTTCTCTTTTCTTTGCTATATCTTTTAAAGGACTGAGAAGCATTTTATTCTCCCCACGCCATTGTTCGGTGAGTTTGCCGGAAACTGCGGCGGAGAGCACGGATTGGCGAAAGCGTTTGATGATTTCTGGTAAGCTGTTGAGCCGTTGTTGAATGGTGTCGACCTGCGCCAATAAGCCATCGAGCTTTTCAACAATACGTTTTTGTTCTGGTAGTGGTGGAAAACCTATAGTATGAGCCTTGATAATTTGCTGCGAAATATTTGGCTGTGCTCCACCTTTACCTTTATCAATAAAGTTTTGCTTTTCATTTTTAAGAAGATAATAAAGAAATTCAGTATCCGTAACATCATCTATAGGCTGACCAACAGCACATGCCTGATTAGTTGTAGCGTCAAAGTCTAAAATAGAAGTTTTACCTATAGTGGCACCATACATCGCTATTGCAACTGATCCTTTAGAGAAAAGTTTGGCACTAGAGTTTTTAACTCCTAATTCAGTAATGTACTCAGAAGCCTCTTTTAACCGTCTCGGACCGAGATCACCAGTTTTTACCCACGGGATATCACCACCGTAATAAGAGCTTTCACTTCTTTTTGGTGTACCTCCTGCTCCCCATTTGGCTATTGCATCTAAAGGTGTATCAACCCACCCCTTAGGCAACTTAAGTATTTTTTGTTGGGCCATTATTCAGCGCCCTCAATAACTTTTTTCTCCAATCCAAACTCTTCCGCCAGCAAGGCTACTTGTCCTTCGGCTTGCTCGCTCGCACCAAGTTCATGCATCAGTTGATTCATTTCACGCAAGGCTTCGGTGAGTTCGGTCATCGCTTCGGTGGCTAATACCTCAGGCTCAGGCAAATTGGCGGCATCGTAAATGGTGTTGTCTTTTAGCCAGGTGATATCTAGGCTATCGCCTTTATCGCGAATGTAGTCACGAGAGAATTTACGCCAACGGGCGCTCTCTATACGCTCAGGGCTGTCTGTCTTTTCTTCATCAGCGACGTCAGCAGTACACCCCAAAATATGATAAACGCCTTCAGTACGCTCGCTCTGGCCATTGGCATCGTCTCCGTAGGCATTAACAAAACTTTCCAGATACTTTTCAGAGAAACTATTGCGTTTGCCAAAGGTTTGCATGTTGGTTCTCAGGTCGTACACCCAAGTCTGTGTGGTACAGCCTTTGTCTTGGGTTGGGTTATTGGGCGCGCCTTTTTGAAAGAACAATACGTTGGTTTTAACGCCAGCGGCGTAAAAAATACCGGTTGGCAGTCGCAAAATGGTGTGCAGGTTGCATTTGTCCATTAAGTCTCGACGAATTTCTGTGCCTCGCCCCCCTTCAAATAGCACGTTATCAGGGATCACCACGGCAGCTCTGCCGCCAGGCTTTAACGCTTCAACGATGTGTTGCATAAAACACAGTTGTTTGTTGGACGTTGGGTAAACAAAGGTACGGGTAATGTTGGTGCTGCTGCCAGCACCAAACGGCGGGTTAGTTAATATCACATCCGCTTTGGGTAAGTGTTCACCGGCGGCACCTAAGGTATTACCTTCGCGAATCGCCCCTTCGTTTTCATCCCCTTCAATGTCGTGTAACAAGCAGTTCATGAGCGCTAAGCGTCGAGTGCCCGGCACAAGCTCTAAGCCGACAAACGCTTTGGTCATTTGAAATTCTTGGTCATCATCGTCAAGATCAAACAGGTTATTGGTGATACTTTTTACATAGCGATCGGCTTCAATTAAAAAACCTGCGGTGCCCGCTGCGGGATCTTGAACAATTTCACGCGGCTGAGGTTTCATGATCTTCACAATGGTGTTGATCAATGAACGAGGGGTAAAGTATTGGCCAGCACCCGATTTAGTTTCGTTGGCGTTCTTTTGCAGTAGCCCTTCATACATGTCACCAAAGTCATCGCGACTTTTACTGCTGGTGCCATCGCCGGTTTCATCGCTCCACTGCAGTTTATCCATGCTGGTAATTAATTCATTTAATTGGGCAGGTTGAGTGATGGTGGTATTCACGTTTTGGAAAATAGCACGGACAATGGCATGTTCATCTGCGCCGAGCTGAACGAGCAAACTACGATAAAACTGGTGTTGCTCTTGGCCGATCTTGGCTTTGAGATCGCGCCAACGAAAACCTTGTGGTAATAAATCTTCTTCTTGGCCAGTTTCTTCACACATTTTTAGAAACAGCAGTGACGCTAATTCGTTGACGTAGTTTTGATACGATACCCCACCATCTCGCAGGTTATCGCATAGTTTCCATAATTTATTGACTAAATCAGTATTGTTCATGTTTGCTCTCTTGCGCTGCAACAACTGAACTGCAGCGCTCATTATAAATTGGTTGAATTGTACGTGTTTTTGCCTGCTTTGGCTTTGCTTTTACTGTGACTTTTACTAGGTATTGCCAGGTTTAAGCAGGTTCGTCCCATATATATTCATAAAACTGCGATAGTATGCTTGATAATTCATCTTCAAAGATGGTTTCAAGTTTGCGTTTGCCGCCACTGCGCTTGTAATTTCCAGTTTTGAACGTAGTGTCATCCAAGACCACTTGTTGTTTAATGCTAGAGGCTAAACGCTCTAACCAACTGAGTTGTGCTGAGTTCCAGTTTTTACTTTGTTTAATTTTATCAAGGGCGTGATCAACTCGCTCATCAAAGGGTAACAAGGCATTGCCTATTGCTGCGCGGCGAATATGGCCAATTAATCGAGCGGCAATATCTTGGTTTTTCGTCGCTTGCCATGCTTTACGCAGTGTTGATTCATCGTAATGTTTTGCATCGAACCATTCTTGTAACTCAAGCAAGGACTTACGGGTTAAATCACGCGGGCGGTTAATAATGGTTGCGATAGCTTGTTGCTGGTTAATCGAAGTATCGACCAGTTTATCAAAGGATTCTAAAAAGTCTTCAGGCTGGTCGAAATCTCCCCAAACATGGGTGACAGTGACCACTTCATCTGGAATATCAGTAAAAATAGGCATATCACGCAACTCGTTGAGTTTGGCTTTTAACTGCTCTAATCGATTGACA
Source organism: Thalassotalea ganghwensis (assembly GCF_053485795.1). Lineage (NCBI taxonomy): Bacteria > Pseudomonadati > Pseudomonadota > Gammaproteobacteria > Alteromonadales > Colwelliaceae > Thalassotalea > Thalassotalea ganghwensis. The sequence continues at coordinate 53,167 of NZ_JBQRUM010000002.1, forward strand.
AAATTAGGCAGGCCGTTAAGTATTTCTGCCGATTGTTTTGGCCCTTTCGTTTTTAATGTATTGGGTAAACTGAGGAAATCACAACCTGCTTTGGTAGCGAGTAGTTCGTCAAAGCGTTTAATTTGGCTGTCGACTTCTTTTGAACGGTCTCGATTACATTGCGCGTGACTGGTAATTCGTTGCAGCTTTGCCACCAATTGTTCATGGCTATGCTCAGCAAAACATCTGCCATCGGCTTCTATCGTTTTATAAGTGTCATCTGACGTTATTTCATTAACCAAGGTTTGAATGTCGACTTTAGGGCGAACAACCACTGGACGCATAGTATCGACACTTTGCAAGGTACTATAAAGATTAACGGCATCGAATATTTTAAAACTGGTTTTTCCTACCTCTGGGCATAACCGAGTAGCACGCCCTTTCATTTGTTCATATAAAATCCGGCTACGTACTTTACGCATGAACACCAAATTACAAATTTTAGGAATATCAATACCTGTGGTAAGCAAGTCAACCGTTACGACAATGTTAGGTAAGCGCTCTTTTTTAAAGCGGGTAATGAGGCTTTGTACTTTTTTGCTGTCTTTGTCTGAGTCGCCGGTAATTTTGATAATGGCGTTATGCTCAAGCGTTGGGTATTTTTTCTTAAACGCGGTGCGTAACTCTTCAACTACGATATCGGCGTGGGTGTTGTTAACGCAAAACACCAAGGTTTTTTGCTGTTCGACATTGGTTGGGTCGAGATGATTAACGAGCTCCTCACAAACCACCTGATTAAAGTTGGTTGCGATTAAACTTCTATTAAAATCGGCAACTTCAAAGTTTTGTTCATCTGCTAATGTGTCGTTTTGCAGTTCACCTTGTGGCGTTAACCGCATCACTTCACTGCCAGCTGTCATCTTGACGCCATCTTGCGATAACTTGGTAACAATTTTTATTGGCGGGTCTTGATCGACTAAATGACCATCTATGACGGCTTTACGATAACTGTAGCGATAAACAGGTTGCCGTTGCTCACCACCAAAAATATCAACTGTGTGTAATGCAGGTGTGGCGGTAAGGGCGATTTTAACTGCATCAAAGTGATCGATAATGCGGCGATAAGAAGAGATAAAGTCCTCAAGGTTTCTAAACTTTTCCTCTCCTTCTGTTTGTTCTTTATCTAAAATGTAACCTCGGTGCGCTTCATCAATAATAATACAGTCATAACGGCCAACAGGCATAACCTCATCACTTTGTAATGTGCGTTTAACTAATGATTGTACCGTTGCGACGTGGATTTTGGTGGCATCATCGGGGAACCTATCGGTTAAATTACTGACCTTAAAAATCGATTTAAAGGTATCACCTTTAATATTGGTATCTTCAAATGAGTCTAACGCTTGCTCACCTAATGAGGTTCTATCAACTAAAAATAACACGCGCTTAAAACGTTTTGACTGGATTAAGCGATACATCAGAGCTATCGCGGTGCGGGTTTTACCTGTTCCTGTTGCCATTGCTAATAAAATATCTTGCTGGCCCCGAACGATTGCGTTTTCGACCGCTTCAACCGCTTCTTTTTGATAGTAACGAAGACCTAAATCATCACTTATTGGGTGTTGGCTGAACCAATTATTGTAAAGTTGGTTGTCGCTTTCTAATTTTGCGACAAGTTCTTCAGGCCTATGCCACTCGGGTAGTGCCTTAGCCATATTGGTTGCGTGACGAACATCACGATACCAAATACCGCTTTTTGTTCTAACGGCGGCTCGATACTCTCGACCGTTGGTTGAGAAGCAAAACGGAATGGTATAATCCGCCCCGGTTGTGTCTTGCCACGTTGGCAGATATTGAGGAATGGCCTCATTTATCTGCTCTGGCTCTGCGTGCGATATCTCTTGTCGCAATAGGTTAAAATCAAATGTTTTAGCGTAGCGATAAGCCTCATTTAATTTATCACAAACATCTTTGTTTTCTTTTTTGGCTTCTATAACGGCAATGGGTTTTAGACCAACAAATAATACGTAGTCAGCAAAGCCAAGCTTGCCTGTTTCATCGATGCCTGTAGGCCATTCCGCGATAGCCATATTTCTACCAACTTGCGGGCGCGTACCATTGCTATATTTAAGAACTTTTGTGTCTGCATCCCAACCCGCTTTTCGTAATTGAGCATCAATGATGAAACGTGTTTCTTGTTCGGAAAGGTTAAGGCCACGCTTAGCCGCCGATTTACGTATTTCTTTGTGGTATGCGTTACGCGCTTCTTTTGTCTTACTAGCAAGTTCTATATCTTTTGCTTTTAACTCGGCTTCAAGCGCCTTTATTCTTGCCTCTGCCTGAGATTGTGTTTCCTCTTGCTTAGACTCTAATATTGAAATGTAACCTTGCAGACTGACAACGGTATTTTCTTTTTCAGCAAGTTCTTCATCTGAATTCGTTCTTTGGTTATGGGCTTTTAGTAACTTTTCTTTTAAATCAAGAATTTCAGCTTCCATTACCGCGCCCAAATCACCTTTGGGCAAAACAAACTCTGGCAACTTAAAATCAAGCTGTTGTGTTTTTAAACTGTAAAACCAACCGGCTAATTTAAAAGCTATGCGTAGCGTCATTTCCGCATCTGGTAAGTCATCATGATATTCATGTACGGCTTTGTTACCAACTTTACGTAATTTATGAAATACCTGGATGATTTCACTACTTATACCGGGGACTCTGGCTAACTCTCTAACAATTTCGAGCTGCGTTTCGGTACGTTCAATTTTTAATGCTTGAGCAAGCTTTTTAGCAATCGCTTCGCCAAAGATACGAAGCTTAGACATAGTAGTATTTGGATCGCCTGGGTAGTTGCGCTCCGCAGCTAGCGCTATTTGATATAGCTGCTCGTCTATTTCTTTAAGAAAATAAAAGTTTGATTGCTTCATCTATTAAAAATCCTTATGCCGCCTTACGTACCAAAGCAAGCGGTGCTCCAATATTTTGTTATGTTGTGATGCTTCTGTTTTTATTCCTAGTCGCCTCATCCAATTAGAAAACGTTTGATGATGATTCAAGCCTAGTATTTTTGTTGCTTGCTTTTTAACATTACTACTGCCTTAAATGCGACCAGAATATTTTATTATATTTTTCAGATAATTGAACTATATCGATAGTATCATTAAATGACAAGCACACCGCCTAACTCATCGTTTTCGTTAACGATTTTAAGAAGGTATTTTTTGATAGCGCTTAACTCGCTGGGGGATAACGAAAAATACGTTTCACTTCTCCCTTAAAAGATAGAAGTGTATTTTTCAATATTCTCTATAAACAAAAAGAAAGGCAGCTAATGGCCCCTCTTTACTTGCATTAGACAGGATTTAGGTTAACTACATTTTTAACCAACTATGGTGAACAGATTGTGCTAATGATTTATCAGTAAATATTAATGAAGGAGCGCGACCATAGCCAATATCTTTTGCTACGGTAATGTTACCGTCTGTAACGCTAGGTGAAAATTCAATATCTCTTTCATTACCTATCGCAGTTAATTTAAGAACCAAATTGCCATTTTCAATACGCCAAGGAAACATTATTGATTCACCGTTATCCACCATAGTTGCTTCTTCTTCACTAAAGGTTATCTCATTTAATGTAGGATCCGGCTCAAGATCACTTTCTGAACAGTAACTTCTGTCACAGAAACTATCATCATTCAAAAAGTAGACAGTTTTACCAACAAAGTCCACGTCTGACCAATTGTGTGATTCAAGAAAGTTTTGGGGTGATGTAACAATTAGATCTTTATCGGCAATTGGTACTTGTAGTGCTAAATTATGAGAAACATAGATAAATTGGTCCCTTTCGCCACCAAAATTTACTACATCTCCATCAATGGAGTATGAATGAGGACTACCGCCATTAATACTTGCCTGGCCTTGACTAAAATTTACTATGCGAATTTCTTCTCTAGAATAAGCATCAAAATTAGTACTAAACATATAAAGATCACCATTTAGATAGTCCTCTAATGAGGTTATCGCTTTAAAATGAGTAACCTGACCATTTATAACAACGACATTAACCTTATCTAGGTCCACTGCAGCGTTTACCAAGTCAGTATTAATATACTCAGCTAGCTTTACCGAATATGCACTTAAGTCACTAACATTATTGTTTTCCAGAGCCACCGATAACTTTCTAGTTAAACCGCGTGCGATTGCATGCGCTTGAGCGGCCTCATTACTATCTTGTACGACATAATCATTTGCTATTAAATTTTCTTCTAAACCAAGCTCAGCAGCAATATCAGCCATTGATTTGTTGCTATCTAAATAGTCTAACGTTGTAAATGGTGTAACAACATGTTCACTGTTCTCACTAATTTCAGCTGCTAATTGATAGCTATTCCCGACAAAACCCACTCTATCTTGGTCTTTAGTTTGCCCTGCAATTATCGTTGCCAGCACTACACCGCTAGCAAAGTTATCTGGTAAAGTGATTTCGCCATGTTCATCGGTCTCCCCAACTGCTTTACAATCTGTTTCTCCTGTTGGTATCACACAGACCTTAGCTTTATCCAAATAACCATCAATAACTTTTAAAGTTATTGCTTTCATTGTAGGAGTTTGACTTGGCTTTTCTGAGACATCTTCAGAGCTGGAAGAGCCGCCACAGGCTGTTAATGTTAAGAAACAAAACGCTGATAACGTTGATTTTTTATACATAATATTACTTCTTCTGAATAAGTTAAAAAATAAATGCGAATAAATGAGTACTTAACATGGATCAAAAGTCGCTTGCTGATTCATCAGCTTGCATCATAAAGGCCTCTTGGCGTTTGTACTCTTCAAGCTTTGAGTACAGCGTTGCTTTACATGGATTATCATCACTGAAGCAGTCGTACTCTGCCCAACCATAGTGCTTGTTATAATGAAAGATATTGGAATGAACAAAAAGAGGACTGGTATTTAAACCATAATTTGCATGCCAAGGCTTTTCACTTGGTGCATTGGGTGCCATACCGCGCCCAAACGTTAGGTCAAGTGCCGTTAATAATGCCTGTCCGTCAGCATCATTATCCGTTATTAATTCCACTGAATATAAGCGATTGTCAAAATATCCAAACTGAATATCTGACAATTTTGCACCACCAATTCGCTTATCTAAGTCACCATTGTAGTGATAAATACTAATTAAGCCGTCTTGCTTAATTAGTGTCATATCCCCGCTTAATGGCTGACTCCACTTGAATTGACGAAACCCACTAATAGTGTCCTTCTTTCCCCCAACGTTGAATTCACTGCCATCCTTATGCTTTGGCGCCATTAATGGTCTATCGTTGTACCACCATTTAGTTCGGCTTTCTGCATTGCGCCTTTGTGCCTGCTGCCAAGACTTTTTGACAGAACTAACCGCTTCTGAGACACTGCCCCCAACAGTTTCCACTGTGGTTTGGCAACCTTGGGTGAGCAATACTGCTGAGATTAAAAGTGGTAATTTACCCCTTAACATATACATTCCCCTTTACTAATTACCTAACATGTTCTTAAGCAGATTAACGCCTACTTTTCCCATTGCTTTCTGTGCGTTTTTGCATTTTTCTGAGAGTTCATCTTGCATCATTTCTTCTTGGCACTCCTCTATCACCTCAGCCAATAAGTTAGGATCCTTTACCAGCTCTTCAACGGTAGGCGTACCACAGGCAGTTAATAAAAAAACAGGTGTAAAGATGATTGTTTTTCTGAGTAAATTCATTGAGTTTTCCTTTATTATGATCAATTAGGTAGAATAAAAAGTTAGTCTTGTGAGCACAGACTTGGCTTGTTGACATGTGACGCATCTACTGGATAAAGAAGAGCATCGTTGCAAGAGTCTGTGCTACAGAATTTAACGCCATAGTCAAAGTCTCTGGTATTGATATTGTCGAGTAGAATGATTGGCTGATTTGAGATATGCACAAGCTGGGCATTCTCTTCTAACAACGGGCTACCTTTAGCAACCCGAACAAGTTGTATTTCTTCGTCAAGTGAACTTGTTGATTTATCAATAACGAGTTCATATAGCTCACACATACGTGAGGGGCTACCAAGATCTGATATATATAACGATTGATCGCATTCATTTAATGAAGATAAGGCATGTCTTAGTTTATATGGAGAATCACTAAAGGAGGCAATTAAATAGTTCATCATACGCTTAGCATTGACTAAGCCTGCACCACATCGATCCCCTGAGCAGTCTTCTTCTGCTATCTCTATAGCACTGCTCATAGGCTGAGCAGTTGTTTTTATTAGATTTACAACATCATCATGATTGATGGTTAAGTCATGCTGTAGTGCTAAGCCATGTACAGAAATAGCAAGCGGTGTAGCGAAAGAAGTACCTTCCCACCATCCAGTCGTGCCTTCGAAATTGTATGATATGACATCGTAACCAGCGGTCATAAAATCTATTGCTGAACCGAAGTTTGAACTTTCCCATTTAGTACGTCGCTGATTAGTGCCTCCCACTAGTATCACGCCATCACATTTTGACGTTATTTCAGTATTATGATTTCCCGCTGATGCATATACCTGAACCCCTGCATCAATTGCAAAATTGATAGCTTCTTGTACAGAGTGACTGCACTCGCCATTCATAACTTCACTTGAAATATTAATGAGATCAACTTTAGGTATCACAGGAGCGTTTTTAACTGCATCACCAGCGGCGTAAAGAATCGCGTCAGAAATATCTACCGTGCGAGCCATATTGCACTCAAAAGCACGAATAGGAATTAACTCAGCATCTAATACGCCAGCGATACCAACACCATTGTTCGATATGGCACCGATAATGCCCCCGACCGCGTTACCGTGGCCTGTTTCACAATTATTAGGATCATCTAACGAGCGCCACTCTGAGTTAATCACTTGTCCGAAAGCTTGGAAAAAATTATGGCCTTCATCAGATTTCCAAGGGATATCCTCATGTTCGTTAAAGCCACCATCGATTACCGCAATACGCAGTTTTCTGTTTTGAATTGACGCGTTTACTGCAGCATTTATCTCACTTGAACCGAGGTTCGTTTGATAAGGAGCACCACTAGGCCATTGGCTTTTTTCTTGAGAGTGCCAGTAGTACATTATCGAATAATCTTCATCATTCGGGTCTAAAACAGCCAGCATGGATTCGAAACTTTTGCCTTTAGCCAAACGTTTTTTTTCCTGTGAAGCATTAACCGATGGCTTAAACGAATGTTTTGGAATAGTCACCCATTGCTCACTATTGACATCTGATATGGTTTTCGTTTGCTTGGCATAAACCGCAGGCGCAAAAGCTAAAATTAAACTGCTTACTAAAAACTTTTTCATGATAGCTCCTGATTAGATTGCGTCACAAGGTGATGGCGTACCTAACACAGGTACTAATTCATTTAAAAATTGATAGTCACCAGAAAATAGCCACTTACCCTGCTTGAACTCACCAAGTTCAGAGTTGCCAATTACAGCAGAGAAAGTGTTATATTCAGCGATATACTGATAAGTTGAAATTGGCAGGGTTGGGGTCTTTACATTTAGGTCGGCAATTAATTTTAATGCCGAAATAATATTGTCAGATTGAGCTTGCGCTACTGCCTTTTGCCTTGCAAGCACCTGAATTAGTTTGCTTTCAGTAATACTTGATGATTTATATTGTGTTAGCGCAGTGAGTAGCGATTCGCTTTCTTCAATGAAATTAACAACATTTCTAGCATCATCAATCGTTGTTTGAAAGTCACTCGCTAAAGTTTGCTGTTCACTTAAGCTAATAACACCAGCAAAATAGGCAGCTTGAATATACTTTGGAGCTACCTGTTCTAAATCGTCATATTTGAAAACTTTAACCTGATCTTGCCAGAGACTTGCTTCTTCAATAACAGCTTCTGCCGAATTATTAGTTATAGCTAAAGCAAGCTCGACCGTTGCCTCTTCTCCTTCAACTTCGCCAGTTACTGTCAGCGTTGTTTGTTCATTATTTTCTACCTCATCAATGGTAATTGTTAGTTGCTGGTTAGCCACTGACGCTGATATATAATTGCGAACTGGTGCTGTTGAAAACGTATAAGTAATACCTTTTGTGCTATTGGTGCTTTCATTTAAATCAACGGTAATAGTTGATTTTTCATCAAGGGTAATATTTATATTTTCAGCTGAAGATAATGAAAGTGAATATGTAATTTTTGTCGGTGTATTTTGCTCATTGCTTGATGATGAACCTCCGCCACCACATGCTATTAAAGATAATGAAATAGCGCTAGCTACTAGCATTTTATGATACGTTTTAATCATTTAAATTCCCTCGTACTGACTTCGCTCAACAGCAACAAGGTATCAAATGGTCACAACTCAAAAGTACTGACGTACAGTTAAAAAAAAACCACAACAATAATTCTATTTTTTTTATTCTTATTAGTTTTGCATATCAAGGGTATGAAAAAACACCGACATAATGTCGGTGTTTAAAGTCAAGAAGAATACAGGCTAAACAAGTAGTTAACGAAGTTTTTTCTTTAGCCAAGCTTTGGCAAAACGTAGGTCATTTTCAATTGTTCTTACTGATACATCAAGCAAACGAGCGATTTCTTTATTGCTTCTTTGGGCGAAATATCGAAGTTCAAGTACTTCAGCTTGACGAGGGTACTGTGTTGCTAGCAATTCAATTTCATCGTTCATGGTGATAATAGCCGTTTGCTGTGGTGCCTTTTCATCCACTTTGTTGGTAACAGCATCTGATTCAAATAGCGTTTTATCTGGATTTCTTGATTTAGCTTTTACCTGTTTTCGATAATGATCAATAAACACATTTCTCACCGCTGAATTCACATAGCTATAAAACTGGCGTTGCGTTTCAATAGAAATTTGAGATTCCGCCTGACTTAATTTTAGATAGGCATCATGCGCGATATCCGTTGCCGACATATTGATAATTGCAGTATTGGCGTCTTTAGGAAGGTTTTCATGATTAATTTTCGCATATTCCTTAATTTTTAAATAAGCAAAGTTCATGAGTAACTTTGTTGCTTTAAGATCACCTGATTGCCAGCCTTTAATCAGTGCAAGTACTTCTTGTTCTTCCATACAAGTAACTACGTTTAATTTTTTCTGCGATTTGAATATCTTCCAAAATGGTAAATTTTCCAGATTTGTAATAAGTATCAATCCATAGTTGATTATTAATCATTTGAAAATTGACAGTAGAGTTGTGTCCATGGACAACTGCCATGACATTGTTTATCGGTAAACAATGGTGATTATTAAAGTCGATACGTTGCCAAATATAAGGCGGTACATTTTTATGATTTACGTTAAGCGTTTGCAATGAAAGCCAGTCTTTTGGGGCATCCGCATGTACTACACCAATATTGCCTAAAGTTGTTTGGACAGTTAAAGACAATGGCATTTTAATTCGAATCAGTTGCGCCAAATTAAACAATGCGGACATATCGTCTTGGTAGTCATTTATCCAACTACCACCATTTTTTAATAGCACACTCCAATAAGCAGCATCATCAAACCCCTGTAAAAACATCGCTTCATGATTGCCAAGGGTACTAAAAAACCAAGGCTCCATTAATAATTCTAAACACCCTTTCGATTCACTTCCTCTGTCAATTAAGTCGCCAGCACAAAATAACCTATCTTGGGTAAAATCAAATGCTAGTTCGTCCAACTGAGTCATCAGTGCCGTTTTATTGCCATGAATGTCACCGACAAAAAAATTCCTACCTTGACGGTTGATATCTATAGTTCTGTGCGGTTTTACTTTTTCAAGCAACATGATTAACACCTGCCTCAGGTAAAAAATTGACCTATGATAAACGATTATCAACCACTAATTCAGCTGACGTAAAACAATCAAAATTCCACAATAGCTAGCTTATTTTTCTAACCGTCCTAAAAATTGATGATATAAAGAATTGTCTGGAAAATGCTTATTCAACAGCACCTTCAACGCCATTAATGCCTCGCGAGGTTGTTTTTTACCCTGTTTTTTTGTCAAAAAGGCAGTTTGGACTAAATTAACCTTCGTTTGCCAAGCATTATCAGGCGATAACACTTTATTAGACAGTATTAACGCTGCTTCATTTATTAAAGATTCAGCATAAGCTAGTTCGTCTGCGTCAATCATTATCATTGCCACTTTGAGATCAAGATCCACTTTATAGACAGAATGTGATTTTTCATAGCTACTCCAAGGAATTTGCTTGTAGTAGTTTACTACTCTGTTTATATCGAGCGACTGAAAAAATAGTGCTTGGTACCAAAAAATATCAATTCGTTCTCGTAATATAGACAAGGCTGATTTATCATTAGAAACTTCTTGGTAGCGGCGATAAAATACGGGGTTTGGTGAATCAATCGTGGAGACATTCGCCAATATATCTAAGTCCGCCAATAGTCCTTGGTTTATAATCGCAGCATAATCTACATTTTTTCTCGCTGATGTTGTGTTCAGTCGCTGTATATCGTTATTGATATTGACCAGCAGCAAATCAACATCCCTTGGCTTCGCACTCAGTGTGCGGTAGAAGCCTTTTAATGTATTTGCGACGAGGCCAACAACGAATGATGTTCTTTCCGCTTCAGGCGATGTTAAATAATAATCAAAATAACGCTGGGCAATCTCTTGGTATTGAGCAAATTCGCCAGCCCCCTCTAACGCATTGAGTAACACATTCATGGCCTGCAAATATTGCGCACCAGTAATATCAGCATATTGCTCGGCTTGCCGCACGGCTTTGTAGGCTAAAGCAACACTTTGTTGTGGATTTGAATATAAAAAACCTTTAGATAGTTCGCCATAGCGCATAATTAAATTAGGGTGATCCGCTCCCAGTACTTTTTCACTGTATTCAATAGCAATACGTGCGTGTTTTTTGGCAACATCTGGTTGGTTCAAATAATTATAAAGCTTGGCTAAAACCAGCTCGCCACGAGCGATATCATCTAATCCGTTATTCTCTCTGTGTAATGAAAGAGACTGCTCTAACAAATTGGCGCTCTCACGCAACACAGGAGCGATTTGTTCGTTTATAACGTTTTCAGGATATTGTTCAAATGGGTAGATGGTATTGTTGGCAAATTCAAATTGGGTTAATAAACCACGGGCTAAAAAGCCAGTCACTTCAGCCTGTTGTTTTAAAGACAACGCATCCCAATAATGGTCTATTATGCCACGCAATAGCTCAGTATGTTTATTACCACTTGCTACTCTGGCGTCAGAGGTTGCTTGGGTGTATTTAGTACCATCCATATAGCGATGATAGAAAAATGCTTGCCTGATGGTTTCAGGTACATTCTGTTCCTCGTCAAAAAAGCTAAGTCGTTTCACTAGTTGATTGGTATCTTCATCGATCAGATCAAGATCAAATAAATGCGTTAACATTTGAATAAGATTAGATGCAGCCTCATAAGCAATATCAGGATCACTTAGCTTGTCTACATCATTGATAATCTTTTTATACAGCCGCCGCGCTTCAACTGTATAGCCTTTACTGTTGTAGCTATTAGCCAATGTAAAGGTTAATTGTGCAACCGAATCAGGATTTAATCTATCATCTTTTAAAATATCCAAGGCGCTTGCTAGCAACCTTTCTGGGCTTACATCAACTCCATTGCTCTTTTTTCTGTCCATTAACGCTAATATTTGCGTCAACTTTTGCGTCATCAAATCCGATTGCTCATTCGCTTTAAGTAGATTTTCATTTTGAAAAAACAGGCTGATCAACAATGCTGCAATAAACATAGTGCCAACAAAGGCTATAAGCGACGCCAAGCGATGACGAGCAAAAACAAACTTTTTAAAGCGATACCAAGGGCTTGCATTGTAGGCTTGAACAACTTTTTTCTTGATAAATCGCTCAACATCTTGCTGCAATTCGATAACAGATGTATACCGTTCTGCCAATTGTTCAGCAGTCGCTTTTACAACAATACTATTAAGCTCTTGAGTATAAGGTGATTTATTAGGCAATGGAGCAACGACTAACTTCTCTAGAATTTTACCAAGCGCATAAATATCACTCAGCATAGAAGGTCGATTACCGGCAAGCAATTCCGGACTTGCATAACTGGCGGTCATCGCATTTAGATACATGGAATAAATAGAGTTTTTATCACCTTCCCTGCTGTTAAACATACGCGCGATACCAAAATCGAGTACTTTTACTTCATTGTCTTTATCAATCAAAATGTTTGAAGGTTTTAAGTCAGCGTGAATAACCTGCATTTGATGAGCATGATTAATTGCTGCGCATATGTCGCAAAAAAGTACGAGCTTTTCGTTCAAAGACATTCTTGATTCGGTAAACGCCTTATCAATCGTGCAGCCATCAACAAATTCCATGATAATGAATCGATCACCATTTTCGCTAAGGCCAGCATCAAAAACTTTACCAATATTGGGGTGTGCAAGCTTGGCCATAAAGCCAGCTTCTCGAATCAGTGCTTTGTCACCAATCACCTCTTCTAATGATTGATATAGCACTTTAATAGCAACGGTTTGCTCAAACTGGCCATCGGTTCTGCATGCTTTGTAAACACTGCCCATTCCTCCTTGTGCAATAAGCGCTTTGAGCGTAAAAGCCCCCATTGTCTGTCCAATAAGATTTTGTCCCGACTCAAAGACGGTTGCACTTTTATTTGCCAGAATAGAAGACCAAAACGCTGTAGCTGATTGCAGATGACTTAGATCATCGGCAATCATCTCGACAAGTTCATCATATAAATCAGGATGTTCAGTACTAACTTCTTCAAGTAGCAATTTTTGTTCACTAGGAGAAAGGGAAATGGCCTTTACAAAATATTCGTACAACATGTAGTTTAACAAATCGAATGTTTATAGTGCCATAAGATAACATTGTTCTTTAATCTTAATAAACCATATTTTTATATATTTATCAGATAGGTAAGATGGCGGTGACGGAGAGATTCGAACTCTCGATACGTTGCCGTATACACACTTTCCAGGCGTGCTCCTTCAGCCACTCGGACACGTCACCATTTTTATAATGCTTTACTGAAAGCTTGAATAAAGAATCTTTAAAGCGGCGTTATGTTAGGTAAATTAGCGCCGTTTAGCAATCATTTATCTGTTTTTTACGAACAAGTGCTCAATAAATAATCGTTCTTAGTTTATCGTTTTATATTTGCAGAAAACTCAAGCATTCGATTTAACGAGCGAAGTGCGCCTTCACGAAGCGACATATCAACAAAAACTTCCTTACCCGTTTTATCCAAAAGCGCTTCCTCAATCGCCTTTAAGCCATTCATTGCCATCCACGGGCAATGGGCACAGCTTTTACATGTAGCCCCTTCCCCAGCGGTTGGTGCTTCAAAGAATTCTTTCTCTGGGCACAATTGCTGCATTTTATAAAAAATACCGCGGTCGGTCGCCACGATGAATTTTTGATTAGGTAACTCTTGCGCCGCTTTTATCAATTGGCTTGTTGAACCTACCGCGTCGGCAATATCGACGACTTCAATTGGTGATTCTGGATGAACTAATACCGCAGCATCTGGATGCAAGGCTTTCATGTCCAATAATGCTTTGGTTTTGAATTCATCATGAACGATACAAGCGCCCTGCCACATTAACATGTCGGCACCTGTTTGTTTTTGAATATAGTTACCTAAATGGCGATCTGGCCCCCATAATATTTTCTCACCTTGCTCATCTAAATGCTCGACAATTTCTAGGGCACATGATGAGGTAACAATCCAATCAGCTCTTGCCTTAACTGCTGTTGACGTATTGGCATAAACAACAACCGTTCTGTCTGGGTGCTGATCGCAAAACTCGCTAAACTCTTTAATTGGACAACCTAAATCCAGTGAGCATGTCGCTTCTAATGTCGGCATAATCACCGTTTTTTCTGGTGTTAATACTTTTGCCGTTTCCCCCATAAAACGGACACCTGCGACCACTAAGGTTTGAGCGCTGTGTTTGTTACCAAAGCGAGCCATCTCAAGGGAGTCAGCAACGCAACCACCCGTTTCTTCAGCTAAGGCTTGAATTTCAGGATCAGTATAGTAATGAGCTACCAAAACGGCATCTTTTTCAATTAACAATTGCTTTATTCGATTCTTATACTCCGTTTTCTCTTGCTCGCTTAAAACCGCTGGCTTGGCAGGAAACTTAAAATCGAAATCAACAGCTAAATTACTTTGCGACATTACTTACTCGCTACTGGTTAAATAAGGTCGGCAATTATACGCCAATGATCATCAAAAGTGTATAACCGCGTAATCATGACGTCATAATCAATAGCTATCCTTGCCTATGCACAATTGATTAGTAAAAAATCCAATAGTTTAGCCACAAAAGTGAGAATGAAACTATCAGTGTGGCTTATCTTGGCCTTAGATTAGTAAGTAAAGGTAGATTAAAGAGCAAGTAGTTGGTTATGAAGGATTAAAACCTTCTACCTGTTATCTGGGTATTAGCGTTAAAAACCTTAGCTTGTATTTCTTGATTAAAAATAACGTAGAGAGAAAGTGGTGGGTCGTGAAGGATTTGAACCTTCGACCAATTACTTGGGTATTAGCGTTAAAAGCCTTGGCTTGTATTTCTTGATTAAAAATAACGCAGAGAGAAAGTGGTGGGTCGTGAAGAATTTGAGCCTTCGACCTGTTACTTGGGTATTAGCGTTAAAAGCCTTGGCTTGTATGTCTTGATTAAAAATAACGCAGAGAGAAAGTGGTGGGTCGTGAAGGATTTGAACCTTCGACCAGTTACTTGGGTATTAGCGTTAAAAGCCTTGGTTTGTATTTCTTGATTAAAAATAAAGTAGAGAGAAAGTGGTGGGTCGTGAAGGATTTGAACCTTCGACAAATTGGTTAAAAGCCAACTGCTCTACCAACTGAGCTAACGACCCATAAGAGTGTTTAATGGTGAAAAGAAAGTGGTGGGTCGTGAAGGATTTGAACCTTCGACAAATTGGTTAAAAGCCAACTGCTCTACCAACTGAGCTAACGACCCGAAGTCTTTTCTAGTTAATTAATAAAGTGGTGGGTCGTGAAGGATTTGAACCTTCGACAAATTGGTTAAAAGCCAACTGCTCTACCAACTGAGCTAACGACCCTTTCTTTATTAACTAACGCGTTAAGCTTGGTGCCTCAACGCGCCGCATATGATACTTATATATTTTGATAGTGCAACAACAAATTACAGTTTTTTTAAATATCCTGACTGTTTGCACAAAAAGCCAGCATATAGAGCAAGTTATCATCTAATTTATAGCAGTTAATCTCGCCTGAGCAAGTTTAGCAGCACTAGAATCTGGATACTCACTAACGACCTGTTGATAGTATTTTTGTGCTTTAGCTTCATTATTTTGTTTTTGCGCAACCATGCCAAGTTTAAGTAAAGCATCACTACGTTTAGACGAATCTGGGTGTTGATTAACAACAACCTCAAATTCTTGTTGTGCCTGAGCAATTTCTGCTTTATTAAACAACAGTTGTCCTAACCAATAATGAGCATTAGCTGCATAGCTTGAATTAGGGAAACGTTGATTAAACGCTTTAAACTCTGGAATTGCTAAATCATAGTTCTTTTCTTTAAGAACCAAGTTTACCGCACGATCGTACGCTTCGTTTTCAGTTAGATTATTACTATAATCTACTGCTTCCTTTTCCGGTGCGACGATTGTACTTGGTACCGAATTAGCTGGTTTTAAAGCTTGGTTCACGCGTCGTTCTAACTCTTGATAAAGCTCTCTTTGCCTTTCAAGAATTTGTGATATTTGGTGAGTATGTAGCTCGGTAACGCCACGCAATTCATTTACTTCGTTTTGAAGCTCATCTAATTGACGTTGCATTTTTATTTGCGCTCGGTTACGAGCTTCTAATTTACGCTCTAACGCTGTGATTCGTTCAGCATCAGACTGATAATTAGCAGTATTGCTATTACTGTAATCAATAACAGGCGCAGGATCTGCTGCCATCACGGAAAACGTGACAACAGCAGATGAAACGCTCAATAAAACTTTTGATAGTTTCATTTAACGCCCTAATTAGTAAACTAAAACAGCACGACGGTTTTTAGCAAAAGCACTTTCTGTGCGATCTTTAACCATAGGCTTTTCTTCACCATAGCTTACAACGCTTAGTTGTGAAGGCAATACACCCATATTTTCCAAATAAGTAACAACGGCTTTGGCACGACGTTCACCTAAAGCAATGTTATATTCAGGTGTACCACGCTCATCGGCATGCCCTTCAATTAACACTGAGATGTTGCTATTTTCGCTAAGGAACTTAGCATGCGCATCTAAAATTGCAGAGAACTCACTGTTGATGCTTGATTTGTCAAAATCGAAGTAAACAATATGTTCAGAACGTAATCTTTCAAGCTCTTGACGTTTTTGCTCTTCAATCTCTTGCGCACGCGTCATCGCACTTGTTTGCACGTTGTCTTGCGTTTCTACAGTTGTTTGAGTTTGAGCATTGGTATCTACTTGGCTATCTGAATCAGAGTCAGAGTTTGAACTACAAGCAGCTAATGTCATCATTGGAAGCGCAATAGCAAGAGCTTTCATGGTTTTATTCAAGCGCATTATTTTTTCCTTATTGTTTCTACAATTTTTAAATTAATTCTTAATATTATTATAAAAATGGCGACCAAGCCGGTGCTTTAACCTCACCATTTAATGCTGGCAAGCGAGCTTTAAATCGACCATCGACCGACACTAAACTAAGTACTTGGCGTCTATTATGCAAAGTACTATAAATTATCATACCGCCATTTGGTGCAACACTAGGCGATTCGTCCAAACGAGTTTTGGTCAACACCTGAAACGTGCCAGTATCCAAATCTTGTTTAGCAAGATGATACTTCCCTCTTGTTCTGTTTACCATCACAAGTTCACGACCATCTGGTGTCAGCGAGCCACCTAAGTTCATTTCTCCATTGAACGTTAATCGTCGTTTTTTACCATCGATTAAATTTACGCGATATAGCTGCGCTTTTCCACCCCGTTCTGAACTAAATATCAACGAATTACCATCTGGACTCCAACTTGGTTCTGTATCAATGGCACGATGACGTGTAATTCTACGTAGTTTTTTAGTGGCTAACTCCATCACATAAATTTCAGGATTACCATCTTTAGACAGTACCATAGCTAATTTTTTGCCATCTGGCGAGAACCTAGGCGCACTATTTATCCCATTAAATGAGCTAATCAACGTGCGTTTACCCGTATAGATGTCAATCGTAAAGATTTGAGCTTGATGATTCTCAAAAGTTACATAAGCTAATTTCTCGCCTTTAGGGTGCCAATCAGGTGACATTAGCGGCTCTTTGGAGCTTAGTAATACGTGCTCATTGTAACCATCATAATCTGCAACAACGAGCTGATAGGGGTAATTTCCTGAATCGCGAACGATCACATAAGCAATTTTAGTCAAAAAAGCACCGCGAGTACCGGTTAACTTTTCATAAACGACATCACTAATTTGATGTGCATAGCGTCTAAATTGATCAACAGCGATCTCTACACTGCTTTGGTGATAAATATGATCAGATGATTCAATTAATCGACCATTACTTAACATTTGTTTTTGGCCACCAGTAATTTGACCGCGAATAACATCGACCAATTGATACTCTACTCGATAACGACCAACGCCAGTTTGACTTACCTGGCCAACAAGAATGGCTTCTACCCCTTCACTTGCCCAGGCGGCATAATCAATTTCATTATCTTTATTTGGCATTTGAGGGAAGCGTACCGAGCTTATCGGGTTAAATTTACCACTGCGCATCAAATCGTCACTGATGGTTTTAGATAACGATTCTGGCATCTGCCCAACGCCATTCCATTTAAAAGGTACGATAGCAATTGGGCGAGCTTCATTTAAACCTTCTGTAATAACAATTTCTAATGTAGCGAATGCTTTAGAGGTGATTAAGCTCATCATCAAGAGTACGAACAGGCTTATTTTTTTCATAGTAAATTACAGTCTTCTCTTATTAAAATTCAGGTACTACGGTTAAGCTGATAGTACGCATTTCTTTAAAAACTTCGGGATCTTTTGAAACTGGCAAGGTTCCAGCTTTATAAACAGCAGCCTTAGCTGCGTTACATACTACTCTATTGCCCTGCCCGATCACAACATTAGTCACAAAACCAGATGGCGCCAAGCTAATAGTGAGTCGACACGACTTACCTTCCATCGTGGCTTTATCAGTAATTAAGTTACGTTGGATCGTTTGCGTAATTAATGCTGTATATCGACCAATTTCGGTCATCATCTGTTGACGTCGGGCACGCTGCCTACTCGCCATTTCCTCTGCCATTTGTTGCTCAAGCAAACGTTGTTGTTCGGCACGCTCTTTCGCTTCTAACTCTTTTCTTTTGCGTTCAGCTGCTTGTTTTTGTTCAAGCTCTTTTTTACGTTTAGCTTCTTTCTCTCGACGGGCTTTTTCTTCTGCAGCCTTCTTTTCAGCGGCTTTTTGCTCTGCTAATTTTTTCTTGCGCGCTTTTTCAGCAGCGATTTTACGGGCTTTTTCTGCCTCAGCCTTACGCTTCTTCTCTTTTTCTATCCTTAGTTTTCGCGCCTTCTCTCGTTTAGCGGCCTCAACTTTCTCTATTTCCTTTCGCTCTTGCGCTGCTTTTTCTTCTTTTATTTTATTAATTTGCGCTTCAATGGTTTTACGCTCTACCGCTACCGCTTTTATCGGTTGCATAGGCATAGATTGCATCGGTGTTGGTTTTGGTATATCAGAAGTAAAATCACCTAAAAACAACGTTGCTAAAACAACAACATGTAATAGCACGCTTTTAGAGGTTGGCGATAATTGAGCCAAATAAGTTATCCACTTTAACTTCAACGCTTAATTCTCCGGCGAATCGGTCATAAGGCCCACGGAAGGTACTCCGGCTTGTTTTTGTAAGATAACCATCAGTTGAATCACAGCATCATAAGAAACCGCACCATCTCCATTAACCACAACGGGTGTATCGGGTGCTTTTTCAAGTTGAGCTTTTACCAACGCAGCCAACTCATCAGCTTCCATTGGCTCATTCTTACTCGCCCCTACGGCTAAGTAATAGCGACCTTGAGCATCAACTGAAGCCACCAATGGTGGTTTAGTGTCTTTGCTTAACGGTTCAGCGTCAGCTTTAGGTAATTCTACTTTTACCCCTTGCGTAATTAATGGTGCCGTTACCATAAAAATAATTAATAGCACCAACATCACGTCGATATAAGGAACAACGTTTATTTCAGCGACTTTTTTTCTTCTTACACGATTGTACATAGCTAAAAAGTCCTCGCTTAGTGTTGTTCACTCACAGTTTGGCGCTGCAAAATACTTGAAAACTCTTCCATGAAGTTAGCGTAACTATTCTCAAGTTTTTCTACTTGGTGACTAAAGCGGTTAAACGCCATAACTGCTGGGATAGCAGCGAATAAGCCCATTGCTGTGGCGATTAACGCTTCGGCAATACCCGGAGCAACCATTGCTAACGTCGCTTGCTCTACTGCACCTAACGCGATAAACGAATTCATAATTCCCCAAACCGTACCAAACAAGCCAATGTACGGGCTAATAGAACCAACCGTCGCCATTAAGGGTAAATGGGTTTCTAATTCATCAACTTCACGAGACAATGAAACTCGCATTGCTCGATGAGTTCCATCGATAATGGCTTGTGGTGAGCTAACATGACTTTTTCGTAAGCGTGCGAACTCTTTGAAGCCAGCAACAAATAAACTTTCAATACCGTAAACATGCGCTCTCGCACTTATTTCACTGTAAAGTTTACTAAGATCGGCACCACTCCAAAATTTATCTTCAAATACTTGTAACTGCTTACGGGCATCAGCTAGTACTTTGCGGCGTTGAAATATCACCGCCCAACTGGCAATAGAAAAACCTAACAAGGTCAACATCACCAATTTTACTAAAAGACTTGCTTGCAAAAATAAATCAAAAAAAGAAAGTTCAGCTGACACGTTTTAATGCTCCTAATATCGTTTTGGGGATGGCACACGGCTTGGCTAAAGCCAGATTGACACAAGCTATCTTCACAGTTACGTGACACAATAATTGTTGTTTTTCAGAAAATAATTGTTGTTTGAAAACAACACTCGCACTCTTAAGTTGTTCAATTGTTGTGGTTATTTCAAGCAAATCATCAAGTTTTGCTGACGCCAAATTGTCCATTTCAACACTTCTGACCACAAAACCAAGATTTTGTTCTAAAAAATAAGATTGGTTAATGCCAAGACTTCTCAATAACTCTGTTCGAGCCCTTTCAAAGAACTTTAGGTAGTTGGCATAATAAACGATACCACCGGCGTCGGTATCTTCGTAATATACCCGAATTTTATAGTGTGCTATCTCGTCTGACATTAATTATTTTTGATAAGTAAAACTATTGTAATTAAAGGCCTGCGATATAGTAATAGAATTGCTTGGCAACAAACAAGTGTTTCTGCGATAAGATTGTAAGAAAATACAAAATAGTTGCTTTCTTATTCATATTCTGTAGAGTGGTGTTCGTTATCTATCAATAGCACCCATCCATTAGTTTTTCTAATCCGAAGTATATAATTTTTTTAGATTGCCTAAAGTAATTACTCTAAGTAGAATACACTTACTTTCTGAGCTAGCGCAATGATTTGATTTTCTCCCCTGATATCCAGTCATTAGCCAGAGGTAACTTGAGTAGATACTTTGTAAGTTTATTTATTCTCTCTGACATGTTTTTCTGGAAATAGAATTCCTTCTATCAACTTTAGAATTAAGTTGGCCCGCACAGTTGTGCGGGCTTTTTTTTGTCTAAAATTCGGGTGGCTAAAAGTCAGGTTTGCTAATCAGTCGGTTTATTGATTTTAAAATGCTGATACGCTTTATCTGTAACAATTCGACCTCTGGGCGTACGCTGTAAAAACCCTTGTTGAATTAAAAATGGCTCAAGTACATCTTCAATAGTTTCTCGTTCTTCACCAATTGCCGCAGCGATGTTATCAAGACCTACTGGTCCTCCCATAAACTTATCAATAATTGCTTCAAGCAACTTTCTGTCCATAATATCAAAACCTTCATTATCAACTTCAAGCATGCTTAACGCATTCGCGGCGGTTTGCTGGGTAACAATCCCTTGCGTTTTTACATCAGCATAATCTCGAACTCGTCTAAGCAATCGATTAGCTATTCTAGGGGTACCTCTTGAGCGCCTAGCAACTTCAAATGCCCCTTGGTCGTCAATAGTAAGGTTTAAAAAATGGGCTGAACGGTTAACAATATCTGTTAAGTCTTTATTATTATAAAACTCTAAGCGCTGGACAATGCCAAAACGGTCACGTAATGGCGAGGTTAACGCACCTGCTCGGGTGGTCGCTCCAACTAAAGTAAAAGGCGGTAAATCAAGTTTAATTGAACGAGCTGCGGGCCCCTCACCGATCATAATATCGAGTTGGTAGTCTTCCATAGCCGGATAAAGAATTTCTTCGACAACTGGGCTTAATCGATGGATTTCATCAATAAATAAGACATCGTTTTCTTCAAGATTAGTCAATAACGCGGCTAAATCACCTGCTTTTTCCAGCACAGGGCCCGACGTGGTGCGAATATTTACGCCCATTTCGTTGGCGACAATATTGGCTAATGTCGTTTTACCTAAGCCAGGTGGACCAAATATTAATAAATGATCAAGGGGCTCTCCACGTTGCTTGGCCGCTTGAATAAAGATCTCCATTTGTGATTTAACATGATCCTGCCCTGTATAATCAGTGAGCATTTTCGGGCGAATGGCACGATCAACACTTTCATCTTCTTTTGTTGATACCGGTTGAACTAATCGATCAGCTTCTATCATATTGTTTTAAACTTTATTTAGGGTCTGTTTACAGCATCGATTTAAGTGCTTCGCGAATTAAATCTTCACTGTTCATGTCTTTTTGATAAATCATTTTAATGGCTTTATCTGCTTGCGATTGATTGTAACCTAAAGAAACCAGCGCGTTAATAGCATCTCCTTTAGCATCATTTACAAGTAATGGCTGCGCTGCATTAATGTTGGTATTAACGGTAAAGGAAATATCGGCACCATCGCTATGCCAATCTTTTAACCGGTCGCGCATTTCAATCAGTAATCGTTCAGCTGTCTTTTTCCCGACACCAGGTATCTTAACAATCGTACTTAAATCATCATGCATTACGCAGCTAACAAACTGCTCAGCTGACATACCAGATAAAATTGCCAAGGCGAGTTTCGGGCCGACACCATTAACCTTAATTAATAAACGAAACAGCTTACGCTCGGTCTTATTAGAAAAACCATACAATAACTGAGCATCTTCACGGACGACAAAATGGGTGAAAATTATCGCTTCTTGATTGACATCAGGTAAGGCGTAGATACTCGTCATCGGCATAGTAACCTCATAACCGACACCTTGGCATTCAATTAAGATTTCAGGGGCGACTTTTTCAATTAATAAGCCACGTAATCGACCAATCAAAATAATTTCTCTTAGAAAAGTACAACATGGCGTTACCATAGCACTAGATAAATATACAGTAAAGTATATTTATGATTAACCATAGCCGTTGGTATAATTAAGCGACAGCGACAAAGTATTCATATACCAATTACATTAAATGTAAATGAACAATAGGCTACTAACGTAGGCGCCTGCGCACGGTTTTAGTTGCTTGACCAGCCATTTTTGATAATGAATCATGGCTATGAGCATGACAAAGTGCCACTGCCAGCGCATCTGCTGCATCAGCTTGAGGAGAAGCCGGAAGCGACAAAATTGATTTCACCATGTGTTGTACTTGTGTTTTATCAGCAGCACCACTACCAACCACCGATTGCTTGATTTGTCTTGCTGAATATTCTGCGATACTTAATCCAGCATTGGTCGCCGCAACAATTGCTGCGCCTCTCGCCTGCCCGAGTTTAAGCGCTGAATCAGGGTTTTTCGCCATGAATACTTGCTCAATCGCAAACATGTCAGGTTTAAATTGAACAATTAGCTCAGAAACGCCAGCAAAAATAGTCTGCAATCTAAGACCTAAATCATCACCAGCCGATAATGCCTTAATGCAGCCGCTTCCCAAATACGTAATTTTGCGACCATCTTGGTCGATAACGCCGTAACCTGTGAACCGAGATCCTGGGTCAATACCTAAAATAATACTCAATGCATACCTACTGTATTTTTTGTATTCTGGCCTATATAACCGCAGCTCTACATTAGAAATGCATTTCTAACGCCTATTTTTACTTACTTCTGCGTTCTATTATCTTGAAATAGCAAGCTATTCCTAAAGCAATGCGCCTTGAATTCAGTAAAAAGTAGCACGCTATAAAGACATGGTAAACTTCGGTGTTTGATTTTATACGTTTCGTGCTATGTCTAATACAACCTGAGGTTATGTAGGCAATAAAAATGCAGCTAAAGAAGCTTTAGCTGCATCAATTAGATTTATATTAATCTACGCCAATTAACAAGTGAATAGAAGCGTTAACACGTATTCTTGTTACTTTTCGTTAGTCACTTAATCTTGCGCTTTTTCTTGAGCTAGGGTTTGAATACCTAATTCAACTAACTGCTCTGGGTTTGCATTACCCGGTGCATTGGTTAAAGGACAAGCCGCTGTTGTCGTTTTTGGAAACGCCATTACGTCACGAATTGAGCTTGCGCCTGTCATTAACATCACTAAGCGATCGAGACCAAACGCTAAACCTGCATGAGGAGGCGCACCGTACTGAAGCGCTTCAAGTAAAAAGCCAAACTTTTCTTGCGCTTCTTCATCACTGATCCCTAAGATACGAAATACAGCAGATTGCATCGCTTGGTCGTAAATACGAACAGAACCACCACCTAATTCACAACCGTTCAATACCATGTCATAAGCATCTGATAATGCTGTGGTTGGATTGGCTTCAAGCGCTTCAGGTGTCAAATTGGTAGGTGCCGTGAATGGATGATGCAATGCATGCATATGGCCATCAATTTCTTCAAACATTGGGAAGTCAACCACCCAAAGCGGTTTCCACTCGTCGCTAACAATGCCGAGCTCTTCACCTAATTTAAGGCGCAACGCACCTAACGCTTCGGTAACAATACTGTAGTTATCTGAACCGAAGAAAATGATATCACCAGTTTGTGCATTAGTGCGTTCTAGCAAAGCATTAACCGCAGACTCAGATAAGAATTTTAGTATCGGAGATTGTAAACCTTCCATACCCGCGTCACGATCATTAACTTTCATCCATGGCATACCTTTAGCGCCATAGATACCGACAAATTTGGTTAACTCATCAATTGCCTTGCGAGAGAATTTATCAGCACCACCAGGAACACAAATAACCGCGACGCGCCCTTTTTCGTCATTTGCCGGACCAGAAAACACTTTAAATTCAACATCTTTTAAAATGTCAGCCACGTCAACAATCTCTAATGGATTACGCAAGTCTGGTTTATCTGAACCGAAACGACGCATCGCTTCGCTGTAAGGCATACGAGGAAATTCACCTAAATCCACATCAAGTAACTTGATGAATAATTCGCGGATCATCTTTTCCGTCACTTCCATCACTTGATCAGCACTCATAAACGAGGTTTCAATATCAATTTGAGTGAATTCTGGCTGACGATCAGCACGTAAATCTTCATCACGGAAACATTTTACAATTTGATAGTAACGCTCCATCCCAGACATCATTAATAACTGCTTGAACAGCTGTGGTGACTGAGGTAAAGCAAAGAAACTACCTTTGTGAGTGCGACTTGGTACTAAGTAATCGCGTGCGCCTTCAGGTGTGGCAGCCGTTAATATGGGTGTTTCAATATCTAAGAAACCTTGTGCTTCCAAAGATTCACGTACAGCAGAAGTAACCTTTGCACGAAAGCGAATTCGCTCGGTCATTTCAGGACGACGTAAGTCTAAATAGCGATATTTTAATCGCTGTTCTTCAGAATTTGTTTGGTTTGAATCAAGTGGTAATGGTGCTGACTTATTTAAAATAGTCAGATCTAAGCCTAAAACTTCAATTCCACCCGTTGCCATATCTTTGTTGACTTGGCCTTCAGGACGCGCCCTTACTTTACCTTTAACTTGCACACAAAACTCATTACGCAATGTGTTCGCTTTTTCTAATACTTCAGGGAAATCAGGATCATAAACTACTTGCACAATGCCTTCTCGATCACGCAAATCTAGAAAGATCACTGCACCTAGGTCACGGCGGCGGTTAACCCAACCGCATAATGTAATTTCTTGTCCGATGTGAGATTCATTAACCTCACCACAATAAAGCGTACGCATAATTATTTTTGCCTTGATAACACGTGAATCAGCTAAATCGTTCCGCTGAATTCATATTGACGTAAAAAATGACCGACATTATATAGAAATACCTGCTTTTGTCACCTAATGAACGCGGATATTCGCATAACAATTGAGATGTTAGCACTCGCGTTGTTATTAACATTTAAACCTTTGCCAATTTCAGTTAAAATGCTGCGATAAACCGAGAGTTAACCGATTACCATTGCGTAAACAGAGTATTGATGACGACACCTGATACCGACCTTATTTTTTCTAAAAAGCACGATAAGCTAAAAGACTTTACCTTTGACCGGCAAGTGGTTGAGGTATTTCCAGATATGATTTCGCGCTCTGTACCTGGCTATAACACGATCATTGACACTATTGGACGCTTAAGTCAGCAATATGTTAAAGATTCATCGCGTGTTTATGATCTTGGGTGTTCGCTTGGTGCCGCCACGTTAGCAATGCGCAAAGCGATTACAGCGATAGATTGTAAAATCATCGGCATAGATAACTCAGCTGCGATGGTAGAACGTTGCCAAATGCACGTAAACGCTTTCAAAGGCAAGACACCCGTCGAAATTATTGAAGCTAATATTTTAGATGTTGAGATTACTAATGCTTCCATGGTGGTATTAAACTTTACCCTACAGTTCGTTGAGCCAGAACAAAGAGCTAAGCTAATAAAGAAAATTGCCGATGGCTTAAATCCTGGTGGTTTATTAGTGTTGTCAGAAAAAGTAACCGATGCAGACAAAAACTGCGACCAATTACTTATTGATTTACATCACAATTTTAAGCGTGCGAACGGTTATAGTGAACTTGAAATCGCCCAAAAGCGAACCGCTCTTGAAAACGTAATGAAACCCGATAGTCTATCTACCCATTTCGCTCGCTTATCCGATGCAGGCTTTCGTCATATGACACCATGGTTTCAATGTTTTAATTTTATGTCTTTGGTTGCCATTAAATGATTAATTACAATCGCTTTTATCAACAAATTGCTCAAAATCGTTTAAGCCATTGGCTTAATACTTTGCCCGCTCAGCTGACACAATGGCAAAAACAGCACCTACATGGTGAATTTGCCCAATGGCAAAAAACCTTAGAAGCATTGCCTGAAACAACGTCAAGTAGCATTGACTTAAGTACGCAAGTAAGCGCGGGGAATAGAGATGATATCAATGAAGGTCAGTACAAACGTATTGAAAACCTGTTAAAAAAGTTTAAACCTTGGCGCAAAGGCCCTTATCACATCCATGGCTTACATATTGATACCGAGTGGCGTTCGGATTTTAAATGGGACAGATTAAAAAATCATATTAGTCCGTTAGCTGATCGTTATGTACTCGATATTGGTTGTGGTAGCGGCTATCACCTATGGCGCATGCGTGGGGAACAAGCTAAATTCGTCGTTGGTATTGACCCAACACAGCTTTTTCTCGCGCAGTTTAATGCTATTCAACACTTTATTAAGGATGATTGTGTAAATTTATTACCGCTAGGGGTCGAAGACTTACCTGAACTCAAAGCCTTTGATACCGTTTTTGCTATGGGTGTACTTTATCACCGCCGCTCACCAATTGATTTTCTTTATCAGCTCAAAAGCCAGCTTGCGAAAAATGGTGAACTAGTATTAGAAACCTTGGTGGTTGATGGTGATGAAAACACGGTATTAGTGCCTGGTGAACGCTACGCAAAAATGCGTAATGTTTGGTTTTTGCCAAGTTGTGATGCAATGTGTGCATGGATGGCTCGGGTTGGTTTTAAAAACATTCGCGTTGTAAATACCGATATCACGGCGTTGGAAGAACAACGGAAAACCGATTGGATAGATACTGAATCATTACAAGATTTTCTTGATCCTAATGATTTAAGTAAAACCATAGAAGGTTACCCAGCGCCTAAACGGGCGATTTTTATCGCTAATAATTAGTTAGCTAGCTAGAGCGTGTTGATCTTTGCGGTACAAATTTTGTTCGAATTAAACGTGATTTAATCAAGGCGGAGCGAATACAGTATAGTTATTCTATACAAATGAGCTAAAACAACGAGTAAATCACGTTTAAACGAATCCGAAGGACAGCGCCCATTTGAAATTTCTACTTCGTTATTGCCTATTTATGGGGAATAACCACATTACATAGGTTCTGCCTTGTATGAATTTCAAACGAACTGCTGCAAAAATGCACACCAAAGATCAACACGCTCTAGTTATTACTGATATTTTTCCATTATTAACTGATATGTGCCGTTTTCACGCATTTTTTGAATGTTTTTATCAAATACATCTCGGATTTCTTTTGAACGAAATCCGACTGAATAAGGTCGTTCACCAAAAATATAATGCAGTTTAAACGGTTTGGCTAACTCGCGATCAGGATGACTCTGTAAGTAATATTTAAAGATATTAACGTCAAGCACAATCACTTCAGTACGACGTAAAAAAAGCAGCTCCATTTGCTTATTTTGATCCGGCAATTCACGGTAATCCATAAAAGCGCCTATCATGGCACCAAACTCTTCACCCAAGTAGCGTCTTGCATTTTGAAACGCTGTAACTGACTTACCGGTTAAATCTGCAATAGAGTCAATGGTATAGTTTTTTTCCAATAAACTTACAGCAACATTTTGATAGGTAACGTAGGGTTTACTCATGTACATTGAGGGATAATCAAATTCTGGTGGTAAAGTCAGCACGCCATCGGCATTATACTGATGATAACCTGTCGTGCCTCGACCAAACGGAATATGAATAAAGTTTAGCTCTATATTGAGCTCCTTCAGTGCTTCTTTCATCAATTCTAATTGAATCCCTGTTTGCCCCTCCATTACATAAGGCGGCTTAGGTAACCCGGTAACAATTGTTTTGCTTAGTTTAGATTCGGGTACGATTTTTTCCATTTCCTGAGAATATAAAGGTTTCGCGTAACTGCTAATAGCTATCAACATTACGATAACAACTTGTTTAATTGATATCATGAAGCGCACAATGTCCATTGAAGTAAATAATTGAATAATAAATCGATAAACGGTTAGATAAACAAATTAAAATTGGTTATGTTTATAATAAAGATATTAGCTAATCCGTTGTTACTCATTCTATTTTAGCAGTTTACTCATCGGTTGCTAATCTAATAAATAAAAATATAGGTAGTATATGTCGAATGTTTGGTTCGAACGTCAGAATAACAACGTGGCTCAACGACAAAACGATCATCGCAGTCCTTTTCAACGAGATCGAGCCAGAATACTCCATTCAGCAGCTTTTAGGCGTTTACAGTCAAAAACACAAGTAATGGGGAGTGGTCAAAGTGACTTTTATCGCACCCGATTAACACATTCCCTTGAAGCGGCTCAAATTGGCTCAGGTATCAGTGCTCAACTGCGTATAAAAGCGCCAGTATTAACCGAGCAACTCTTTCCTACTGATGATAGCTTAATAGAGTCTTTATGTTTGGCTCATGATATTGGCCACCCTCCTTTTGGGCATGGTGGAGAGGTAGCATTGCATTATATGATGCGTGATCATGGAGGCTTCGAAGGCAATGGACAAACCCTACGTATCGTCTCAAATCTAGAACCCTTTAGTGAGCATCACGGCATGAATTTGGCCAGACGAACGTTACTTGGCCTAATAAAATACCCGCAAACGCTAACGGCTTTATCGAGTTTAAAAACCATTGAAACGCCAGCTAGCTTCAGACAATTAAAGGCAAGCGATTGGCACCCGCCAAAAGGTATTTATCAAGACGATATCAATACACTAGATTGGATTTTGTCACCATTGTCAGAGCACGATAAACAGCAATTTCAACAAGTGATAACACACGCAGAAAAACATAGTAAAACGCGCTTTAAATCACTCGATTGCTCTATCATGGAGTTGGCTGATGATATTGCATACGGAATTCACGATCTTGAAGATGCTATCGTTACTGGCGTTGTCAATCGTGATGATTTTAACGAGCATGTTATTAACAAGTTAAATGCACTTGAAGACAGGGAGCTAGATAAAATTTCAAAGCACCTCTGTGCTTGGTTATTTAGTAATAAAACTTATCAACAAAAGGAAGCCATTGGTGGTTTAGTTAACTTCCTGATCACAGCAATCGAATTAGTTGATCTTAATGAACATGAACAGACAAGTTTTAAGGAACCATTGCTGCGCTACAATGCAAAACATCCGCTTGTTGCTAATAAAACCTTAAAAATATTTAAAGATTTCGTTTACGACTTTGTCATCAAACGTACCGATATTCAACATCATGAATATCGCGGTCAACAAATTGTCATGGAACTCTTTGAAGCGCTTGCATCAGATCCAAAACGTTTATTGCCTGTTAACGCGCTTAATCGCTATAAACAGACCCTAGCAGACGGTAAGGACGGTTATCGAGTGATTGCTGATTATGTCGCTGGCATGACTGATGACTTTGCAACGAACCTTTATCAACGCTTATTTATCCCAGATCATGCAAGAGCTTCTCATGACTTGCACTTATGACCATAAGTAGTTTAAATCAATGTTAGACATATATGTTGGCGGATCAGCAAAGAAAATACTTGAGCATATTGTCAGGAAAAGATTGCTCCACACGGAAGCTTAACAGCTAATCAATGTATTTAATTTAGTCGGTGTCATGTCCTTGTTCTGGTCAACTCCATGACAAGAGACTTGAGACAAAGTAAGGCATTAAATACGTTTAAATTATTTTTTCGTTTGTGGATATCCGTCATTTTCATAATCGCTACAAATTGATTAATTAGGTTAAGCATGCTGCCAACTGAGGCAACAACACATAACCACCTTACTTTTTAAAAATGATTCATTTGCCTGTCTTATTTACAATATGGTTGTAGGTCCAAATACTTCATAGTGAATATTTTCTGTGTCATATCCGATTGCAATAAAAAATTGGTTTAACACCGCCATAAAAGGTTTGGGACCACAAATATACACCTGTGAATTAGTTGTGTTGTAGTCATTTGACGCTAACCACTCTTCAATAATTTCCACACTTAGATAGCCTTTATGGTCTCCTGCGCTAGAGTTTTCAAAGCAGCGTTTATAGATGAATTGATTATCAAAGCTGAGTGTTTTTAATTTCTCTGCAAAGATCTGATGATCTTCATCTTTTGAACACTGGATAAACATATTTTCATCATTGCCTTTACCTCGAAATAGTGATTCTTCAAGCATGCTCATCATTGGCGTTATTCCAACACCACCTGCAATAAATATATTTTTCTTATCATTGTCCTTTAATGTAAATACGCCTGTAGGTGCTTGTAATTGTATAGCATCACTCACTTTGCAATCATGTAGATAATTTGAAACCACACCGCTAGGTTCTGCTTTAACTGTTATTTTGAATTCACCAAAGCTTGATAAAGAGTACTGACGAATTTGATAATGCTCACTACCGTTTGGACGCACCCTTACACCAACATATTGGCCACCTTTGAACTCAGGTACCGATTCTAAATCAACTGGCTTAAAATAAAAGGATTTAACCCGATTAGCTTCTTGTTCAATACGATCTATATAAAAATCACGGAAGCCTTCCCAACCACCGGTTTGTTGTTTATTTTCATTATATATTTCCTGCTCTACATTGATAAATACATCTGCCAATATTCCATAAGCCTCTCCCCACGCTATTATAGCTGGATGCTTTTCATTAATTGATAATACTTCTTGTATCGCACCTAACAAAGTCGCACCAACAACAGAATAATGCAGTTTTTTGATGCCTAAACTGGCATGCTTGTGTGCAATTCTTTGTACGGTGGGTATTAATATTTCAACATTGTCTATATTTTTTGCATAAGTAATCACCGCATCACTTAAGGCTCTTGATTGCTCACCTTTACCTTGGTTAGCCATATTGAATATGTTTTTAAGAAATGGATGGTGCTCGAACAAATTTTTATAAAACACATCCGTGATTGCACGTCCATGCTCTTCTAGAAGTGGCACTGTTGATTTAATAACATTAATAGTTTGAATAGATAACATAAAACCCTCTTTTAAGATTCATTTTAGATACATCTTTTAAAACATGAATATTATATGTATATTTATATAAGTCAATACAATAAAGAGAGTGTTATGCAATTAACTA
This sequence comes from Thalassotalea ganghwensis, assembly GCF_053485795.1. Classification (NCBI taxonomy): domain Bacteria; kingdom Pseudomonadati; phylum Pseudomonadota; class Gammaproteobacteria; order Alteromonadales; family Colwelliaceae; genus Thalassotalea; species Thalassotalea ganghwensis. The sequence continues at coordinate 84,579 of NZ_JBQRUM010000002.1, forward strand.
AACACACAGATTATGCTTTTCGCGTATTAATTTATCTTGCGAGTATGAATAAAGAGATGACAACCATTAAAGAAATAGCTGAAAAATTTGACATATCTAAAACCCATGTAATGAAAATTGTGAACGAATTGGCAAATATGGGTTGGATTAAATCAACTAGAGGAAAGAATGGTGGCATTTCACTGGGTACAGAGCCAAAAAAGATCAGCTTAAGACATGTGGTTGAAGTAATGGAGAAAACACTGAAGCCTGTTAGTTGTTCAGAACCCATGTGTTACATCAAAGGAATTTGTCTTTTAAAACCAATATTAATTACCGCACAAGAAGAGTTCCTAAATTATCTAGACAAACATACCATAGCAGATTTGATAAATGAACGGCTGAAAGACAAACTGGAAATGAATATAATATAATATTGATTTTGTTGTGAATTTAGCGAAATTCTGGTTAAAGAAAACCTCGTAGGGACTTTAGCAGAGAACTCCTATCATCTATTTTAAAAATTTGTAGATGATCTCGCACTAAAGAAATAAAACTCCCCTTAACGCACTGTAGTGAATCAACCAAAATCACAACAAATGATTACAATAGGATCAATGACGTTAGTAACTCAAAAGTTAACGTCTCCATCGTGGCGGTTATTAGCATTTTAAAAATCAAACCTGAGTACATACTTTTAGCTTTCAGTTGCCATTAATTGGTTTAATCCACTATTATACTCTGAAAATCACTTTACAAATAATTGACAAGGTTATACCGCTTTAATGCTCGATATTTACGCTGGTAAAAACGCTTTAATCACCATTCAACAACAAGGCCTAAAATCTTCTTTATTTTCTGCAATGCTCGGCGCTAGTGGTGGACCGAAATGGTTTACGTTATTTGGTTTAGATAAGTACCTTTTCGGTGAGTTTTTTAAAGGTAGAACTGAACCACTTAACCTTATCGGCTCTTCTGCCGGTGCATTTCGTTTTGCGGCTTTAAGTCAAAAGGATCCAGTATCAGCAATCAATCAACTCGCAAAGCATTACAGTGAGACCGTGTACTCAAAAAACGCAGATCGACACGAAATTAGTGAAAAAGCACGAGCACTATTGGCTAATGTTTATGGTAAGCACGGCATCAATGAAATTATTAATAACCCAGTGTATCGACCGCACTTTATTGTCGCTCGCTGCAAAGGGCTAACCAGCTATGAAAATAAAGCGCTGCAGGCAGCTGGGTTACTATCAAGTATGATGCTAAATCGCTTAAAGCGTGGCTTGCTCAAACATCAATATCAGCGTTATGTCTTTCACCATCCTGACAGTTCTATAAAAATTGAAGACCCTTGTGGCTTTTCAACACACTACCTTCCACTGACCCAAGAAAACTTAGCCGACGCTTTACTTGCCTCTGGCTCGATTCCGTTGGTCATGGAAGGCATTGGCAATATTCCTGGCGGGGCACCCGGAATGTACCGCGACGGTGGCATTATAGACTACCATTTTGATATTGGTTTTAAACCGCAAAATGGGCTTATTCTTTACCCGCACTTTTCATCATCACCAAAAGCAGGCTGGTTTGATAAAAATTTGAATCGAAATATTAACCCGAAGTATTACGATAAAACGGTAATGTTAGTGCCTTCAGAGCAGTTTATTCAGCGGTTACCCTATGGCAAAATTCCCGATCGTAAAGATTTTACCGAGATGGAAGCAAGCCAGCGAATAAAGTACTGGCAAGGCGTATTAGCAATGACAGAATATTTAGCTGAATCACTCGACAAGTTGACGAATGATCCAGCATTGTTGTTACGCAATTTAACCACTTTTTAGTTGTTTATTTTTCCGTCTAACGCAATAAAAATAAACAAACGTGAGAATAATAATTGATAACCAACCAAAAAGTACTGTTTTAATCATCCGAGGTACACTATTTTTTATCATGATCAAATCCCTCTTTCCAGTTTCCCAAAACGTCCACTCACTTGCGATGTCAGTAGCCAAGGTCTGATTCCCCGTTTGTAAGACGATAATACCATTCCCCGTAACAGGGTTTAAACGAGCACTGGTGTTTAAGAAAGGCGATTTACCGTCATGTCCAAATACGTAATCATCTTGATATGTATTAAAAATTATCGGACCTGCCCCCCAAATGGGAAGTCCCAACATAGAAGCCTCTGGCTGTCGCATTTCTTTTAGTAATGCTTGCGAGATAAGTCGACTATTTACCAAGTTTTCATCAACTATCGTAAGGTGTATACGCATAAACTTAGCTAAATCATTAACAGACGTATACAAACCCGTCGCTGCCAATGAGGTGTATTGGGGATACGCTAATATTGCTCCTTTATCATCGTAATAATTAGCCAACAAAGGGTTATTATCGCTAATATAATAACCTGAGTTTTTCATACCTAAGGGCTCAAAAATACGTTGTTGCATGTACTCTGAAAACGGAACCCCTGTGACGTCCTCTATGAGAAGTTGCAGTAAATTATAACCTCCACCAGAGTATTTAAACTGTTTACCTGGTTTTAAGCCGACTTCAACCTTACCGCTAACGCCTTCATCAGCATCCTTTGCTTGATTAAGATGCTCAACTAAGGGTTGAACTTGTTGTTCCTTAGTAAAACCATTATGCCCTAAACCATCAGTAAGCCCTGCAGTATGACTAAGCAAACGACGAATGGTGACTTGATCGTTATCAAACTGAGAACTTGGCAGTTGCCAACTTCGTAAATAGGTCGAAACTGGAGTATCCAAAGAAACAAGGCCGTCATTTACCATCGTCATTACGCCAACAGCTGCAACCCATTTTCCTAATGAAGACACTTGAAAGATAGTATCCTCAGTTATTGGAGTACCGATAGAATAGCCGACAAAGGACGTTACCTTACCGCTTTCGATTAACGCAAAAGCAACGTTTCCTTTAAATTGTTGACGTAAAATATCACTGGCAGCGATGTTAAAGCTATTAAAGTCATCAATAGGTGCAATAGCTTCTCTAAACCAGCCATTTACAGTACTGTAGAATACTAACCATACCCAAAGCATCAACAAAAGCATAACGGGCCCAATACGCTTCAACCACGTAGTCATAATTCCCCCTTATTAGTATTCATCGCAAAAAACAACCTACGTATAACGTTGAAGGAGTAATTTTTGCGGACCGTATTAAAACAAAAACCAATGAGAATGATAGCGCTCGCCCCAATGATGACTGGCGAAATCAAAAATACCCAATCTTGATTTGTTAAAATAATAAGCAATGGATTAGCACCAGCAGGAGGATGAGTCGTATCTGACAGCAACATAAAAAACACACCAAGCCCTGTAGCCAAAGCCATCATCACGGGTTCATTTAGCCCAAAAGACACAAAAGTTAAGCCGACAATAGCTGTGATCATATGCCCTAACAGCACATTTTTAGGCTGTGCTAAAGGGCTATTTGGCACACCAAAGACCAATACTGCAGTGGCGCCAAAAGGGGGCATCAGCCAATAGATTTCATTATTTAATTGATTAAGTAACGTGAGGAAAAAAATAGCGACAAATGCACCTACCCCGCCCCATGTTGCAACCGTTATATTCTTCATAAAAATACCCTGCAAATAAAGTAGACCAACCTGTCTACCCCGTTGCAATGGTAGACAAGTCGGTATACCATTGTCAACAAGCTTAGCAAATTCAGTTAGAGAAAATGAAAACGAAAGACGTTGTAAGCAGTAAAAAACAACAAATTATAGAAACGGCAATGCAAATGTTTTATCAACATGGCATACACGCTGTTGGCATTAATGAAATCCTCAAAGTTTCAGGAGTTGCCAAGAAAACCCTTTACCATCATTTCACCAGTAAAGAAGCGTTAATTGTTGCCACCTTAAATTTAAGGCATAGCAATTTTATGCGCTGGATTTCAGAGAAAGTAGCATCTAGCGATTCACCACAACATGCGATAGTCAATGTATTTAATGGATTGGATGATTGGTTTAATAATCGTGCAGAGTTGCTAGGGTCATTTCGAGGATGTTTTTTTATCAATGCAAGTGCTGAATATTCACAACCTGGTCACCCAATATTTGAAACCTGTCGTCAGCATAAAGCTGACATTACTACTCTGTTTTTAAATCAAGCTAAGCAATTTATCGACGACTCAAATAAAGCACTAGAGTTAGCCAATATATTAACCATTATTAAAGACGGCTGTATTACTACGGCACTTGTACAAAACGATAAAAGCGCCGCTGCAAAAGCAATTGATACGGTTAAAAAATTAGTCGCTTTGTAGATAGAGTGTTGGCCAACAATGAGTTAATGAATATCAATTGAGCCGTGTTTAGTAATACCTTTAATTTAACGCTTTGTTTGCTTTTAATTGATTGGCTAACAAATCGATAAATGCGCGAATTTTAGAGGATGTTAAGTGGTTTTCTCGGTGAATAATATGAATTGGCTTTGGTGGTACCTCAAATTCAGCTAAAACGATTTTGAGTTCACCATTGGCCAAATAAGGAGCAACTTGATATGACAATAATCTACCGATACCTGCATGGTGACGTATCGCGGAAATCGCTGCATCATTCGAATTTACCATCAAGCAAGGTTTGATTTTAACGGCATGTTTATCAGATGAAAATTTCCATTCAGGTAAAACATCAATCGCTGATGATGATACGAGTTGATGCGTGTTTAACTCGTTTGGTAACAAAGGTATACCATGTTTTTTAATATATTGAGTCGAAGCACACAATACCGTACGAACATTTCCTACTTTTATGGCCTTCATGCTCGAATCAGCCAACTCTCCTATCCTTACGCCAACATCTATACCTTCATTAACCAAATCAACGTAACGATCGACAAACAACGCATCGACTTTTGTCTGACGATATTGTCGCAAGTAATCTGTAATAATAGGGGTAATAAACATGCTACCAAATAATATCGGAGCGGTAACTTTTAATAGCCCGACCGGTTGCGAATTAACACCAGTGGTTAACGCATTTACCTCTCTTAAATCTGACAATATTTGTTTAACTTGCGTTAAGTACTTCTCTCCAATTTCCGTCATTTTTACTTGTCTAGTTGTGCGGTTTAGTAGTTTTACCTGCAAGTCATTTTCAAGTGTAGCGATCGCTCTGGTTACCGCAGGAGATGACATCCCCAGCTTTCTCGCGCCAGCTGCAAAACCTTGTTCTTCAGCAACAGCAACGTACACATTTAGTAAATGGAACATATCCATCAAACACCTAATTATTTCATTTAGTGGAATAATAAAGTTCATTATATGGTTATTCTCTATTAAATGCGAATCAAATAAAGTGTGCATACGATTTGATGATAAAGCGAATCGATAACACTAACATTTACTTTCAATAGGAAAAATCATGAGCAGAATCAATGTAGTAACCAATGAGCAAGCTAACGAAGAGCAACGTGCATTATTTGACGCAATTCAAGCACAACTTGGCCTTGTTCCTAACTTTTTAAGAGTATTTGCTAACTCTCCGACAGCACTTAATGCCTTTTTAGGATTATTTACCATCGCTAATGCCGGTTACTTAAATGGCCAGACAAAAGAGCGAATTGCATTAGCATTAGCAGAACAAAACGAATGTCAATACTGTGTTTCAGCGCATTCGGCAATCGGTGCTAGCGTTGGTTTAACGGGTGATGAAATGGACGCCAACCGTTCAGGTACAAGCCAAGATGCTAAGGCTGCCGTAGCAGTTAAGTTTGCCAAAGCACTTGCTGAGCACAATGGTGAAGTAACAGCGGCGGAGTTACTTGAAGTTAAGGGTGCTGGCTATAGCGATGCCGAAATCGTTGAGATCATTACCCATGTTGGTATGAATGTCATGACCAACATTCTTGGCAAAGCAAGTAAGGTTGATATTGATTTTCCTAAAGTAGAGTTACAACAAGCGTCATAACGGTAAATTAAGGCTAATATGAACAGTATTAGCCTTGATTCAATAACAAGAGTATTAACAATGGCACATAAATTTGCACAAATTGCATTCACAGATTCAGTTAAAAATGTACAAACTGAAGAAAATAGCAGACAAGGATACGCTTCTTGGGAGTCAGGTGATGACGTTAACTATTTATTAAGCCAACGTGAAGCGCAGTTTATTTCTCAGCGCGATACTTTTTATATGGCAAGTGTCAGTGAAACTAATTGGCCCTACGTGCAACATCGAGGTGGACCAAAAGGTTTTTTAAAAGTCATTGACGCTAACACCATCGGCTTTGCTGATTATCGAGGTAATCGACAATATGTTAGTACCGGAAACTTTAGAAAAAATAATCGTGTAGCGCTTATTTTAATGGACTACCCGAATAAAACTCGACTAAAAATATTAGGTCAAATTAAGGAAATTAGCGTTGAAGATATTGATTTAATTGCAAAATTAGAGAGTCATAATAATCGTGCTCCTATCGAGCGAGGATTTATCATTAACATAGAAGCATTTGACTGGAACTGTCCAAAATATATAACACCTCGTTTCACCGAAGAAGAACTTAGCAGCATCCTTAGACCTATAATGGAAGAGAATCAACGTTTACAGGCCCTACACGAAAATAGAGAGAATCAAACTAACAACGCGACAAGTGCAATAGGAAAAGGTGAATTGCCACTGGTTATTACCGGTATAAGACAACTCTCGACGCGAGTTAGAGCATTTGAGCTTCGTCACACTAACAACCAAGAGCTTCCTGAAGTATCGCCAGGGGCGCACCTTCAAGTGCCAATAAAATTGACTAATGGCGAAGTGATTACAAGGCACTACTCAATATGCTCTAATCCTGCTCGTCGTGACATCTATGAGATAGCTGTTCAGAAAGAAGCTCAAGGTCAAGGCGGCTCAAAAGCCTTACATGAATCATTTTCACTGGGCACTCAAATAAACTGCGCTTCCCCCGACAATTATTTTTCGCTTGCTTCAACAGAATCAAAAGTAAGTGAAAGTATTCTTATTGCAGCAGGCATCGGGATCACACCAATAAAACCGATGGCGCAACATTTATTCAACAAAGGCCAACCGTTTTCTATGCACTATACAGGAAAGAGCATTCAAGAAATGCCCTATGCCGAGCGATTGTTACGCACATTCCCAGAGCAGTTAAAACTCTATCAAAAAGATTTAGCGCAACGATTAAACCTTAGCCACATTATTGAAAACGCTCTCCCAGAGACTCATTTCTATCTCTGTGGCCCCAATCGACTAATTGAAGAGTTCTTAAAAATTGCAAAGCAAAAAGGCATTTCAGACAAGTATATACATTTTGAGAAATTCAATGTAGAGCCGCAGACTAATGCACAGCCCGTTACCTTAGAACTTGCAAAGCGTCAGGAGAAAATTAACGTTTCAGCTGACGAAACATTGCTCGATGCCTTGATAAAAGCCGATGTAAAAATCCCCTACAGCTGTAAGGTAGGCGACTGTAAAACGTGTGCTATCGAGGTATTAGAAGGTGACGCCGAACATCATGATAATGCCCTTTCAGAGCAAGAGCGAACGTCAGGCAAGCTTTTCTGTCCTTGTGTTTCAAGAGCAAAAAACGGCTACCTAAAGCTAAATTTATAACGACATAGCATTCGTTTATTCAAGTATAGCTGTATAAACATTTAAAAAGGAATAAAGCATTGATTTACAAAATAATTAAAACAGGTTTTTGTTTAGGGCTGAGTATAACAATGGCACTGCTAAGTCATTCGGTACTAGGACAGACCGTTACCATCAATGGCGCAACACTTGAGTATGAAATTCTCGGTGATGGAAAACAAACATTGCTATTTGAAGCAGGCGCGATATCAGGCATGGCTGGTTGGGATGCTATTTGGAATATTCTTCCTGATAACGCTAGAGCAATACGTTACTCTCGCCGCGGTGAAGGAAACTCTTCAGCCTGCCAAGGTGACTTAACTGCCAAAGACTATCTTAAAGACTTAGAGGCGCTACTCAAACACCTAAACATCAGCGAACCAGTAATTTCCATTTCACATTCTTATGGCAGCAAAATTGCTCGAGAATTTGCTAAACAATACCCAGAAAAAGTATCGGCGATGTTATTCGTTGATCCTATTAACCCTCGAGATGTTGAAATAATCGAATTAGTTGACCCTATTGGTGGCACGCAAGCAAACGAGAAACTAAAGCAAGAGGATATTCGTATCGGAAAAGAAAATAATTGGTGTCTTATTAAAGACATTTGGGATAAAAGCCCTTCAAAAAGTTATCCTGAAATCGCTAACATTCCGGTGACGTTAATTGCTGGTGTGAAACAGTATTCTGATCCTCAACGACTTTTTGATACGGATAAAGCGAGAGAGTTATGGGGGCAGTTTCAATCAGCATGGGTTAATAAATTTCCTAAAGGAAAAGCGGTATTAGCACATAACAGTGGCCACTTTGTTCAAGACGACCAACCTGAACTTGTGATCAATGAACTTATCGCTTTAATAAACAAAGTTACTGCTCACCAATAATTGCCTATTTAGCCCGGTAAAATGCCTTGATTACACTGACAGAATAATTAAATGGCTTGATTATCAATTAACACATAGCAGGTTAGCGATCAGTGAATTCGCTACTTGATAGTTTTGGCAGATTGACACTCAATGACTAAACTTAATGACATACAATCAGCTAATCAGGACAGATGATGGAAATTTCAAACTGCATCAATATGGATGCCAATATTTTATTGGGTATTGTCAATGATAGATTACGCCATGAATGTCAAAATTTACATAATTTGGCCGCAATGATGGACGTCGAGCCAAAGTCGCTCGAAGATAAACTGGCTGAAATTGGCTATCATTATCAAGCACAGCTAAATCAATTTAGACCGGACCTGACATAACAACTGACTCGGTGAAATTAGTCGATATTCTAAAAGCGCTTTGAAGCTAAACGAGTTTCCCACTTAACAGTTAAGATGTTGTTTAATTTAGTGTTTAAGTTAACGTTAAGTTATCGTCTGTGTAATTAACCAAGTCATAGGCAAAGTTATGCGTCACTTTGCTTTTGATCTGTCGATTTTAAATTCCGCAAAAATAAAATCCAAAAAACACCTCACTTTTCTGGCAACATATTTTCGATGAGGATAAATCGCGAGTAAACTAAATTCCAGAGTCGAGTGCTCGGGTAACACTTTCACTAAGCTCCGATCTTTTAACTCCTGCTCGACGATAAAAGCTGGGATCATCGCAATACCGCCTCCTGCTTGGGCGATTGATTTTACCGCTGTTGGGCTATTCGCTGAAATAATTGAATGAACCTCTATAGTATGCGCATCACCGTTAGGCGATATGATTGGCCAATGATTGCCTATGCGAAAATTACTATCAATGACACATTGATGCTCAGAGATATCTTGCCCTTGTGTTGGTGTGCCATGTTCAGCCAAATAATCTGGTGAAGCACACATAATTAGCGGGTAAATACAAACTTCTCGCGCTATCATCGTCGAATCGGTAACACCACCGATACGTAAACGTAAATCAATCCCCTCTTCTATCATATCCACTGCGCCATTAGTTAATCGTAAATCAATTGATAGCTCTGGGTATTGCCTTAAAAACTTCGGCAACAACGGCGCCAACTGTGTTTCTCCAAAGGCAACAGGGGCACTAATACGTATCGTACCTTTAGGTATCGTTTGACTTTCAGTGACATGATCGACCATTGCATCAAATTGCTCCAAAAGCAATAAAGCCTGTTCATAGTAACTTCGCCCAGCATCCGTTAGCACTAAACGTCTGGTCGTGCGGTTAAACAATCGCACGCCAAGCGAGTTTTCTACTTGCCCAATGTACTTACTTACCAAAGCTTTTGATACGCCCAAACGATCACTTGCCGCGGTAAATGATTCGGTTTCTACTACAGCAACTACGGTTCTCATGCCATCTAATGTATCCATGCCTTCCTCCAAACACACACCATTGTCAATATATCGTAAACAATGATTCAACATCAACAATATTTATCAACAAATCATTCATAGCGATAATAGCCACATCAAGACGTATCAACAACGTCATACGGATTGACTGAACAACGAGAAAATATCAACGAGGAGTATCAACTGATGACAATCGAAATTTATACAAGGCCTGGCTGTGGATATTGCAACCACGCAAAAAAGCTATTAGAGAACCGAGAAGTGAGCTATGTGGAGTATGACGTTTATCAAAACCCTGAGCATTTTGACGAACTGCAACAGCGCACGACAAGTAAAACATTTCCACAAATATTTGTTGCTGGCCAGTCCATTGGTGGTTTTACCGAATTATTGGCATTGGATAAAAGCGGAACACTAGCGGCAGCTGCGAACTAAACCACTTACTTTTTGAATAACTCACGAATTAAACACTAAACAATAGACTTTAATAGGAATAAACGATGAACGTAAACCAAAATATACCTAACCGCCACACGAAACGATTGATGAAATATTTGCTCTCGGTTACTAGCGCCTTATTATTGAATGTCAGCAATTTTAGTTTGGCACAAGCCGCGATAACAGAACATAAGACAATTGAAGTGCAATCACAGCAAATATTTTATCGCGAGGCAGGTGATAAAAGTGCGCCGACCATTGTCCTACTGCATGGTTTTCCAACGTCGTCACATATGTATCGAAACCTGATCCCTAAACTTGCAAAGCAATATCACGTAATTGCACCTGACTATCCAGGGTTTGGTAACAGTTCGATGCCATCACTTTCAGAATTTGAGTACAGTTTTGACAACTTGGCGAAAATTACAGACCGTTTTTTGCAAAAAAAAGGTGTCGACGAATACACGCTTTATGTGATGGATTACGGCGCACCAATCGGCTTTAGAATAGCCGCCGCTCACCCAGAACGAGTTCAAGGACTTATTATTCAAAATGGCAATGCTTACGATGAAGGCTTAAGAGACTTTTGGGAGCCAATAAAGGCTTATTGGAAAGACAAAACGCCAGAAAACGCGAAAGTATTAAAAGATAATTTACTTACTATTGCAGCAACAGAATGGCAATACACTAATGGTGCACGCAATAAAGCAGCGATAAGCCCCGATAACTGGATAGTTGATCAAGCAAAACTCGATCGTCCGGGTAACAAAGAAATTCAGTTAGAATTATTTTACTCTTATGGCTCTAATCCTGATTTGTATCCGCAATGGCAAGCCTACTTTAGAGAGCATCAACCACCTACTCTATTAGTATGGGGTAAAGGAGATTACATTTTTCCTGAAGAAGGTGCTCATCCTTATAAGCGCGACTTAAAAAATTTAGACTTCCATATTCTTGATACGGGACACTTTGCCCTAGAAGAGGACGGTGACTTAATTGCGAACTATATTACTGACTTTATGAAAAACAAAGTCATCACTAAATAATCTTATCTCTTAATCAAACTCATTAAGCTGTTTACTTTCAATAAGCAGCTTAATGTTTACTAACCGTTAAAGCAGCTTACTAACGTGTATTAGAGCGTGTTGACCTTTGCTGTATACTTTTGCAGCAGTCAATTTAGCAGTTATACAAGGCTGAGCTTTTACTATGTGGTTATTCCACATGAGAAAGCGAAAACGTCGTAGAAATGTTAAATGGGCACTGTCCTTTGGATTCGTTTAAAAGCGATTTACTCTTTGTTGTAGCTCCTTTTTATAGAATAGCTATACCGCAATATATAGAATAGCTATACCGCAATCGCTACGCCGTGATTAAATCGCTTCTAAACCGAACAAAATTCATACTACAAAGATCGACACGCTCTAGTCAGACTGACACACCTTTTAAAAGAAGTGACTTATCATGAACATGAACTTTAATGAACGCATTGTCTTAAATACCAATAAAGAATCATGGCTACAAAGCCCTTGTAATGGAATTTGGCGTCAACCACTAGCCAGAGAACACACAGAGAGTGGCCATGCTACCAGCATAGTTCAATATGAGCCTGGAAGCCGATTTAGCCACCATAACCACCCTAATGGGGAGGAAATATTCGTTATCAGTGGCACTTTCTCCGATGAAACCGGCGATTACCCAGCAGGATCATACCTTCGTAACCCTCCTGGTACATCTCACGCGCCATATAGCGAAAACGGTTGCACTCTTTTTGTTAAGCTTGGTCAATTTCAACCGGGTGACCATCAACGTTCGATCATTAATACCAATACAACAACATGGTTACCAGGTATAGGTAACTTGCAAGTTATGCCACTCCATCACTTTGGTACAGAATCTACAGCGCTGGTAAAATGGCCAGCTAAAGCGCGTTTTCAGTCTCATCGCCACTATGGCGGCGAGGAAATACTGGTGCTTTCAGGAGAATTTATCGATGAGCACGGTATTTACCCTAAAGGTACGTGGATCCGAAGCCCACATTTAAGTGAGCACCTTCCCTGGGTAGAACAAGAAACCATCATTTGGGTTAAAACGGGTCATTTACTTGGCTGATTCAACTAATGGCTAATTCAACTAATGGTTATTTCCCCAAGCAGATAATCTGCGCACTGGCCAACCAATACCACTCGTTGCTTATCTAGCTGACAACTTAATACTCCAGAGCGTTTAGAAAGTTGTTTCGCGACCAATGAAGTTTTGTTTAATTGCTTCGCCCAATAAGGGGTTAATAAGCAATGGGCTGAGCCTGTTACCGGATCTTCATCCACATTAAGCTTTGGATAAAAGCAACGGGAAACAAAATCACAATCTTCTCCTAATGCTGTAACAATAACGCCTCGTTTATCAAGTTGCAGCCACTGAGAAAGCTTTGGATTTACGGCTGCGACCTCTTGATGGTTAGCAAGCACGACAACATAGTCAAATCCAGCTAAAACAGCTTGGGGATGTATACCATTTAATCCCTCGATTAACGCTTTTGGCGCTTCAATGACCTCAGGCATGGTAGCAGGGAAATTCATTGAGAGTGACGAACCTTCTCGGCTAACAATTAGCGGGCCGCTTCGGGTGTTAAAAACAATATTATTGGGCTCATATGACAAATGGTTAAAAATAACATAGGCTGCCGCCAAGGTCGCATGTCCACATAAATCAACTTCACTATTAGGGGTAAACCAACGAAGCTCATAACCCATTTCTAACTCAACAAAAAATGCGGTTTCTGAAAGATTATTTTCTTGAGCTATCGCTTGTAAAACCTTATCTTCAAGCCAGTATTCAAGAGGGACAACAGCGGCAGGATTTCCCTGAAATACCTGTTTAGCAAACGCATCTATTTGATATAGTTTAATCTTCAAAGCGGCTATCCTTTTTGATACAAGGCACAAGTTGCGCCAGCAGGATCTTCAATAAAACAAAATGCATCTTCACCAAATCGTTTAATATCTGATAGCTGTTCACCATTATTCGCGACAACTTCGGCTAGAGCCGTTTCAAGATTTTCTACGATAAAGTAAGGCATCCAAGTAGCGGGTAAATCTTTGTTGCTACCTTTTGCATGACAAATGCCCGCTACCACTTGATCATTATCTGGTAACGTCATGGTGTAATCGTGGTAATCGCCCATGTTGGTTTCTTGAACACCCCAGCCAACGACTCGTTGGTAGAAATCTTTAGTTTCTTGGGCATTATTAACGGTAAGATCTAACCAGCCCATTGCACCAATTAGCTTTGTCATCATACATCCTTTATTTAAGTTTTGGGTTTTTCGGATAATATCGCTCAGGTAACTGATTAATATGTTCAAAGAAGCGTGTATCTTTGTAGGGTAACTTCATAAACCCTGAAATACCAACGCCTTCAATTGTCGGTAAAAGTACCATTATTTTTGCGAGTAACCCACTAAATTCTTGTTCTTTATCATGGTTGAGTAAACGCAAATAACTATGAATTTTCAAGTGATTAGGCAATACTTCAAAAATTATACATCCGGTGTGATGTATTTGATTTAGTTTTGCTAAAACATCCATAATTTCGTCCGGCAAATACAAGTATTCATCGGGATCTTTACCATCTTCAAAGTAGGAATGAAGGCGAGTAATGTCATCAACCTCGGCAACGTCACTAATATCAAATGGAATCACTTGACCTTCTGCCGCACTAAAGCGCTGGCTGTCATCTTCACGCTCGATATGCAGTGTATTTCGGGCATTAAACAGACAACTTTTAAACACCCCAACACGAAAGATACCTTGCGCTAAATTAACCATATTATTCACCGCACTTTGAAAGCTCGTTTTTAACTTTTCATCAAATAAGGTTAAATTGGAATCAATATAAACACCATTTTTTTCCCATCGTATTGCCAAGCCGCCAACGACAGGGAAGTTACCTAAGCGACTAACCGCAGCAACAAATGCTTTTTCGGTATCGCCCATGCCCATTAGGTAATTTTTATAATATTTTTCCAGCTGAACATCATCTACATCATCTAATGACTCATCGTTATCTGCTTCTCGTAAAAATGACTTGCGCGAACCATAAACCACTGTATCTATTTCATTTGTACTAGGTTTTACCCAAATAGGGATCAATGGCTTAATGTTAACAACTGTAGGCTCTGGTGCTAATACAGTTTGTTTTAGCAGCTTTAAGTGTTTAAACAAATAATCACCCGCGGCATCGCGCTTTTTCTTATCGTCACTTAACATGCCATCTAACACTCTAGCGAGCATTTTAGGTAGTCCAAGTGATAGAGGAGTAATAACTTTCACTCCATAGCGACAAGATTGACCAGAAGCAAGTGCATAGATAGTTGCCGCTAGTCCTTGTTCATCAAACCTCGGTGATGACATGCCGCCACTTATCTGTTCAGGCCCGATAAAATATACATCTCCTAATCGCGCATTGGTGTTTTGCAAATCGCTGCTCATTAAATCCATAATATTATTATTGGTGGTTTGTCCATGGACATCCAATTGCGCAACAACGGCTGAGCCCCAGTCGACTAAGTAAATCTTTTCATTGTTTTCATCATAAACAATATTAGATGGTTTGATATCTCCATGAACATAAGGTTTACCGTTTTCATGCAGATTCGGGGTACGCAAGTAGCGAAGTATTTCTGCAAGCTGAATGGTAATTTTGACAACCAGTTCAACAGGAAGTGGTCCGTGTTTATGGGACAATTGCTCTAGGTCGACTCCTGGTGCCCGTTGCATGTGCAAAATAGACTGGCGCTTAACTTTGTAATAGCCATAAACTTTTGGGATCCGTGAATGGCATAGCTGAGATTGAATATCAGATTCTTCGGCCAATCTATCTTGGACATGTTGAGGTAGGTTAATACGCGAAAACTTAAAGACATAGGCATTGCCTTCTTCGTCATCACCAGAAAATACAAATCCATAAGCCCCCTTACCTACCATGGCAATATTTTGATAACCTAATAACGACAACTGTTGCTGACAGAGCTTTACCCACTCTTTTAGCTTAGTCGCATCTTTGTGGCTTAATAAGTATATGGATTGCTCTTCAGCAATATAAAAGTGTTGTAATTTTCGCTCTGCCACTCGATCTGCTTACTCAATAAGGAAACACCAGAGATATCATAAAGAAAAAAATAACAATAATCGTTAACTTTTTGATCTCTGTCATATAAATGTAATACAAAGGTTTTATTATAAGCAGACTTTATCAGCACTTGTCGGCTAATAAGGTTTTATTTTCTCTAGAAGACGTTAGTTTATTTTATGCCTTAGTGAGTTTATCTCACTAAGGCTTTTTTTATCGATATTACTGGTCATTTTCACTCAGTAGTTTCATTTCATTGACTAGCTGTTCTAATTTGTCCATTTCCTTGCCATAAACCAAACGTACATCCCATCGATAAATTGCCGGACTGGCTAGCCACAACGTGATGATAATTGCACTAGCAACAATTAATAGCGGCAGCGGTATTCCCGCTATCGTCATACCGTTTTCGTTTTGCAACATCATATAGTTGATATCAGTCTGCCCCGTTTCTGAAAAACGATATTGCAACATCAACCCTAATGCGAGCAATGGATAGAAAAAACGATAAAACTTACTAAAGCGCTCTACTTGCCCATTGAGCCAATTATAAAACGTTAAGATATATTGATAACTGCTCATACTGTTATCGATAACTAAATGTTTGCGTGTACTTTTGGCATAAAGTATCAGTGCTAACAACAAAGCATCAATGTACACTGCAAGCAAATAAGACCCCATGATACTTAGCACGATAGCAACCACCACCATAGCGAATAAAATAACCTTAATATTAATAGCAAAAAGTCGTTCAAATTTATCAACGATGGTTTGCGATTTTTGACTATATAGATCATTGATGGTTGGTGCTAAAAGTGCTTTTTCATCTAGAAATCCATTTTTCCAAATTGCTTCAATAGACTGTTTCATCGTTTATTCCTCAATACCAAGACGTTTATTTAACTGTGTCTTTATACGTGTGATTCTCACACCAATGTTATTAACATTACTGCCTGTTATTTCGGCAATCTCCAAATAAGTTTTCTCTTCTAAATAAAGTAAAATAATCGCTCTATCGACTTCACTTAATTGTTTTATTGCTGCATACAGCCGGTTAATTTCTGAAGATTGCTCAAAAGCCGCATCAGTTTCTACTCCTTCAGGCAACGGATCAGAAACAAATTCTATTGGGCTTTGCTTAGCTTTTTTCAGAAACGTCAAGCAAACATTTAGCGTCACTTTGTATAGCCATGTTGACCATAAGCATTGCCCCTTAAAATTGTCTTTGCTACGCCAAATTTGCAGACAAACCTCTTGGTAGTAATCTTCAAAATCCTCATCACTATTGGTATAAGCTCGACACAACTTAATCAATATTCCTGAATGCGGTAATATCGATTGCCGATAAAAGTTATTTCCCATTTAATTTGTATTCCATAGGTTTATGCCATGATTGGCATGCTTTACTCTTCATTATCTGCTTAGTTAGTGGCTAAAGTTTGTAATTATTACACATCAAGATAAATTATTTTTTCGGGCATAAAAAAAGCCTGCAAAAGCAGGCTTTTAAATAATAGAATGAAAAACTTAAGCCATATGTACTAACATATTGCTAGGTTCTTCAAGGAACGATTTCCACAAGTTACTAAAACGAGCAATCGTACCACCATCAATGGTGCGATGATCTCCAGACCAACTCACTTGCATAATTGAACGCGCTTCAACCTCACCCTTATCGTTAAAGCGCGGTAAGGTTTGTAGTTTACCCAAAGCAACTATCGCCGACTCTGGCTTATTGATAATCGGAGTCGCTACCGTACCGCCAATTGCGCCAATATTAGAAATTGAAATGGTACCACCTTTCAAATCCTCACTCGCCACACGGCCAGAGCGCGCATCATTGGTTAAACGGGTAATATCTTTTGCTAAATCAATAATCGATTTAGTTTGAACCTGTTTAACATTTGGAACTAGCAAGCCCACTTTAGAATCCACTGCCATGCCAATATTATGATCATCAAAGTAAGTTAATTCAGTACAATCTTCATTAACTTGCGAGTTGACGATTGGAAACTCTTTAAGCGCTAATGACATTGCTTTCATAAAGAATGGCATCATGGTTAACTTAATATCTTGTTTAGCATAGACTTCTTTAAGCTCGCCACGTAGTTTAATTAACTTCGTCATGTCGATTTCTTCACAATAAGTAAAGTGAGGAATCGTTGATACTGAGTTAACCATGGCTTTTGCCATGGCAGCTTTTACGCCGCGAATTGGCTCTACACGAGTACCACCAACTACCGGTTGCTTGGTTTGCAATGCAACTGAACCTTGCTGAGCGCCGCCCTCACTGTAGGCAACAACATCTTCCTTATAAACACGACCTTTCTTACCACTACCAGGTACTTCATGGATGTTTATGTTTAACTCTCGAGCAACACGTCTAACGGCTGGGCTTGCCAGGGCTTTGCCATTTGCTGGTTTACTCTTTGTTGGCTGAGCTGCTACAGGAGCAGCTGCGCTTGCGGGTGCAGAAGTTGGCGCAGACTCTACCGCTTTAGGTTGATCAACTGGAGCACTTGAATCTACACGTTCAATTGCAAACAACGGTGCATGTACTTTGGCAATATCACCTTTAGCATAATGCAGCTTAACCACTTTACCAGCGTGCATTGCAGGAATTTGAACCAACGCTTTGTCGGTCATCACATCAGCAACTGGCTGATCTTCTTCGATGGTATCGCCTTCTTTTACCAACCATTCAACAACTTCACATTCAACAATACCTTCACCGATATCAGGCAAAATAAAATCTTCTACGATAGTAGCCCCTGAACCAGAAGCGACTTGCTCGGCAGTTGCAGTTTCAGCGACGATGGTTTCAGTGCTAGGTTGAGACGTTTCTGCTGCTCCTTCGCCTGTTGGTGTCATTGCGAACAATGGCTGGTGGACCTTAGCGATATCGCCTTTGGCATAATACAACTTATCAACAACACCAGAATGCATCGCAGGTATTTGTACTAACGCTTTGTCTGTCATCACATCAGCAACTGGCTGATCTTCTTCGATGGTATCGCCCTCGTTTACTAGCCATTCAACTAATTCACATTCAACGATACCTTCACCAATATCAGGTAGAATAAAATCAATGCTCATTTCAAAAATTCCTAGTAATCGATGCTACGTTTGATCGCTTCATATACTTTGAGGTGATCTGCTGCATATTCTTTTTCCAAGGCTAATGGGTATGGCGTATCAAAACCACATACGCGCTCAATAGGTGATTCAAGGTGTAAAAAGCACTCTTGTTGAATAGTCGCAGCTATTTCGCTAGCAAAACCAGCAGTAAGAGGAGCCTCTTGACTAACCACTAAACGACCTGTTTTACGAACTGAGTTTGCGACTGTTTCAACATCCCACGGTAAAATAGTACGTAAATCAATGATTTCACAAGACACACCATCTTGAGCTGCACGCTCTGCTGCCTTTTCAACGATTTCAACTTGTGCGCCCCACGCTAACAAGGTGATATCACTGCCTTGTTGCATGACATCAGCCTTACCTAATGGTAGTTGATAATCTTCTTCTGGCACTTCACCAACCGAGGCACGATACAAACGTTTAGGCTCAAAAAAGACCACCGGATTATCGTCACGAATCGAGGCTAATAATAGACCTTTCGCTTGATAAGGGTTACGCGGTACAACAATTTTTAGACCTGGCGTGTGAGCAAAATAGGCTTCTGGTGATTGACTGTGATACAAACCACCGGCAATTCCACCGCCATAAGGCGTACGAATGGTTAATTTGCCGACATTGAACTCATTACCACTACGGTAACGAAACTTCGCTGACTCGTTAACGATCTGGTCAAACGCTGGGAAAATGTAATCAGCAAATTGTATTTCAGCAATCGGTGTACAGCCTTGTGCTGCCAAACCATTGGCAAAGCCAATGATACCTTGTTCAACTAGAGGTGTGTTGAAACAACGTGCTTTGCCATATTTCTCTTGCAAACCACTGGTTGCACGGAAAACACCACCAAAATGACCAACATCTTCACCGAAACATAAAGCACTGTCGTTTTCTGCCATTTCAATATCAAGTGCATTATTTATCGCTTGTAATAAATTCATTTGAGCCATTATTTGATTCTCCCTGCAGTAAACGGATAAGACTCAGGGTATTTTTTAATATGTGTTTTTAACGCATCTAGTTGCGCTTGCAAATGTGGTGGCACCACATCATAAACATCAGTAACTAAATCTTCTACCGGTGGTTTAGCAATTTTCTCAGCCACTTTAACGGCAGCTAACACTTGCTCTCTCAGGGTTTCAAACAATTCGGCCTCTTGGGTTTCATCCCACCAACCTTGAGCTAGCATCCAGTTTTTCATCCGCAAAATGGGGTCATGAGCTTGCCACTTTTGCTCCTCTTCACGTGTACGATATCCAGAAGGATCGTCAGAGGTTGAATGGGCACCTAAGCGATAGCTCATTGCTTCAATCAATACCGGTTGCTGCTCTTTAATTGCATAAGCACGAGCTTCTTGAGTTGCTTTCAAAACCGCTAAGATATCATTACCATCAATACGTATGGTTTTAATTCCATAACCGACACCACGTGCGGCGATACCATTGCCGATATACTGCTCATCAGAAGGAGTAGAGATAGCGTAGCCATTATTTCGACAAAAGAATATTACCGGCGCTTTATGAACAGCGGCCATATTTAAACCCGCATGAAAATCACCTTCTGAAGCTGCACCTTCACCGAAATAGCAAATAGTGACGGCATCTTTGCCTTGAAGTTTTTGACCATACGCATAGCCAGCTGCTTGAGGTATTTGTGTCCCTAAAGGCGACGAAATGGTCATATAATTTAATTCACGACTACCGTAGTGAATTGGCATTTGACGCCCTTTGCCCAAATCTTTTTCGTTGCTGAACATTTGGTTCATGAAGTCTTCTAAAGCAAAGCCTCGATATATTAATGCGCCTTGCTCTCGGTATTGCGCCATGATCATATCTTGATCTTCTAGACCTGCTGCACCACCGACACTGGCTGCTTCCTCACCAAGTGCGGCCATATAAAAGCTCACACGTCCTTGGCGTTGTGCACCCACCATACGCTCGTCAAGCACCCGATGGAATGCTAACGCTTTATAAATTTTGGTTGCTTTTGTCTGATCAATATCAGGTAATTGAGCGCCTTCATATACAACGCCGTCTTGTTGTAATATTTTTAGGATTGGGATTTCTACGGAATGACCATCGATGTAATCTGGGGTATGCACCACCTGACTCTCTGGATAAATTTCAGTGTTCATAGCCTTCTCTTGTTGTAATCCTTGCTAGCAAGGTGAAATTTTAGTTTTTAATGTCATCAAGTATAGTTACTTCACTCAATTTGTTGAGTAACTAGGCAACAAATGACACCACAACATTATTTCTAATAATTATGCATTGAATTATGAATGACTGAACTTTACCTTTACGTAAACTGAAAAACAAGTATTGTCATGCAGATTCACGGCAGGAGATCAGAAAGACTGAGCAAAAATGTTTACATATGCTCAGTCTGAAATACTATATAGTTGCAGGAATTACGGTTAATAATGCACGTTGACCAATGGCAACATCAGCATTGGGAAAAATGATTGCCTCCCCCTCAACTTCCGTTTTAATCGCTTGCTCACCATCGTATGCCAGAACAGTGCCTTTAGGGAAATCGGTGAAATTCTCTACCTCATCAGCAAAGTTTAATCTGAAATTTTGTTGCGTTCGGTTGATGGTTTGATGAATTTCATAAATATAAAAGTCTTCGGCTTGGTATGGCTTTAATTGCAATTCTTGCCCCGAAACCAAACGAGTTAACGTTTGCTCAACGTCGATAAACTTACTCATGTCGTTTTCACCGAACGGCATCACTTTGCCTAACTCAACAGTAAATGCGTCTGCACCAAATTCATTCGAAGAGAAATAACTAAAGGTGGTTGTCGGTGAATGAGATAAGAGAATAGTATTAACGCCGCAAGCTAACATAAACGCCAGTTGTTCTTTTTTCCAAGGCTTGCCATGTCGAAATGGGTAAACGGCAAATTTGTCGTTCTTCGAGCCCCGAATGGCAGTATGTAAATCATAATGACAACGATAACGATTAGCAGATAACGCAGTGCCTTGTTCAAAAAACGCGCGCACCGTATCTTCCAATAGTTTTGCTCTAACTCGCTCTTTGTTAATTAACCCTGGACCTTGGCCTTGATCAAGAGAGTGTCCCCCTGAAAATAATCTGTTCATATTTTCTTCAACAAATCGTTTGGCGATATTCATTGATGCGGGGTTACCAAAGATAAACAATACGCGCTGCGCTAAATGTAATTGACCAAGCAAAAGTTGCTGCACCAGCGAGGCACATATTTCGATCGGAGCGGTTTCGTTACCATGAATCCCGCTAGAGAGGACAATATCTTTTGACGTTTCAACGTCTAATGGCTCAAAACAAATTAAGCCGGTTTCGATGACACTAACTTTTATTCGCTGCTGCCCGTGCTGGCAATCGCTGTTTTCAGTAACAATAAATTCACCAACTTCTGGTAGTTGCCATTCATGTTGACGGGTCAACGATAAGAAATCGCCTGTTTGAGTTAATTGTTGTTCTAATGAAATCAAAACTTCCTCGTTTCTCAATGATTGAAATGGGGTGTATAAATCATCATTCTAACATGTATTTTATAAGGGTGTTTATAAGCAATAGCATTTGTTTAAATGTAACTCAACAACCTCAAATTCCTCAATTTACAAACTTACAGAAAATAAAAACGTATAAAAAAAGGTGATAGCAATTTCCAGTGCCATCACCTCTATAATCAATACGTTACTTATGATTTCTTGTTAATTTGCTTGCTCAAATACTTTACTGATAATTTGTTGTGCTTCGGCAATAATCGCTGCTAAGTGATCTTCATCATTAAAGCTCTCGGCATAAATTTTATAGATATCCTCTGTTCCAGAAGGTCTAGCTGCAAACCAACCGTTTTCGCTAACCACTTTTAAGCCACCAATGGCGGCATCGTTACCTGGTGCATGAGAAAGCACTTGTAATATGGGTTCCCCCGCTAACGTTTCTGTAGCAACCATGTCGGGCGTGAGTGATGTAAGCACTTGTTTTTGCTTTAAATTCGCAGGAGCTTCAACCCTGCCGTAGCAGGGCTTACCTAACTGTTCAGCTAACGTTAGATAGTACTGATATGGATCTTTACCGGTTACCGCTAAGATCTCTGCCGCTAACAATGCCATAATGAAGCCATCTTTATCCGTTGTCCAACAGGTTCCATCTTTTGCTAGAAACGATGCGCCAGCACTCTCCTCACCACCAAATGCATATTCACCTGATGCGAGTCCTTCTACAAACCATTTAAAGCCAACAGGAACTTCCGATAAGGGGCGTTCAATCAAGCGAGCAACACGATCAATTAAACTACTCGAGACTAAGGTTTTACCTATCTTGCAATCAGTCGACCAATGACGGTGGGTCATCAAATAGTGAATAGCGACGGCAAGAAAATGATTAGGATTCATCAAACCACCCGACTTAGTCACGATACCATGGCGATCAAAGTCAGGGTCATTGCCAACCGCTACATCAAAGTCATCTTTCATTGCGATCAAACCAGACATGGCATAAGGCGAAGAGCAGTCCATACGAATCTTGCCATCTTTGTCCAACGGCATAAATGAAAAGCTTGCATCTACGGTGTCATTAACCATGGTTAAATCTAATTGGTAGCGCTTAGCGATTTGTGGCCAATAATTAATGCCGGAGCCTCCAAGTGGATCAACACCTATTTTAATTCCTGCTTCAGAAATTGCTTGTAGGTTAAGTACTTGTTCCAATTGCTGAGTGTAAAACTCAATAAAGTTTTGCTTGGTGACTAAGTCTGAATCCATGGCATCAGAGAACCTTACCTGACGCACATCTTGAAGGTTTGATGCAATAATCTCATTCGCTCTCGCTTCAATTATTTTAGTGACCTCTCCTTCAGCCGGCCCGCCATGCGGTGGATTATACTTAATTCCACCATCTGAAGGCGGGTTGTGTGAAGGCGTTATGATCAAACCATCTGCTTGTGTTGTTGCATTACGATTATGAACAATTATCAATCTTGATATTACCGGCGTAGGCGTAAAGCCTAAATCATCTTGGATAACAACAGGAATATCATTGGCAACAAGCACAGACAGCGCACTTGCAAAAGCGGGTTCTGATAAGGCATGAGTATCCTTACCTAAATATAATGGTCCTTCAAATCCTTGAGAACGACGATATTCTGCAACTGCTTGGCATATTGCCAAGATATGCATTTCATTAAAACTGCAAAGACTAGCGTTGCCGCGATGACCAGAGGTACCAAACGTCACGCGTTGTTCAATATTTTCGATATCGGGGCGTAAGGTGTAATATTCGCTCACCAACTTGGCAATATTAACTCTATCCTGTGCCCTAACCGCCTTACCTGCGTGAGAATGAACAGCCATCATGGTTCCTTTTATGCGTTATATTTTTACAATAAATCTCGAATTGCTTCGACATCTTCGTTAGTGTAGCCAAGCTCTTTTGCAACTTCAGTTAACATCATTTTTTTTCGAGTGGTATTTGAATTGGTGATCACCCAAAAATCACTATCAGGTATTTGTCGTGGTTTCGTGCTACTGCCGCTTTGCTCTAGCGCACGTTCATCTTTGGCAAAATACAGACGATCACGTCCACGTATTTCGCAAACTCGATGAAAGTCTTGGCTATGTACTCGATGTAATGCTGATAAAATAATTAAAAAACGGCCAACTGCACCACGTTGCATTGCCAACTCTTCTTTATTAATAACATTAAAAACCGACGTTTTTACCGTGTTGGCTATCTCTTTCTTATCACTTGTAGCTAGTGCTTTCTCAGCTACCTTTGAAGTGGCAGCACTATCACTAAGCTGCGTAACTTGGTGTCCATTTATCGCCAGTAAACGACGAAGAATGGATGAAGCACTCTCCCCTATCTCTTGCGTATTAGCAACAATATACTGATAAAGCTGTTCATCGACTTCTATATTTTTCATTGATTACCTAATCGTTCGAAACTTAAGGTTTAAATTATTGGTGATTATACAAACCTTAACAAAAACTCTCTAGCGCTGATTTTCACAACTGAACATTAAAGCATCATAATTGAAAAATAATTGGGTAGGATTGTCTCAGTTTTGCATATTCATCAAAAAAAGTCGACAATATTGCAAAACATAAAATTGTGTCATCCAATGTCTATCGTTAATTATCAACAACAAGGTCAAGGGCCAGATTTAGTATTAATACATGGCTTATTAGGTAGTTTAGAAAACCTTAATATGGTTGCAAAAGACCTGAAAAACAGCTGTCGAGTAACCAGTATTGATGTTAGAAATCATGGCAACTCTTTTCACAAAAATTCAATGACTTACCAAGAGCTTGCTCAGGATATAATAACATTGCTGGATCACCTCTCTATTGACGATTGTGTTATCTTAGGTCACTCAATGGGGGGGAAGATTGCCATGGAGACTGCTTTGACTTATCCCATGCGCGTGAATAAGTTAATCGTTGCCGATATTGCTCCTGTTGCTTACCCACCACACCATCAGCAAATTTTGTCCGGTTTAGCCGCGATTGACTTGACAAAAGTTAACAATCGTAAAGACGCTGATAGCCAGTTAAGCCATTATGTTGAAGAACCTGGTGTTAGACAGTTTTTATTGAGGAATTTAGTCAATAACGAAGGTCATTGGCAATTTAAATGTAACTTAGGCTTTATCACCCAATGTTATTCGCAAATTATGGCAAGCTATCAAGGAAACGAGCAATTTGATAAACCAACGCTCTTTATCAAAGGCGGTAATTCAAATTACATTTTACCTGAGCATCGCGAAAACATTGTCAAGCTGTTTCCAAACAGTAAAGCCAAAATAATTCAAGGTGCAGGACACTGGCTGCATGCAGAAAAGACTAGCGCTTTTAATAAAATTGTCAGTGATTTTATTGATCAATAACCTCATTAATGACTGAAAAAATTTGAGTTTGATCAAAAAACATTAAGATATCGTATTACCATATTGCATATGCAATGATAATAGTGAAAAGTAGATGTGCTTGTAGGCTGCTTGTGATATAGTGCCGCCTGATTTTTTTAGGGTGAGTTATGCTGGCAGAATATTTCGAGACAATAGAAGCCGTAGGTCTAAATCTATTTTTCGCTTTTATATTTATTTTCATAGGCTTATCAATAAATGATGTGATGAAAAAAAATGACGTTCCTAAAATGGGACGCTACGTTGTCTATTTAGTTTTATTTCTCGGCTGCGCAGGCTTCATCGCTAAAGGTATTATTCAGTTTGTATGGGAAAGCCAAGGCGTAGGTTAAGTAAACATGGCCAAACAACAAGCCGATCTAACAACAATTGATTTATTTAGCGAAGATAAGCGCCCAGGGAGGCCAAAAACCAACCCTTACTCGCGCAGCGTTCAAGTTAAAATAAACAAAAGAAACCAAGTTAGACGTGACAAAAATAATGGGTTAAAACGCGTAGAATTTAAAATTCATCAAAGCGTTATTGAACAATTAGAGAAGTTAGCAAGTGACAAAGGGGTAAACCGCAGCGAATTAATTGAATCGCTTATCACTGAAGCACTGGCTAAACAAGAGAATTAATTTTAGAAACAAAGGTAACATTTCAATGGCAATAGTAGGCTTATTTTTCGGAAGCGATACCGGCAATACTGAAGCAGTCAGTAAAATGATCCAGAAAAAGCTTGGTAAGAAACTCGTCGAAGTGAAAGATATCGCTAAAAGTACGAAAGAGGAAATCGCTGAGTTTGATTTGATCATCTTGGGTATTCCAACATGGTATTATGGTGAAAACCAGTGTGATTGGGATGACTTTTTACCTGAACTAGAAGAAATTGATTTTACCGATAAACTTGTTGCGATTTTCGGCTTGGGCGATCAAGAGGACTACGCAGAATATTTTTGCGATGCGATGGCTCCTTTAAGAGATATCGTTGAATCTAAAGGCGCTATTTTAGTAGGGAACTGGCCTACTGAAGGTTATGAGTTTGAAGCGTCAAAGGCGCTTATTGATGACAATACATTTATTGGCCTATGTATCGATGAAGATCGCCAGCCAGAATTAACCGAAGAGCGTGTTGATAAGTGGGTAGCTCAAGTTTACGATGAGATGTGTTTAGCTGAGTTAGCAGATTAAACTACGCTCAATAGAACCACTTTCCCAAAAGCCGCACAATGATGCGGCTTTTTTATTGCAATTCATGCCTAAAAAAAGTCAATTAACAACCTAAATATGTTACTTGATATATTCCAAACCAAGAGTTAACATTAAATTAACAGTACAACTGAGATAGTTAATATGAGTGGAGTTGAAAAACCTTCACAGGGAAACATTGATTTGTTTGAGCAATATCGACAACAAGCCGATCATGCAAGAATAGCGAAACTTGAGCTACAAATACGACAATTAAAACCTAACGCAGTCTTGGTATGTATTGGTATTATTGTCGTTACCGCTCTAGTCATATACTTATCAACTATCTTTCCATCCCTAAATCATCCATTAACCATTGTTCTGTTATCTTTGCTAAGTGTCGTCGCTGCTTGTTTTGCTTTTTGTCAAATATCTCGCTTGGATAAACGCATTGATGCACTTTATAAGCTCATTAAAACAAGTAAATATTAACCGTAATGTGTCTGTTGAGTTATTACTAAGACTCCACCTTCTATACTAACTTAGTATAGAGCTTTCCCTTAAACCCCATACAGGATTATGGTGTTTTCATTAAAGTTCAATTAAGTTTGTTTTTCGCAATACCGATGATAACCGGCATTGGTTGATTCTCATCAACAATATCAAAACAGTGTTCAATGGCTACTTGATCGAGTCTCGCTGTGGCGTATGCTTGCTCAATCATTTTATTGCTAAAGCCAAATTCACTGTTTGGCTTTGTTTGAAGCCAATCCCATTGAACCAAGTAACCACCTGGTTTTAAGCACTGTTTAAGTAAAAGTAGTGTGTCTTGCAGGTTGGGGACAAAAAATAAAACAGAAGACGCAACAATGAGATCAAAACCTTGGATAAATTCAGGGTATTGCTGTAAATAATGCGGTGTTAACAACCCTGCTTGAGCGTTGACGTTATCCAATTGCTTTTCTTTTAAGACATCAATCATTTTTATTGATGAATCAATGGCAAAGACTGAAGCGGCATGAGCTGCAACTTTTTCGGTTAGTAAGCCTGTACCACACCCAAAGTCGAGTACCTTAAGCCCTTGCAAACAAATCCGATTAGACAGCGAAGCAAACGCTTTTTCACTGTATTCAATAACAGAAGGGTTACTATCCCAACCATCGGCATAATCATCCCAGCTACTACTCATTTATCTCTCCATTTATATTTAAAGTACGTTAAATTATTTAGAGCGTGTTGATCTTTGCTGTTTACTTTTGCAGCGATTTAGACACCATTTATACAAGACAGAGTCAATGTTTCACAGTTATTCTATTCGAATTAACGATAACACAGTAGAAATGGCGTATAAACGCTGTCCTATGGATTCGTTTAAATGTGCTTTGCCCTTTGTTGCTTAGTGGACGTAGATACTTAGCGATAGCAGGACGCGGAAGCCATACAAGGATTTTACATAGAATAACTATGCTACACTCCTTGCGCCGTGGTCAAAACACATTTAATTCGAACAAAAATCAAACGTGAAAGATCAACACACTCTAGTTAAACGATAATTGGCAATTATCAGCTCATTCCTTACCTATCGATGTTTAGGCTTCTTACGAATATATAGTTGTCGATTTAGCTTCGCAACTAATTCACCTTTACTGTCATGAACATAAACAGGGTACTCGGGTAAATACTTATCACCATCAGCAGTGTGGTGAATGATATCGTTGATCAACGCTTCACTGATATGAAACTCAGCACTCACAACCCCTTTGCCTGGTTTAATGTAATCAATATCAGCTTTTTTATCCCAGACAAAATAACGATTTCCTAATTGCTGTAAAATTAACAACATGTAAAATGGATCGGTCATCGCGTATAAAGAACCGCCAAAATGGGCGCCAACCGCATTCTTGTTCCACGGACGCATTCTTAATTCGACTTTCGCTTCACGAAAATCTTTAGAAATGTAAACTACACGAATACCGGTAAATAGAAAAGGCGGCCAAATATTCAATAACCATTTCATTAACCATGCATTTTTAAACACTGTCACCTCCGATAAAATAGGCACTCATCGTACCACTTAAATTAACCGAGAAAAATGATAAATTCCGTTAATGTCTAAATTATTCCTTTAAACTCATTTGCTAACCCCCTATAATTTATGCTTTTGCAATACACTTGAGGCTTAACTTAATGCCAGATCAAAACGAAGAACTAAAAAGAGCGGGCCTTAAAATTACCCTTCCGCGCATTAAAATATTGGCGATATTGCAACAACCTGAAAACCAACATATCAGCGCTGAAGATGTTTATAAAATTCTTCTCGACCAAAATGAAGAGATTGGCTTGGCGACTGTCTATCGGGTATTAAACCAATTTGATGACGCTGGGATTGTAACTCGCCATCACTTTGAAGGTGGAAAATCAGTATTCGAGTTAAGCCATAAGAAGCACCATGATCATTTAGTGTGTTTAAAGTGCGGTAAAGTAGTTGAATTTGAAGATGACGTTATTGAAAAACGCCAAGAAGATATTGCCAAATCACACCAAATCAAGTTGACCAATCATAGCTTATATTTATACGGTGAGTGTGAAGACGAAGAAGCCTGTGAAGCTTATCGTCAATCACATCAATAAGGCTGTAAAATTTAAGTAGCTATCTTAGGGTAGCTACTGATAAAGCTTTCCTTTGTGTTTAATCCACCCATCTTGATGTTGCTTATGCGGGTCTCGATGTGTCCAGTGCACCATACCACCACTACTGTTCCATTGATATTGCCCTAAAAACTCTATTCTATCGCCAATGTGTAAATGAGGAATACGCTGGCCAATATCAATATTATGAACAATTAGAACCGTTTTTTGATTCTTTAATTTAACGGCAAACTTTTGATGTCGAGTTCCAGTTAAGTCATCAGGGAAAATTTTACAGACGATGCCAAATGCTTTCATTAAAGATAACCATACTGAGTAATCATCAATTGGTATAAGACATATAAGTTGTTTGTTTATAGGTTAATGACGCTTTTACCACCGGCCATTCATGCGCTAATATCGAAAAAACAACCGTATCACGATAAGAGCCGTCAGGTTGAATACGATGATTTCTTAAGACACCGTCTTGTTTTGCACCTAAACGAGCAATAGCATGTCTTGAAGCATGGTTATGCCAGTGTGTCCTAAACTCGACTGCAATAGCATTTAAACGTTCAAATGCCAAGGTTAACATCAAGAGTTTGCAATCAGTATTAACACCAGTTCGCTGGAAGCTTTTCCCGTACCAGGTATAGCCGATTTCAGCACGTCGATTGGCAACATCAACATTACATATCCGCGTGCTACCAATGATTTTACCGGAACTGATTTCAATGACGACAAAAGGAATACCTTTTCCCAACTGTTTTTCGGTAAAAGCAACATCTAGATATTTATCTATTGTTTTTTGGTTCGGTACGTTAGTAAACCAAAGACTAGACAGCTTACCATCCTGCTCAGCTTCAACTAAAGCGTCTCGATGCTCAGCAGTGAGAGGCTCCAGCCTAATAACTTGTCCTATTAATACTTCGTTAAAACTTGCCAAATCTTCCATATCATTCCTTGAGCTAATAAATAGTTAATACTTTAAAGGTAAAATAACAGGTTGCTAATGACAACAATATGAATATCAACATCAGCAAAAAACGGAAAAACAGGCCAAGTTTATACTTAAACTGCTTCCACCAACCTTTTTGTGGTGCAGTTAACGCTTGACCAGAAAATCCATAAACGATCAACGCCGCTAAAAATAACCAAATAAACCATAGTAATGCCGAATGTAAAAATTGCTCTTGAGTAGCAATATCAGCAAAAAGCAACAAATAGACGATAGTGGCAAGGCTAAATAAACAAGTTAAGACAAGAAGGCGGCGAAAAGGAAAACAAACGTTGGCCAATAACGTTATTCGGTTAATCAACATAATTACATTTGAGTGTGGATATAGCGTCTAAATATCATACCTTTATCGTTATTCAATCGCCATGCTATAGAAATCAATTTTAACAATTAAAATCCAATGCCACTTTTTGCCAGAGCGGAATAAATACCGTTTAAAGCGACACTGTTATCCAATAATGAATCTTGCCACATATCACGTTTTTCAATGTTGAATGAGGTAACTGTATAATGATGATCAACGGTTATACCATGCTCTGTTAAACAACGATAGGTACACAGCGAATCACATCCGTCAATCACTATCACATCACTGCCTTTCAATGGTAAAGCATTAAGTGGCTCAATATTGGCAACTACGCCGGCAACACATGACATTTGAGCAAGCCCATCTCTATCAAGATTTTCGGCAATATCGTGTGCTATTCGAGCCACATTCGAACAGCCAGTACAGGCGTAAACAACTGGTTTAGAAGACGTCACACTAGTAAGCTCCTTATAAGATGATGACAAGATTTTAACCATTGCCGGTAAATCAGCATTGATTTAAATCAAGCTTCGGGAAATTTTTCAAAACTTAATGAGGAAAACAAAAATCACTCCTTGATAACTGATGGGGATTAGCTCAAGCGCAATCACTAACTCATCGCTGTGATAAGAATTGTCAGATAAACTATCTTAAGTGAACCTGCCATATATAACGAAAACCGCTCTATTCCTATGACAAATTAATAGACTTAGTTCATTTTTGGCACAATACTAAGAAACAGCAGTTTCCTTTTACAATGATCGAGCGAACCGGTTTATCAACATTTATCATCTGCAAATGGTCAAGCGTGATGAAAAAAGAACTTACAATGAAGACAATCTTATCGTTTAAGAAATACTCAAAAGCTTCGTCATTCAGCGTTATAACGAGAAATGATGAGAAAAGCGCTATCGCCAAAACATAAATAACTCAAACCAGAGTAAAGTATCCTTTGTCTAACTAAAAACATAATCATTTATCACGATAAACAAACGAGCGCTTTTCAGACTTTTAATCTGGTACGTTATCTTGCTCTAGAATAACAGCCCCACTGTGCTCTTCACCTAAACAATCATCAGGGTTGTAAATTGGACAACGCTGCATCGATAGACAACCACAGCCAATACAACCATTAAGGTAATCTCGTAATCGCGTCA
Source organism: Thalassotalea ganghwensis (assembly GCF_053485795.1). Classification (NCBI taxonomy): domain Bacteria; kingdom Pseudomonadati; phylum Pseudomonadota; class Gammaproteobacteria; order Alteromonadales; family Colwelliaceae; genus Thalassotalea; species Thalassotalea ganghwensis. Next base: position 116,374 of record NZ_JBQRUM010000002.1, read on the forward strand.
TCGCATTAATCTTTTTATCTAGCTCTACTTGCCAACTTCGGGATAACTGTGACCAGTCATCCTTATCTGGCGCACGTTTATCTGGCAATTGGTCAAACGCTACCGCTATTTCTTTTAAGGTGATGCCCATCTTTTGTGCCGCTTGAATTATGGCGATCCTCCTAAGCACCTCTCGTTTATAGCGCCGTTGATTCCCCTGATTACGCCAACTTCTTATCAGTCCTTTATTTTCATAGAAATGCAGCGTCGATACCTTCACGCCACAGCGCTTAGCAACAACGCCGACGGTCAAATTGGCTTCTTCTAACATAACGTTTCCTTAATTAGAGCGTGTTGAACTTTGCGGTACAAATTTTGTTCGAATTAAACGTGATTTAATCGAGGCGTAACGAATACCGTATAGTTATTCTATACAAATGAGCTACAACAAAGCGTAAATCACGTTTAAACGAATCCGAAGGACAGTGCCCATTTGAAATTTCTCCTTCGTTATCGCCTATTGATGGGGAATAACCACATGACATAGGCTCTGTCTTGTACAAATTTCAAATGAACTGCTGCAAAAATGCACATCAAAGATCAACTCGCTCTAATGCCTTAAAAAAATCTAAATAATTGCAAAAAACACTTTACCTCAACTTAAGTTGAGGTTTTAGAGTGGCACTATCTTAGCAAATAAGGAGAAGATTATGTCAACAAAAATAATGACAACAGAAAGTAGCTACACTGAAGAGATCACGCAAACCAGGTTTTTAAAAAAGCTAAAACGTTTAATCAATCAAACGATTGCAAATAAATAACGACTAAAACTTAAGGGAACTTATAATGCATTTAGAGCACATCAATATCGTTGTAAAAGATTTAAAAAATACTTTAGCGTTCTACCAAGCGGCTTTTCCTCACTGGAAAGTACGAGGTAAAGGGGAACAAAACTGGTTTGGTACTCAAAGGCAATGGTTACACTTTGGTGATGACTATCAATACATTAGTTTTAATGATAATGGTTATGGCGAAAATCGAAACTTGGACTCGAATCAACTAGGGTTGTGTCATTTTGGTTATATCACTAATAACCTAAAGGCACTTGTTGAACGCTTAGCAGCAGCAGGCTTTCAATTAGCAAAAGAAGGCGAAGCCTTGGCTCATCGACAAAATGTTTACTATATTGACCCTGATGGTTATGAAATTGAATTTATTCAGTATTTCTCTGATAACCCAAACGAGAGAAATAATTACTAAGCTAAAACCAAAAAGCCACTCCCAATAGGTGTGGCTTTTTTTATTTATTTTCCCACCCTAAGATAGGTTTATAATGCTTTTACCACATCTTTAACAAGTTCAGGACCTTGATAGATAAATCCAGTATAGACTTGCACCAATGAAGCTCCTGCCGCAATCTTTTCTTTTGCATCTTGACCGCTTGCAATGCCACCGACACCAATAATAGGTAACTGATTATTAAGCGCTTTAGCAAGCAAACGAATGACTTCGGTGCTTTTTTCTTTAACTGGCTGGCCACTTAACCCTCCCTGTTCATGGCCATGCTCTAGATTTTCTACACCATCACGTGCCAATGTAGTATTGGTTGCAATCACACCATCAATGTTATTACTCACCAGACACTCAGCGATAGAATTTACTTCAGCTTCCGATAAATCTGGTGCAATTTTTACCGCGATAGGTACGTACTTATCAAACTGCTGTGCTAATTTACTTTGTTCTTCTTTTAGCGCTGAAAGCAGCTCATTTAATGCATCACCATATTGTAGTAAACGTAAACCAGGTGTGTTAGGTGAAGAAATATTGACGGTGATATAACTAGCAAAGTTGTACACCTTGCGCATACAGTAAATATAATCGTCTTTCGCATTTTCATCTGGCGTGTCTTTATTCTTTCCAATATTTATTCCTAACACACCACTATATTTGGCTTTTCTTACTTGCTCGACCAAATAATCAACACCTTTATTATTAAATCCCATGCGGTTGATAATTGCATTCGCTTCTTCTAGCCTGAAAATACGCGGTTTGTCATTACCTGGTTGTGGTCTCGGTGTCACTGTACCCACTTCAATAAAACCAAAGCCCATCGCTTCAAACGCACGAATACATTCACCATTTTTATCCAAACCGGCCGCTAAACCACAAGGATTAGGAAAGTGAATACCCATGACTTCAACAGGTTTATCTTCTACCTGCTGTTTATAAGGAAAATTGAGTAAGGTAGCACCAGTATTTTTGAGGCTCTTTATAGTTAAATCATGACTCACTTCAGGATCAAGTTGGAACAAAATTTTACGAATGGCAGAGTAAAGCATACAACCTCAAAAAGTTAATAAATTCATATTGATAAAACGAGAGATAAAAAAATCCCCACACTGAGGTGGGGATTCTATCATTTATTTGCTTGGATCACAGTTTAAACTTAACAACATTAGCTCTCTCAACGCTACAGAGAATTTAGCAAACTCATGCGTTTGCCCAATTCTAAAATCATCAAGCACATGACGCCAGCGCTCAAGTGGCTGCTCATTGTCAGTAAACCAGTTATCAAGCATTTCTTCGATATTCTTGTTTTTAGGCTGACATCGTAAAATGACGGCAGTAATTGAACGTTGTTGCCAATCTAACTCTTCTCTAAACGACGCCCTAGCAAGCGCTTGCCAATGATTGGCAACTGGTTGTTTAGTGATTTGATCTAAGAACCAATGCAAATCTAAACGAGCACCAAGGTTAAAGTAGACTTTCGCCACAACGTCAACTGGGCGACCATCATGATGAGATAACTCAGCAATATCCATCACTGAGAATAAACTACTTAATTGTGAAATACGCTTAGCTATTGCTTTAGGTGCTCCAGCATTAATCAAATCGTTCTCTACACGACTAATTTGTTCAACTTCGCTTTCAATCATGTACTTAGATAGGTTTTTCGTCATATCTTTAAAAGTACTGCTATAAAACTCAATAGATTCTGCGATACCAAACGCTTTATTACGGTGACGCAAGAACCAACGAGTTGCGCGGCGCACAGTGCGGCGATACTGGAATAACATTTCCGTTTGCACAAGCGTTGAAATCTTATTATCTAGTGAACTGATTTTTTGCCACATTTCTGACATTTCAAATACAGCGCTCGCCATTGAATAACAATTAGCAATTTCATGAACTGATGCACCCGTCTCTTCTCGCATTCGGTTAACAAAGTTAAAGCCCATATCGTTACCAATTTTGTTGGCCAATTTGGTTGCAATGATTTCTGCACGCAGAGGATGGCTTTGCATTTGCTCACTGTACTTTTCTTGCAGTGGCACAGGAAACGCTTCAATCAATAATTGATTATGATATGGATTATCCGTAATTTCTGGACAAACTAAATCTTCTTTTAGCACCATTTTCGAATAAGCAAGCAGTGTTGAGATCTCTGGACGGGTTAGCCCTTTGTTCTGCGCTAAACGATCTGCTATTTCTTCGTCATTAGGAATAAACTCTAATGCGCGATCCAGTTTACCAGAACGTTCCATTTCATGAATAAAACGAGTTTGCTCTTTCAATTGACTGACGCCACGCAAGGCTGTAATCGAAATAGAGTGTGTTTGGCGGTAACAATCTTTTATAACAATATCAGCTACTTCATCGGTCATGTCATATAAGATTTTATTACGTTGTTTAACCGTTAAATCACCATTTTGAACCAAAACATTTAGTAATATTTTGATATTAACTTCGTTATCTGAGCAGTCTACACCGCCGACGTTATCAACTGAGTCAGCATTTATACGACCACCTTTAGCAGCGTATTCGATGCGACCTAACTGAGTTAACCCTAGATTACCACCTTCACCGACGATTTTGGCTTCCAATTCTTTGCCGTTAATACGCAATGAGTCGTTAGCACGGTCACCCACCTCCAAGTGAGTTTCGCTGCTACCTTTGACATAAGTTCCAATACCACCATTCCAAAGTAGATCTACTTTGGTCTTTAATAGTGATTGAATCAATTCATTTGGCGACATGCTTTGTTTTTGCGTGCCGATCATTTTCTTAATTTCTGGTGTTAAGGTGATCGATTTTACAGAACGATTAAAGATACCACCGCCTTGTGAAATTAATGAGGTATCATAATCTTCCCAAGTACAGCCTGGTAAGTTAAATAAACGTTCACGCTCTTTATATGTGGTTGCAGCATCAGGATTAGGATCGATAAAGATGTGCATGTGGTTAAAGGCGGCAAGCAAACGAATATGTTTAGATAACAACATACCATTACCAAATACATCGCCAGCCATATCGCCGATACCGATACAGGTAAAGTCTGTAGTCTGACAATCTATATCCATTTCACGGAAGTGACGCTTAACTGACTCCCAAGCGCCTTTTGCTGTTATGCCCATACCTTTATGGTCATAACCAACACTACCACCAGAGGCAAACGCATCTCCCATCCAGAAACCATATTCTTCAGAAATGCCATTAGCAATATCAGAGAATGTTGCCGTTCCTTTATCGGCCGCTACCACTAAATATGGGTCATCTTCATCATGACGAACGACATTTGCTGGCGGCACTATGTCACCAGCAACGATGTTATCCGTGATATCTAATAAGCCACGTATAAACGTTCTATAGCACGCTTTACCTGCTTCAAATATTTCTTCACGTGAGCCTTTGGGTAATTGTTTACAAACAAAGCCACCTTTAGCTCCCACTGGAACAATCACAGTGTTCTTAACTTGCTGTGCTTTTACTAATCCAAGCACTTCTGTTCGGAAATCTTCTCTTCTGTCAGACCAGCGTAAGCCACCACGAGCAACCTTACCACCGCGTAAATGCACACCTTCAACTTGCGGCGAGTAAACAAAAATCTCATAGGCAGGAACCGGCTGCGGCATGTCTGAGATTTTACGCGGCGTGATTTTGAATGAAATATATGGTTTATCACTGCCATCACTATAGGGTTGGAAGTAATTGGTACGAATTGTCGCCATAATCATTTCGGCAAAACGGCGTATAATTCGGTCATCATCAAGGTTAGCGACTTTATCTAATGACGCTTCTATATCGGCACGTAATTTTTGTACCAATTTGTTATTCAGCTTACGATTTGGATCAAAACGGGCGTAAAACAACTTCACTAACAACTGAGCAATGTTAGGGTAATTAGCAAACGTATCTTCAATATAGCTTTGACTGAAAGTACCACCAATTTGACGCTCATATTTTGCAAATGCACGAATAATAGAAACTTGGCGACCACCCAACTCAGCACCCAAGATTAGGCGATTAAAACCATCATCTTCTAATTCACCTGCCCAAACTTTAGCAAATGCTTCTTGGAATAAGTTCTGTACTTTTTCTAAACTGAAAGTTTCATTCCCCGTTAGCAACATCGAGAAATCAAGTATCCAACACATCTCACCTTCTGACGTGCGAATTGCAAAAGGACTTTCACCAATCACGCGTAAACCAAAATTTTCTAACATTGGCAATACATCTGATAAATGCAACGGTTCGCCAGAATGGAAAAGCTTTAATTTAACAAAACGACTGCCGTCCGCTTCCTCTTGCGGTTGATAAAACAACATTTCTAAGTTATTTTCAGGTGAAAGTGCTTCAAGTTTTTCGATGTCAACAATCGCGGTACCTGGCAACACCTCATCTTTATAGGCTTGCGGAAAACCTGAATATTTGCGACTTAACGCTTTACCGAGCTCTTCCCCTTTATTTGAATTAAGCGCTGCTGATAACTTGTCATCCCAACTACGCGCCGCTTCATTTATATTTTTTTCAATTTCTTTCACGTTAATATCTGCTTTTGTTGTTTTTACGCGAACGATGTAGTGTGTTCTCGCTTGTGCTGATTCAGAAAAATATGTGGTAAATTCGACATATTCATCACTACCGAACGCTTCTTTCAGCAATGCTTGGGTTTTTACCCGCAATTGAGTGTTATAACGCTCCCTGGGTACATAAACCATACATGAATAGAATCGATCAAACGCATCACGACGAATAAACAAACCAGAATAGTCGCGCTCCTGCATTTGATAAATACCTAAAACATTTTGTAATAGCTCTTTAACGTTAGTCTGCAAGATCTCATCGCGAGGATAGGTTTCTAAAATATTAATCAAGGTTTTATAGGCATGGGTTCCTTGTCCAAAGCCTGAAGACTCACATACGGCGCTAACCTTCGATTTAATCAGTGGCAAATCTAAAGCACTGTTAGTGTAATAAGCTGAGCCGAACAAGCCGACAAAGCGCTCTTCTCCAATAACCTTACCTTTACTGTCAAATCGCTTAACACCAATATAATCAAGATGCGCTGGACGATGGACACGAGAGCGAGAGTTGGTTTTAGTTAAAATGAGTAAGTTTTTACCCAGGGCTATTTCACGAGCCGATTCACTTAGCGTTGATAACATTCGCTCAGAGGTACCAGATGATTGCTTCATCAAGCCTAAACTCGACGAAACATTTGCCGCTAGAGCAGTATCGCCCTCTAAGGCCTTAACATCGTAGGAACGATAACCTAATAAGGTAAAATTATCGTTTAACATCCATTGCAAAAACTCTAAACCGTCTTTTTTCTCAGCATCACCACAAGGAAGCTTGGCGTTGCTTGTTTCATCAATAACTTCGCTTAAGCGCTTTTTCATCGCTTCCCAATCATTAACGGTAATGGAAATATCGCTTAATACTGATTGTAACTCTGCGGTAATGTTATCGAGTGCTTCTTGCTCGCTTTGACGATCTATCTCAATAAAGAAAACCGTCTCTGTTGAAGTTGCTTTAATTTTCTTATCTGCAGCAGCAGATAGCTTTGAAATGTTTTGCTCTTTATCTCTGACCAACTTAATTGGACTATTGAGCATCAAATGCGGTGAAAGGTTTAATCGACTTAACGCTATACGAATTGAATCAACTAAAAATGGCATATCACTAATGATGATCTCAATAATCGTATGGCTTGATTTCCAACCATGCTTGCTCACCATCGGGTTAAAAACTTTAATAACCGGTGAATCTGAGCGGTGTTGATTAAGCGATTTCCACAAGCTTAACGTTGCGCCATACATATCGCTTTCATTACGATGAGCTAAATCTAAAGTTGAGATGTTCTTGTATAAAAGATCTGCAAATTGCTTAACCAGCGGAGCTGTTTTTGCCGGAACTTTTTGATCAATTAATTGTGCTACATTGGAAAGTATCACAGAGGGTAAACCGTCTACTAACGCCATGCCGTTTTCCTTTTTGGATAAAACGCTTGAAATAATTTGTTATAACTTTTTATATTTGTCTAAAAGGATAGACTATAGACGCGATTTTATTAATAAATTTAGGCTATTGCGAGCGTTTTTTTTACCGAGGTTACTAACGTTAGCGCTAGAAATTGAGAAATTTTATGTGTTTATTCACTTGTATTAAATAGAAAATGACCCTTAGGTCATTTTCTTGTTTATTTATGCAATCAAAAATAAGTTGTTTTTTTTTAAAATTATTAGATTATTTATGATTTTTCCATAAAAACGCTGCTATTGCCGGTAATATAGTAACCGCTGCTAGCATGTTGACTAAAAACATAAAGGTTAACAAAATTCCCATGTCTACTTGGAATTTCAGGTCGGAGAAGAACCAAGTAGAAACTCCAATGGCCAAAGTAACCCCTGTGATAAGTACCGCTATACCTCTTTCTTTAAGTGCTGATAAATAAGCATTCTGTACGCTTTCGCCAATACTGAGCTTATGACTCATCGTTGAAAGAATATAAATACCATAATCAACCCCAATACCAACCCCTAAGGCGATGACAGGTAGCGTAGAAACCGTTAAACCTATATCCAGTGCAGTCATTAACCATTGTGCTAACGTTGATACGATAAAGAGTGGAATAACAACAGACACCACGGCTTTTACACTCTTAAAGCTCAACCAACATAGAATAATGACCGCAGCATAGACATAAAGCATCATCGGCGTTTGTGCCTCCTCTACCGCTTCGTTGGTCGCTGCCATCACCCCAATAGGCCCTGATGCTAACTTAAAGCTTACCAAATCGTTGTTGAGCTCGTTTATCACTTGTTTTGCTTTGTCGACTACTCGCTCAATAGTTTCTGCCTTATGGTCTTTTAAAAACAAGATAATCGGCATTACACTACATTCATTATTTAACAAGCCGGTTGAACTAGGAACATTAGATAATGCTTGTGCTAGAGCATATTGGTTTGGCGAAATTATGCGCCACTTTAAGTTACCTTCGTAATACCCTGAGTTAATCACTTTCAGCACTGAAGGCAAACTTACCGCAGATTGCACCCCATCAACATTCTCCATTTGCCATTGAAAACTATCCATTGTGTTGAGAACATCAGGGTTAGTACACGCATTAGGCATGGTTTCGACAATGACAGACATATAATCAACACTAATTGCATAACGATCCGTTATCAAAAAGGTATCTTGATTATATCGAGAATGTTCATGAAGTGATGGAGCGCCTTCATGCAACTCACCAATTTTTAAATGCTGAGACTGGTAGTAACCCACGGCGAACAACAATGATGCGACCACCAAGACAACACTGGCAACGCCTCGACTACTAAAAGATTGCATAAACTGCCATAACATAGGCTCTTGTGGTTGTTGATACCCTGGCCTTACCTCTTTTTTAACCGCTTTCACCGGAATATTGACGAATGAAATTAATACCGGTAACAACACCAAATTAGTGAATATAATAACACCAACGCCTAACGAGGCAGTGATCGCTAATTCTTTAATAATGCCTATATCAATCGATAACAGGGTGATAAAGCCAACTGTATCAGAAAGTAACGCTATACCGCCGGGTACAACAAGATTTCTAAAGCCAAATTCTGCAGCTTCTTTGGTTGTGTGTCCCTGATTAACCTTTTTGCCGATAGCATTAATCATTTGAACACCATGACTCACACCTATCGCAAAGACAAGAAAAGGCACAAGAATTGACATGGGATCAAGTCCAAACCCCATAGAAGAAAGTAAGCCCATTTGCCAAACAACAGCAACAAGTGAACAACCTATTGGTAATAACGTTAACGCAATAGATCGTGAAAACAAGAACACCATAACACTGGTGATTAGTATCGCTACAGCAAAGAAAGTTACAACGCCTTTTGCACCATTGGCAATATCGCCAACCATTTTGCTAAAACCGATAATATGTACCGTTATGTTGCCTTTTTCGTAAACTTTACGAATGTCATTTTCTAGTTTACCGGCTAGTGCAATGCTATCGAGTTTTTCACCAGTCTCCGGATCATTTTCCATTAGTACCGCTTTTACCATCGCACAACTGTAATTATCGGCAACAATACGTCCAACGATCCCCGCCTTTTCAATGTTTTCTTTTACGATAGAAAGTCCGGCTTCATCAGCAACAAAATCCGCTGGTACTACGGGACCACCAGCAAATCCATCTTCAACGACTTCAATAAACCTTGTACTCGGTGAAAATAACGAACTTACTTTCGTACGATCAACACCTGGAATGAAAAACAGTTGATCATGTACCCCTTTGAGTGCAGTAAAAAATTCCTCATTAAAAATATCACCTTCCTTATGACAAACAGAAATGAGGACATTGTTGGCACCACCAAAATTCGCTCTATGCTTTAAGTATGTTTGCATATACTCGTGATTAAGCGGAATATTTTTGGTAAAAGCAGCATCAAGCTTTATTTGAGTAGCTTGATATCCAAGGAATATTGAAAGTAAAACAAACAAGCCAACAACAAAAATACGATGCCTAAAAACGGCAACTTCAACGTGATTAATAATTTTTTCTATTGGGGTCATTTATGGCCTAACCTGTATTATTTTTATGCCGACTTCCGAGGCTACAACTAATTGGTTTTTAAAAAATGTTCCAGCAATCAATGCCTTACCATCAGCTTGTTCGTCAATAACAAAACGATTACCATCATCATCACTCTTTAACAAAACGCCATTATTACCGAGTATTAGCGTCGTTTGTTCATCATAAACAACGACATCATTTAATAGCGCAGTAGTAGAAACTTCTATTTGCTGCCATTCATCACCATTATTGGTACTTCGAAAAACGTTTCCTCTCAAACCAACAGCTAGCAAGTTTCCTTTTGGTGAGCGTTGAATGTCATATAAAGACCCATGATAAAATGCATCAAATTTTTGCCAGGTACGGCCAAAGTCATTACTCTTAGCCAGCAAACCAAGTTCACCAGCTAAATAAGTAGTTCGCCCATCTTGATAAACTTTATTAAAATGAGGGAGTATTCTTGCTCTTTCATCTAGATATGCCGCCTCATCATCACGCTTAAGTTCTTCTAGATAATCCTTATCTTCCTGAGACAGCAAAGACGTATGATATTCCCTGTTCCAGCTTTTCCCACCGTCCTGAGTGCGGATAAACATGCCATATGAACCAACAGCAACACCATTTTGATTGTCTTTAAACATAACGTTTAAAAAAGGCGTCTCGAGTTTGGGGTTAATGTATTGTACCTGCCAAGTAAAACCACTGTCATTAGTGTATAAAATAGTGGCATCATGACCAACAGCCCATCCTTCACTATATGAAACAAAGTTAACTGACGTTAGTGCCGTTTGAGTGGGGGATGTCATTTGCTGCCAATCCTTTCCATTGTCAGAGCGCAAAATATGCCCCCTTTCACCAACAGCGATCAAAAATTGGTCACCAACATTTTCAATATCCAGCATTAGCGATTTTTGAGCCAATTTAGACATAATCGCTGGATGATTGTTTATTTCACAAACTGAGAGTGATGCGAAAATAACGGCAAATATGAGTGAGAGGATTCTTATCATTAACCTTTAGACCCAATAAAATACAAAATAAAAAAGGCTGACAAAAGCCAGCCAAATTTAATCTCTTAAAGATGCTCTAGCGATTATCGCGTTGCAATGCTCGTGACGTAAAGTCGACATCTCTTAGTTTAGCTGAAAAATCATACATTTGCGCTTCATTATCTAAACCTATCGCGATATAGCGTTTAGATTGTAAATCATGAAACACTTCAAGCGTTGACCATTGCGTTGGTACTTCATAATAATTTAAACCGTGGGCAACACCAACTCGATATAACTCATCTCGCTCATCGTAAATATCTGTTACCGCAATTTGCCAGCTATCTTCATCGATAAAGAAAACACGTTTTTTATAAATATGGCGTGTGTTTTCTTTTAAGTTGGCTTCAACCACCCAAACTCGATGTTTTTCATATCGAACATGCTCTGGATTTATATGGCCTGGTTTAACAATATCTTCGTATTTTAATTTATCACTGTGCAAACGATAATCGTTGTATGGAATAAGTAATTCACGTTTACCTTTTAGCGTCCAATTGTAACGATTCGGCGCGCCATTAAACATATCAAAATCATCAGTAGTTCTTAAGCCATCTGCTGCTGTACCTGGGGCGTCATACGCTACCGTTGGTGCTTTTTGTGCACGACGAATGCCTTTGTTGTAAATCCATGCCTGGCGAGGCGTTTTAATTTGATCCATGGTTTCATGAACCAATAACGCGGTACCAACCAGTTTAGAAGGTTCAGTAACTTTCTGCTTGAACTTAAATAAAATATTGGTTTTTTCTAATTCTTCAGGCGACGCCCCTTTCATTCCATAAGGCAACATCAATTGATCATCAAAACCAACATACGTAAAGTCACCAGAGGCTGTTGGCGTAACTTGCCCACCTTGGCGCACAATCGCTTCGCCGCGGTAACGTAAAATATGATTCCAAATCGCTTCTAAACCATTAGACGGAATAGGAAAAGGCACCCCAACAGCGGCATTTATAATGCCATTACCGTCTTCGACTAACTCTGCGCGCGTTGAGTTATCAATCGTTGCTTGATAGACATGCTCTGGATAAGAAGCTGAGCGACGCGTTTGATAAACATTCATTTTAAAAGTATCTGGATACGTTTTAAATAATGCAATTTGTCCTGGGGTCAAAAACTTCTCATATTCCGACACGTTTTGCGCAGTGATAGTGTATTGCACCTTATCCTCTGCATAAGGATCGAGATGATGCATTCCCGGTGTGTAGCCTTTGGGTGGTGTTTTGATACCTCCCGTCCACTCTGGAATTGAGCCGTCACTATTAGCTGCCCTTACTGCCCCCATTGGCGTAAGCTCTCCACTTAGCTTTTTTGCTTGCTCAGCGTCAATTTTTGCCGACACTGCTCCTGTAAACGCAAGCGATATTGCTAAAGATAATCCCGTAAATTTTTTCATTGAATCTGCCCTTATAATGAATACTTCACACTGAAAGAGACATAATCTCTGTCTTCAATTTTATTGGTTGTGCCTACGCCACCCCAAAAGCCATTGTAACTAATATCAGCAGACCACTTACTTTGATAGTCGAACGAAATACCTGCTGAAATTGACTTTCTGTCCTCTACAAATAAGAAGATAGGATCTGGCGTTATGCCACTGACATCGTGTGAAAATACAATTCTTGGCGACATATTAACGCCAGAAAATACGTTAGAGTAATCTAACTTGGTTACAAAACGATATCCCCATGCAAACTCATCAGGGAATGGGTTGGTTTCAACACCGTCTTGTAAGAACTTATTTAATCCTGGCGCTACCTGAATTCCACCACTTCGGTCTGTACCTGGCCCATTCAAACGCAGCACCTCTTGATCTGGCATGTCGTTAATATTAATCCCACCAACTTCTAACAATGTTGTAAGTTGGCTGGCACCAAAAGATGGGCCCCAAAAGCGTGTAAACGTCATTTGTGCCTGTAACGTATCTGACAGAATGAATCCGTCGGCAGTCTCACCAGATGCAAAAACGTCCATTTGAGAAACACCATCAAGCGCTGCATACCTAGGATCACCGGTATTGGCTAACTGCTGAGGCATGGCGGCAAAAAGCAGTTCTACATCGTCAATTTGTAATGGTTCATCTTGACGATACGACACTTCGCCTGATACTGCGATATCAAACACTGTAGTATTAAAGCTCATCGCCGTCATTTTGATATCTTCTGGGTATGCTAACAACACTTGCGAAAAACTACCTAAATTTTGATAATTTTCCTCAGTAATTTGATTACCCGCTAGATAAGTCAAGTCAGCACCGATAGATGAAGGGGTGAAGTTTGCTGTAACGCCTGAGAATAAAGGTCTGCGACTATGGTAATTCACATAGTACAAACTTAATTCTGTTTCATTTAACTCAGGTAAGTACCAAGATAGGCGAATACCGTACTGGCCACCGTCTTCCGGATGAACTTCACTTTGTTCTCCTGGTGCTTTTAAGGTAACTTTGGTTGGAAACACAGAATAGACTGATGCCGCTTGCGCCATCATTGCTGGATCTCCAGAACGCATCATGTCACCAATTTGGTTCATATTAGTGATCAAGGTATTAAGATCGATATCTGGGTTACCGGTAAAACCTAACTGAACATTATTGTAGTGGCCGCCGTCACCAGCAAAATCATTGGTTGAAAAGTAGCTGCCTGGCGCGGGTAAAATCGTCTGTTCCCATTGATATTGGTAAAACATTTCAACATTGAAGTTTTCAGATACGCCTAAAGACGCCCAAACAGCACCAAAAGGAATAAAAGCTTCAGTCAATTCTGCACCTGGAGCTTTTAAGCGGGCAATGTCAACCGGGTTGATTTCACTTATCCCATGAGAAATTAATGTACTTTCCCCCCACCCTAAAACTTGCTGACCAACACGAATTGAAAATGGCATTTCACCGATGTAGTAATCACCATAAAAATAGGCATCTAGAAGTCGTATATCTCGACAAACCTGGCTTCTCGCTTCATCATCGCGGCAAGGGTCATTCACTTCACCTGAAATGGTATTACTCCATGGGCGGTCGCCGTCCATCATTTCAAAATCATAAAAGTACATACCACGCATAAAGACCCCCATGTTGTCTTTACTGATATGAAGTTCATGAGTACCTTTGAAAAGTTTAGAAAAGGTTTCGCCTGCATCGTAATTTAAGTTACCTAAGTCACCATTATTTGAGTAACTTCCCTGACCTTGCCAAATAACATCATTAGCAGGGTTAGGGTTAAAGGCAGGGTGATATGCGGTAAAATCTAAACCGTTGTTTAAATTGTTAGACTTACCAACGTTATCATTCCAATTTCTATTCTCAACGCGCATGCTTGCACCCAAAGAGAATGTCGAATTAAAACTAACATCAAACTCTCCTAATTGAAAATTAGATGCCGCGACATTTGGTGCTTGCGTCATCAACAATGCTGCAGCAATACTGACCGTCAATGGCTTTTTTGCAAACATTGAGATTGGGTTACGTTTCATTATGTTCTCCCCAGACCAGAAACTATTTAATCTTTATTAATTGTAGTTCTAAATAGCCACTTTACGTGGTATGAAACAATAATTGCATCATTTTTACGATATCGCAAGTGCTAAAAACAAGGTTAATGTGCTTATTTTTAAAGACTTTTGACTACACTGATATCTATTTTTTAGCTCCGTTTAAAACGCCCGTTTAAAAACAAACTTTTCGATGTTCACTCGTTTACAGCTAAGGTCTTGAATTTAGTGGTACAACCAGCAAAAAAGCAACTGGTATACCACTTCCATTGGTCAGACCACACGTTTAAAGCATAAACTCTAATTAATTGAGCTTGGTCAGTGAAATAAATTTATTATTTTCACTTTCTAAACAAAATCTTCCATGTATGCCTGTAGATGTTAAAAAGTTTCTCAAGTGCATTGCTGGAAACTGAAGTTTAAGGCCTTCATTGGTATAGACAACAAAGGCGGATATTTTCCCTTGATAATACGGATAAAACTCCTCTATAGACATTGATAATGAAAAGTAATATTTCACAAGCTACAACCTGTTAAGACAACGCTGCATCTATCTTTTCACTTAGATCTTTCGATAAGTTTTCTCGTTGCGCAATGCGCTGCAACTGAACTTTCATCATCGATTGTCGCTCCAAGTCAACGCCATCAAATTGAATCAAAGGCGTGATCAATCGCGAAGCAACTTGAGGATTAATTGCATCGAGCGCACAAACCTGATCTGTTAAAAACTGATATCCTCTACCACTCTTGCAATGGAAGTACCGAGGGTTATTTTGTGTAAACGCACCAATGAGTGATCTTGCTCTATTAGGGTTTTTCAAACTAAATAGTTCATGCGAGGTAAAAGTATCTAAGCGCTCAAATATATTTTCACTTTGATAACTCGCTTGGAGAGAAAACCACTTATCCATCACCAATGTCGTATCTCGCCACTGTTGCTCAAAGGATGCCATTAAATTATCAAAGTCTTGGTGAGCAACCGCAGCAGCACTTGTTAATGCAGCCAACGAATCTGTCATATTAGTCGCCTGACCGAACTGTTCACTTACCAATGATTTATAATCAGGTAATTGAGTTAAATAAGACAATAAGACGTTTTTAAGCGCTCGCTCTCCGACTGACTTACCATCATTAGCATATTGCTCTCGAATTAAGCTTTTATAACGCTGGCTGAATGTATCTTTCAAGCCATTGGCGATAAATAATTTGAGTGTTTGACGCGCATCTAGTAATGCTATGGGATCAACAGGTTTAAATAACTCAATTAACCCATGATAACTCGGCAAAGTTAACTGCTCTGCGATAAACGCGAAATCAGCATTACTGGCAAGTACTTGTTCTAACACCTCAAGCAATGAGCCTTCTAAGACAAACTCGCTGTTACTAAGTAGTTGCTGCAATATATTAGTAAAGAGCTTTTGCCCTGCATCCCATTTCAAAAAATCATCCTTGGCATGAAGAATAATCTCAGTTAGCGCTTGCTCTGTTTGCGAATAGTTAATTTTTACGGGTGCACTAAAGTTCGCCAAAACCGCTAAAACGGGTTTGTCTAGCAATGGACCAAACTCCCACGTTTGTTGATCTTGTTTCAGTTCAAGCAAATGTGATTGAGAACTGCCATTGGATATTAACTCGATAGCCACAGGTATATGAAGTGGCTGTTTTTCCGTTTGATTTTTAGATGGCAGATGCTGTTGACTAATGGAGATGCTATAGACACTCGTCTTTTCATCAAAGCACTCATTGATAACAAGAGTTGGCGTACCTGATTGACTATACCAACGCTTAAATAGCGTTAGATCAATACCACTCGCATCCGCCATGGCATTAACAAAATCATCGCAAGTAACCGCTTGACCATCGAAACGTTTAAAATAAAGGTCCATCCCCTTTCTAAACTTGTCTTTTCCAAGCAAGGTATACATCATGCGAATAACTTCAGAACCTTTTTCATAAACAGTCAGGGTATAGAAGTTATTCATCTCGACTACTTTTTCAGGTCTAATAGGATGAGACATTGGACCTGCATCTTCAGCAAACTGATGCGATCGCAAGACATTAACATTTGCAATGCGAGTCACGGGTGCTGAATGCATATCAGCACTAAATTGTTGGTCTCTAAATACAGTTAAACCTTCTTTCAAACTTAACTGAAACCAATCTCGACAAGTGACTCTATTACCAGTCCAGTTATGGAAGTATTCGTGAGCGATCACCGCTTCTACATTAAAGTAATCTGTATCTGTCGCAGTATTTTTATCTGCCAACACATATTTACTATTAAAGATATTCAGTCCTTTGTTTTCCATAGCCCCCATATTGAAAAAATCTACAGCAACGATCATATAGATATCGAGATCATATTCTAAACCGAATGTCTGCTCGTCCCATGCCATTGAGTTTTTCAATGATGCCATAGCATGGTGAGCTTTATCTTTATTACCCTTATCTACGAAAATTTCTAAATCAACAATACGACCTGACGCCGTTTCATATTTATCTGCCAACAAATCAAAATCACCAGCAACAAGCGCGAAAAGGTAACATGGCTTGGGGAATGGATCATACCAAGTTACGAAGTGTTTATTGTCATCTATTTCACCACTGTCAACCTTATTACCATTAGATAATAAATAGGGATATAAGGATTTGTCTGCAATGACTTTAGTGGTAAATTTTGCCATGACATCAGGACGATCAAGGTAATAAGTGATACGTCTAAAGCCTTCAGCTTCACACTGCGTGCAAAAAGCATCTCCAGATTTAAATAACCCTTCTAATGCTGTATTATTTAGCGGATCAATTTCTGTGATAATCTTCAGCGTCGCTTCTTCGCTATCAACGTCCAGCGTCAAACTGTCTGGCGTTTGGTGATATTGACTACTATCTAAAACCTCATTATTTAATTGCAATTTAAGCAAGGTGAGATGCTCACCATTGAGTATCAGTTGCTTGGCAGTTAATCGCTGCTTTTTAATTTTGAGAATACTAGTAACAAGCGTTTTTCTGTCATCTAATTCAAAGGTTAAATCTATAGTTTCAATTAAAAAATCACTTGGTTGATAATCTTTAAGGTAGCGAGCATTATCTTCGGACATGAAAAATTCCTATGTTTGGCTATCGTAATAAAGAAAAAAGCCTGAATAATCAGGCTTAATTTTGCATTATAATTATTGTGGTAACAATAGGATTAATTGTCACCTATTTTTTTTAATTTGAACCCTAAGTAGCCGTATGCAACCGCTAAAATGGGATTAATTAAATTAAAAAAGCAGTAAAAGATGTAATCATATGAAGTCAGTGCAAGTGCACCAAACATAAACGCTCCACAAGTATTCCATGGAATTAACGGTGATGTTATGGTTCCCGAATCTTCCAGCGTTCTACTTAAAAGTGTCGGATGTAACCCTCTACGCTCATATTCTTCTTTATACATTCGACCTGGCATAACAATAGACATGTATTGATCTGCAGTGATTAAATTTGTCCCTATACAGGTCGCCACTGTACTGGCAATTAGACTCCCTACTGATTTTGCAGCGGCTAATATCGAGTTTACGATTTTACGTAGCATGCCCAAATGTTCTAGTACGGCGCCAAAACTTAATGCACACATCACCAACCAGATAGTATTTAACATACTGGACATACCACCACGACTTAACAATTCGTCTATTTCAGCATTGCCAGTTTTCACCACTACACCATCGAAAAAAGCTGTCCAAACAACAATAAGAGAGGCTTTGGCTCCTTCAATACCTTCACTAGCCATTGAAAGAATTAAATCTTGTTGAAAAATCACCGCCCAAATCGCGCCAATAATTGCACCTATTGATACCGCTGGAAAAGCTGGTACTTTTTTATAAGCCATAAACAATAATATGGCTAAGGGAATTAAGTTAAATGCGTTTATGGCATACGTTGATTCCAACGTATTTACTAAGGTATCTATCGTCTCGGTTCCCTCAATTGAGGCAGCAGAGTGGTTGAAGCCAATAATTAAAAAGAGCACTAATGCGATAGAAATTGAAGGGATGGTTGTCCACAACATGTAACGGATATGGGCAAACAATTCGCTGCCGGCAACTGCAGGAGCCAAGTTTGTCGTTTCTGACAATGGTGAAAGCTTATCCCCAAAATACGCTCCTGATATAACTGCACCTGCCGTTACTGATGCTGACATTTCAAAACCGGTTGCGATACCAATAAATGCGACACCGACAGTAGCTGCTGTTGTCCAAGAGCTACCAATACTCATAGCAACGATACCACAGACCAAGCAAGCGGCTGCATAAAACCAACTTGGATCAATAATTTTTAATCCATAGTAAACCATGGTTGGCACGGTACCACTAAGTAACCAAGTACCAATTAAGGCACCTACAGCTAGCAAAATTAAAATGGCTCCCAAGGATATTGAAATACCATGGACGATTGCCTTTTCGATATCAGCCCATTGGTGGCCATTTTTAATGCCTATTACAATCGCTATTCCCATGGCGAGTAATAGTACGATTTGATTAGGCCCATAGGATGAGTTATCGCTAAATAAGATCACCGCGGTAGACAGCATAATAATCAGAGCGATAAGCGGAATGAAAGCATCAATAAAACTGGGTGGTTTTATCTGGGTAGAATTGGACATAAAATATCTGTAACCTTACGTTGTAATTTTTATTATAGATAACGAATAGGCATGATAACATGCCTTGTGAAGCTTTGGGTTGCAAGCTTTTTATTGGCTTATTGTTTAATTCTGCTAAATTAACCTTAAAAAACTGATAATAAAAAGCCGCCTAAAATGGCGGCTAAATTAGTTATAAGCCTAACTTATTTCTTCGCTAACTTATCAATATTAACGAAATCAAAAGTGATTCTTGCGGTTTCATCTAAGAATGGGTCGAGCTCACGCAATTCTTCTGGAATATCATCTAACGAAGTAATCTTTTCTTTACCCATAGCCACTAAACGCTCATTGGCTCTCGCTAAACGTTTTTCTTTACGAGCTTCTTTTTCAGCTTTGCGTTCAGCAAGGTTTAACGATATCGATTTATCGTCTTTCTCTGCTTGGTATTCTTCGATATCACTTAGTAAATAGTTAAATTCACGATTCTCTTTAATACGCTCTTGATAAAGTGACGTTAAATACTCAATATCGGCTTCAACGTTATCTAACTTGCTATACCGAGCTTGACGAATTTGATCCCAAGGTAGTGCATTTTCCTCTTTGCTCTCGCCCCACTCTTCTGGATCGATAGCTGTTGGGAAAGCTATGTCTGGCAATACACCTCTATGTTGCGTACTTCCACCGTTAATGCGATAGAACTTAGCAATAGTGTATTGAATACTACCAAAGGGCTTTTCATACAAATCATAAACACGCCCTAATGGTCTGTGTTGTTGAACTGTCCCTTTACCAAAGGTATGCTCACCGACAATAATACCGCGCCCATAATCTTGAATAGCCGCAGAAAAAATCTCTGATGCAGATGCACTATATCTGTCAACCATAACAACTAACGGACCATCATAATAACTAATACCGTCTTTATCGCGTTGCACAGCGATTCGGTTGGCACCGTCTCTTACTTGTACAACTGGTCCTTTATCGATAAAAAGCCCAGTTAACAGTGTTGCTTCAGGCAACGAGCCGCCGCCATTACCTCGTAAATCGACGATAATCCCTTCGACATTTTCCAATTTGAGCTTCTCTAACTCTTTCTTCACATCTCGAGACAGATTATTGTAAAAACTTGGGATATCAATGACACCAAGTTTTTTGCTCGTCGGGTCATCAGGCTTTTCATAATACACCCGAGATTTGGCGGCACGATCTTCTAATATGATTTTGTCTCGTACAATTGACACAATTTTAATGGTATCGTCATTACTCTCGATATCCCCTTGCACTTGCAAACGCACAGTACTCCCTTTAGGGCCTTTGATAAGATCAACCACATCATCTAAACGCCAGCCAACAACATCAACAAACTCTTCATCACCTTGTGACACCCCAACAATTCTGTCTTTGGGTTTTAACGCTTTCGATTTATCAGCAGGACCACCAGTGACGATACTTTGAATAACGGTAAAATCTTCTTCAGCTCGCAATACAGCGCCTATGCCTTCCAATGACAAGTTCATGTCCATTTGAAAACGTTCAGCGTTACGTGGTGATAAGTATGACGTATGAGGCTCTACCACGCGGGCAAAACTATTCATAACGATTTGAAAAACGTCTTCACTTTCACTTTGTTTCAAGCGCTTAATAGCGTAACGGTAGCGTTTGGTGAGAATTTCTTTAACCTTATCCCAGTCCTTGCCAGCTAAGGTTAAATTTAGCGCATCATATTTTACACGTAAGCGCCAAAGTTCATTCAGCTCTTGTGTTGATTTTGCCCAATCAGCGTCTTCTCGATCAAAAACATAGGATTCGTTGAGCGTAAAATCAAATGACTTTTCCAATAAGCTCATTGCATATTGGTAGCGCTCCATACGACGTTGTAAATTTAAGTTATAAATATCGTATGCGATATCAAGCTTACCGCGGCCAACAACCGTATCAAAATCATCACGATATTGTTTTAGTTTTTCAATATCTGCTGCCAAAAAGACATTCTTATTGTAATCTAGCTGCTCAATATAACGGTCAAAAACTTGTGCTGATAATTCATCATCAATTTTAACGGGTTTGTAGTGCGCTCTGGTAAATTGTGCTGCTATACGTTTAGTAGAAGTGGCATGCTGGCTCTCAGGGGTTAATACCGGTAAAGGTTTCTCATCGATATCGTTAGAAAATGCGAATGTACTTGCACTCGAGATCGAGAGGGATACGGCCAATGCGATACGACAAAATTTTTGCATGCCAGTTACTCCTAATTATTCAGTAAATATATTCTTCGCTTGTGTTTTTACAACCATACCAGAATTTAATTGGACACTCACATCATTACCTGCGATCTCAGTAATAATGGCATCTATCGGAGAGTTACCTAATTGCACTTTAACTGCGGCCCCTTTTGACAATTCACTGGCTTGAACAGGTTTAAGTTTAGCAGCAACTTTCGGGCTTGCACTACTTTTAGCCTTAACAGCCTTAAATTTGGCATTGTCTTTTACAGACTTTTTAGGTTGCTTTTCACGAGCCTTACTATCTTTATAGGTCTTTTTGTTCGCTTTGTCTTTTGATAATTTGTTACCAAATTTTTCTTGGCTATCTTTAAGCGTTTGACTTGCGTAATCAGCCTGCTCCTGATCAATTTCAGCAACGTGCTCACCATTGACGTCAACGCGAAATGCCCCTTTTTTAACTGATTTAAGGTATCGCCAACTGCTAGTATAATGTCTTAGTGCTTGACGAAGACGAGTTTTACTGACGACGTCATCTTCAGCCAACTGCTCCGCTAAATCTTGAAAAATACCAACTTTTAAAGGCTTAGCTGGGCCTTCAAGTGAAAAACATGCCGGAAATTTCTCTACTAAATAAGCGATAATTTCTTTTGTACTTGTACGTTTAGTTTCCATAAAAACAACTTAACTTCTATTACTGTTCATTAAGATATTGATCTCGGTTCATTAATACATTTTGACACCAATCACTAATATCTGCACTTTCTAGTTCAGGCAAGGATTCTTGCCCTATCCAATGTTCCCACACCAATTCAAGTAATTGAATTAACTCGTCCGGCGCTATGTCATCTTCAGCATAATCATATAAGGTATGGTAGATTTCATTGATGTTTTCACAGGCGGCTTCTTCATCACCATCCCAATCACCAACGACTTCCTCCGACACTAAATAATCATAAATAACGACTAATTCTTTCATTTCAACTATTCAAAGCTTGAGCTTGATGAGTTTCAAAATATCGCACAATCGCTTCTAATCCATTTTGATCGTCTTGATCAAATCGATCAAAAGCAACGCTATCGATATCAAGTACCGCAATCACTGAATCTTGATTAAATACGGGAATAACAATTTCAGCATTACTAGCCGCGTCACACGCAATGTGCCCCGAAAATTGATGAACGTCAGCAACGCGCTGTGTTTCTCGCAGCTTTGCGGCTGTACCACACACACCTTTACCCATTGGGATACGTATACAAGCGACTTTACCTTGGAATGGACCTAGTACGAGCTCTTCATCCACCACACGATAAAATCCTACCCAATTGACATGTTCCAACGCATCAAACAATAACGCACTGATATTTGACATATTAGCGATTATATCAGTTTCATCTGCGATTAATCCTTTAACTTGCGACAATAATTGCTGATAAAAATCTACCTTATTCATCTCACCATTCTTAACCGAAAAAATTGCGCATAACATACATCGATAAGCCTTGGAGATAAAGCATTATCGAATAAAAGAGCCTATTTTAGTGTTATTTTATCGCAAATTTGGCGATAACTTGTGCTGTTATTTCTTTTTCACCGACATTTGAATTAAAACTTCCCATTGCCTCAGCTCTCGCAGCGTAGACTTGTGGTTGGTGGTAGCCGCTTTCTCTTAGCGAAATCAAACTCCCTAATCCTACATCCATCTGTTTGGCAATTTGGCTAGCTTTAGTTTTTGCATTAATTAATGCTTTCTCTAACGCCTGCTGATAAAGCTTTTCAGTGTCTTGATATGACATATTTAACGAGGAAATATTAGTCACGCCTAGTTTAGTGGCTGCATCTAACAAACGATCATATAAATCTAAATCATTAAAGCGTATCGTAAAATGTCGAGTGACATCAAAATAACTCAAGACAATACTATTGTTGTCTGAGGCATCAGCTGCCAATTCACTGCGAACACGCCCTTGCTGAGTATTAGTATGAGGTGTAACTTTATCAATTACTATTGATGGTTTTTCATAAACTGGATACATCATTATATTGGCAGAATCAATAGACTTAGGGCCAATACCAATATCCTTTAATAATTTAGCCAACTGCTGACTTTTGCTATCAACAACCTGCTTTGCTTTTATCGCACTTTTACTGCGCTGTTTTATTTGTAGGGTAATAGAAAACTGATCTGGTACGGCAGCTATTGAAGCTTTTCCATTCACTTCAATACCTTGTTCGTTAGCATTCGAACTTGAAATAACCAAACTTAAAGCGATTACCGGCCAAATTTTATAAAACATAGCGTATTCCTTTTTTCAGCATGTCGAAATGAATAAAATAAACTTCGCTATTGAGTCTAACAGTACTTGGGAATAAAAAAAACGCAATCTGCCCTAGATTGCGTTTTTATTTGCATTGATAAAGTTTATTGTTGAGGCACCCGTACGTTCCCTTCCATTAAAATTCTTGCACTTCTGCTCATACTGACTTTAGTGACCTGCCAACCACGCTCAGTTTGCTCAGTAGTCGCACCAACTTTCAATGTACCAGAAGGATGACCAAACACTACCGAATTTCGTGCCTGCCCGCCGGCAGCAAGGTTAACTAACGTTCCTGGAATGGTTGCGGCGGTGCCTATTGCTACCGCAGCTGTTCCCATCATAGCATGATGAAGTTTTCCCATTGATAACGCACGAACATTCAAATCAATATGTCCTTGTTCTACTAGCTTGCCACTAGAAGTTTTGAATGACTTAGCCGAGCTGACAAAAGCAATTTTAGGTGTATGTTGTCTTGTCTCTGCTTCTTTAATATCGGCTATTAAACCCATATGTACAGCACCAAATGCACGGATTTTTTCAAACCGTGCCAATGCGTTCTCATCGTTATTTATCGCATCCTGTAGCTCTGTACCTTGATATCCTAATGCACCCGCATCAATAAAAATTGTTGGAATACCAGCGTTGATCATCGTAGCTTTAAAAACGCCCTCGCCCTCTACGTTGAACTCATCCACAAGATTTCCTGTAGGAAACATAGCTTCACCTGCGTCAACGGGCGCCACAAAGTCAACTTGTATTTCCGCGGCCGGAAATGTCACTCCATCAAGTTCAAAGTCACCAGTTTCCTGAACCATACCTTGGCTTATGGGGACATGAGCAATAATGGTTTTACTGATGTTTTTTTGCCAAATACGTACCTGACAAACTCCATTTTCTGGTATTCGCGATGCATCCACTAATCCCTGTTCTATAGCGAACGACCCAACCGCCGCCGTTAGATTGCCGCAATTACCGCTCCAATCAATAAATGGTTTATCAATGGCTACTTGGCCGAACAAATAATCAACATCATGATCTTGCAGAGTACTTTTTTCGATGATCACCGTTTTACTTGTGCTAGAAGTCGCGCCTCCCATACCATCGGTATGCTTACCATATGGATCTGGACTACCAATAATCCGCAATAGCAGGTTATCACGCGCTTTACCCGGTATTTGAGCCTCCTTGGGTAAGTCTGATAATTTGAAAAACACCCCTTTAGATGTCCCGCCACGCATATAGGTAGCAGGCACTTTACGTTGAGGAAGATTTGACATGTTAGCCTCTACAATAGCATCAGGCGCTGTATTGCAACGCCTGATACGTTCTTATTAATAAAATTACTGATATTTAGTGCTGTGATTTTAAGAAATCTTGTGCAAAACGCTGTAATACTCCGCCCGCTTCGTACACTAGCACTTCTTCGGCAGTATCTAATCGACATTTTACCGGTATGTTAACTTGATCACCATTTTGTCGAGTCATGATGACCTGAAGTTCAGCACCTGGCGTACGCTGACCTTCAACATCAAAAGTCTCTGTACCATCAATATTATAGGTATGACGTGTATCACCATTGGTAAATTCTAGCGGTAAAACCCCCATTCCTACGAGGTTAGTACGATGTATGCGCTCAAACCCCTCGGCAACAATGACCTCAACACCTGCTAAGCGTACTCCTTTAGCTGCCCAATCACGAGATGAGCCTTGACCATAATCTGCACCAGCGATAATGATTAAAGGCTGTTTGCGCTCCATATAGGTTTCAATTGCCTCCCACATCCGGCTTTCAACACCGTCTGGTTCAATTCGAGCCAAAGAGCCTTGCTTAACTTGCCCAGACTCGTCTAAACACATCTCATTAAACAGTTTTGGATTGGCAAAAGTAGCTCTTTGTGCCGTTAAATGATCTCCTCGATGTGTCGCGTAAGAGTTAAAATCTTCCTCTGGTACCCCCATGCTTTGTAAATAAGCACCAGCAGCGCTATCAAGCATAATGGCATTCGAAGGTGATAAATGGTCAGTAGTTATATTATCGCCCAAAACCGCTAACGGTCGCATGCCTTTCATGGTTCTTTCACCAGCTAAAGCACCTTCCCAATAAGGAGGACGGCGGATGTATGTGCTTTGCTCTCGCCAATCGTATAATGGGCTTTTCGCGGGTTCAAACGAACCTAAGTCAAACATTGGCGTGTAGATCTTTTTAAACTGCTCTGGTTTTACAAATTCACTAACAATGGCATCAATTTCTTCATCAGACGGCCAAATATCCTTCAAGGTAATATCATTTCCATCTTTATCTTTGCCAAGGACATCCTGTTCTATATCAAAACGAACGGTACCTGCAATCGCATACGCGACAACTAATGGAGGTGACGCCAAAAAGGCTTGTTTAGCATATGGATGAATTCGACCATCAAAGTTACGGTTACCAGAAAGTACCGCTGTAGCATATAAATCATGATCGATTATTTCTTGCTGAATTTTAGGGTCTAACGCTCCTGACATCCCATTACATGTTGTACACGCATAGGCGACAATGCCAAAACCTAGCTTTTCCAATTCAGGCAATAGACCCGACTCCTCCAAATATAGCTTCGCCACTTTAGAGCCTGGAGCAAATGACGACTTGACCCAGGGTTTTCTCACTAGTCCAAGTTCATTCGCTCGTTTGGCGATAAGACCTGCTGCGACAACATTGCGTGGATTAGACGTGTTAGTACAGCTAGTAATCGCTGCAATAATCACCGCACCATCAGGCATATGAGTAGATTCTTTATCCCACTCACCAGCAATACCACGTTTACTTAATTCTGCCGTTGGTAATCGACGATGAGGATTTGAAGGTCCCGCCATATTGCGCTCAACCGATGAAAGGTCAAACGCTAATACACGTTCATATTCTGCCGTTTCAAGGTCATCTGCCCATAGGCCAGTATGTTTGGCGTAAGCTTCTACCAATGCGACTTGCTCTGGTTCTCTACCGGTAAGCTTTAAGTAGTCAATGGTTTGCTGATCAATGTAGAACATGCCAGCTGAGGCACCGTATTCCGGCGTCATATTAGAAATAGTAGCACGATCGCCAATGGTTAAGTCGCGGGTACCTTCGCCAAAAAACTCTAAATAACTAGAAACCACTTTTTCATTACGCAAAAATTCAGTGATCGCTAGCACAATATCCGTTGCTGTAATACCTGGCTGACGCTGACCTACGAGCTTAACACCGACAATATTAGGTAAGCGCATCATCGAAGGTCGCCCTAACATTACCGTTTCCGCTTCAAGACCACCGACACCAATAGCAATAACACCAAGCGCATCAACATGTGGCGTATGACTGTCTGTGCCTACACATGTATCAGGGAACGCAACACCGTCTCGTGCTTGAATAACAGGCGACATTTTTTCCAAGTTGATTTGATGCATGATGCCATTCCCTGCGGGGATCACATCAACATTCTTAAATGCCGTTTTAGTCCATTCAATAAAATCAAAGCGATCTTCATTACGACGATCTTCAATTGCTCTATTTTTATCAAAAGCATCCGGATCATCACCACCATGCTCAACGGCCAACGAATGATCAACAATTAGCTGCGTAGGTACAACCGGGTTAACTTTAGCAGGGTCTCCGCCTTGTTCTGCGATGGCATCTCTAAGGCCAGCAAGATCAACTAATGCAGTTTGTCCCAATATATCATGGCAAACGACACGAGCTGGATACCATGGAAAATCCTTTTCTTGTTTACGCTCAATAAGCTGTAATAAAGAGTCTTTTAACATACTTGGATCACATTTACGTACAAGTTGTTCGGCTAAGACTCGAGAAGTATAGGGTAACTTTGCATAGGCTCCAGGTTGAATATCTTCCACCGCCGCGCGCGTGTCAAAGAAATCGATATTCATCTCAGGAAGCGGCTTACGGTAATCATAATTCATAATTTTTCTCAAACATATTTTGTCGCTAAAACAATAGGACGACTTATAAATACCTATTGTTATTGTAGTCATGGAGATAAAAATAAACCTTCATCAGAAGAAGGTTTATTAGTATCTATGCGGTGAACATCGTATTAGCGTTCTGCAATAGGCATTACTTTTCTTGGCTCTACACCAATGTAATCAGCAGAAGGTCTGATAATACGGTTATTCGAACGTTGCTCCATTACATGAGCCGCCCAACCAGTCAATCTTGAACAAACGAAAATTGGGGTAAATAATTTCGTTGGAATGCCCATGAAGTGATAAGCTGATGCGTGGAAAAAATCAGCGTTACAAAATAGCTTTTTGGTCTCCCACATGTACTCTTCACAAGCGACCGAAATATCATAAAGTGAAGTGTCACCAAATTCATGAGCCAATTTTTCTGACCACTTTTTAATAATAACATTACGCGGATCAGAGGTTCGATAGACCGCATGACCAAATCCCATAATTTTTTCTTTTCTCGCCAACATTCCAGCCATCTGCTCTTTTGCATCTTCTGGTGATTTGAATTTTTGGATCATATCCATAGCAGCTTCGTTCGCACCGCCATGTAAAGGACCTCGCAATGAACCGATTGCACCAGTAATACAAGAAAACATATCCGATAACGTTGACGCACACACTCGTGCTGTAAACGTAGATGCATTAAACTCATGTTCGGCATATAAAATTAACGAAACATCAATAACTTTACGATGAAGCTCTGATGGCGTTTTACCGGTTAATAACTTTAAGAAATGCCCACCGATAGTGTCTTCATCTGTTACACAATCAATTTCAATGTTGTCATGAGAGTAACGATACCAATAAGTCATGATCGCAGGAAATGCTGCTAGTAAACGATTAGCCGCACGATTTTGCTCTGAAAAATCATTTTCCGGTTCTAAGTTACCTAAGAATGAAGCACCTGTGCGCATCACGTCCATAGGATGTGCATCCGCAGGAATGAGTTGCAATACCTTTTTAAGCTCAACAGGTAAGTCACGCATACCCAATAAGTCTGCTTTGTATGCATCTAACTGAGCTTGGGTAGGTAACTCACCATTAAATAGTAAATAAGCCACTTCTTCAAAAGTCGCATTGTCTGCTAAGTCAGAGACATCATAACCACAATACGTTAAACCACTACCGGATTTGCCCACAGTACATAATTTTGTTTCACCAGCGCTTTGACCACGTAAGCCTGCACCACCTAATTTTTTATCAACCATGTTAACTCCCTTATTTCTTTTAATTTTTTACGTTAATCTTCGATGAGCTACTCATCAACGCTCTACATCAATAGATTATTTATTCTTGCCTTGTGAAAATAAGGCATCCAATTTTTGTTCGTATTCGTGATAACCTAAATAATCATAAAGCTCCATGCGCGTTTGCATGGTATCAATTACCGCTTTTTGATCACCATCAGCTAGGATTCTTTTGTAAACATTCTCAGCCGCTTTATTCATCGCTCTAAATGCTGATAAAGGATATAACACCATTGCACAGCCCCATTCACCAAGCTGCTCTCTATTCCAAAGTTCTGTTTGACCAAATTCAGTGATATTCGCAAGCACAGGGACATCTAATGCACTAGTAAACGCTCGATAATGCTCTTCAGTTTTGACCGCTTCAGCAAAAATACCGTCAGCGCCAGCAGCAACATATGCTTTTGCTCTTTCGAGTGCAGCTTCTAATCCTTCTTGAGCAAAGGCATCCGTTCTTGCCATGATAAAAAAGTCTTTATCATGGCGAGCATCTACAGCGGCTTTAATACGGTCGACCATTTCATCACAAGAGACAATTTCTTTATTTGGACGATGGCCACAACGTTTTTGAGCAACTTGATCTTCAATGTGAACCGCTGCTGCACCTGCCTTTTCCATGTCTCGAATCGTTTTAGCAATATTGAATGCCCCACCCCATCCAGTATCTATATCAACCATTAAAGGTAAGCTAGATGCAGAAGTAATTCGCTGTACATCAGCAATAACATCATTTAAAGACGTCATACCTAGATCAGGTAGACCATAAGACGCATTTGCAACCCCGCCTCCTGATAGATAAATGGC
The DNA here is from genome assembly GCF_053485795.1 of Thalassotalea ganghwensis. Classification (NCBI taxonomy): domain Bacteria; kingdom Pseudomonadati; phylum Pseudomonadota; class Gammaproteobacteria; order Alteromonadales; family Colwelliaceae; genus Thalassotalea; species Thalassotalea ganghwensis. Next base: position 145,953 of record NZ_JBQRUM010000002.1, read on the forward strand.
TTGATGTCCCAATTGTTCGGCCATCATTGCACAATAGGCATTAATCGTACCGACGATTTGTAGTGGCTTATTGTTAGCTAGTGCTTGCCTAAACTTGGCTCCAGGGGAGCATGTTGAGTTAATGCTAGACATAGAAAATCCTTATGTTCTTATTAACGATAAATGATAAGACAAGAGTAGATTAACTCTCTTGTTCTGCTATTTTTTTCTCAATATTTTTTCGGGATGCGGCAATATGTCGTCGCATCAAAATTTCTGCGAGCTCACCATCTCGTTCTGCAATCGCATCGACAATACGAGAGTGTTCGCTAAACGCTTTACTTGCTCGAGGGCTATTCATGCCGTATTGACATCGATACATTCGAACAAGGTGATACAATTGTCCACAAAGGATATTAATAAGCTCTTTATTATGGCTTCCTAAAATGACTTTATAGTGAAAGTCTAGATCTCCCTGTTCTTGATAATATGAAACGCCATCTTGTAGCCCCTTCTTTTGAGCATGGGTCGCTAACATATTTTTCATGTCTTCGATTTCTTCGTCAGACATATGAATAGCAGCTTGGCGACAAGCCATCCCTTCTAACGCTTCTCGAACAACATAAATATCCAGTAAACCTTGGGTTGTGCACTCTACGACCCGCGCACCAACATTGGCTTTGCGTTCAATAAGGTGACATTTTTCTAAACGATTGAGTGCTTCTCTTAATGTTGAACGACTGATGTTAAATCGCTTGGCAAGTTCAGGTTCACTGATTTTACTTCCCGCGGCAATATCGCCTTCAACGATGGCATTTTGAATTGCCAAATAAACTTTATCTGCAGTAGTGACAGCCTCTAAAAGCGTTGGATTATTGATAGCCACAAAATTGTCGACAATTTTTCAAATGATGCGGGGGATACTAACAATTACAGTGTAATTGTCAAGTTAGCCAGAGGTGATTGTCGACAATAAAACAATAATTAGTTAAAACGGATATGATTTTAGCAGTGTAGAGTGTGTTGTCATGATTGTTATAACAAGCTGTGAATAACTTGTTTATTAACACTGAACAAATAGAGGGAAACGATAGCCAACAACGACAAAAATTGGAAAAACCGATAACTAATCACAATAATTTCAATACGTTAAAAATTATTATTTTTTTACTCGCTTTTGGATAACTTTCCACTACAATTATAAAACAGGTTACAATTTAACCAATGCTCGCAATATTGATTAATAGATTTTGACAGTTAAACAGAATTAATTAGCGCACGGCTCAACTCCTTTTTGAGCCATTCCCCTGAGCCCGAAACTACTTTAGTTTCGGGCCATTTTTATTGGGAATTAAGCTAAGTTAAACAGGCGATTAAAATTATCTGTTGTGATTCGTGCAATATCATCAACTGATTGTCCACGAATACTTGCTAAGTGACGTGCCACTTCCACAACATAAGCAGGCTGATTTTGTTTTCCGCGATAAGGTACTGGTGCCAAATAAGGCGCATCAGTTTCAATTAGAATTTTATCATCAGGTACACGTTTAGCGACTTCACGCAACTCATTGGCATTCTTAAAGGTAACAATACCTGAAAATGAAATATAAAATCCCATAGCTATGGCTTCTTCTGCCATTTCCCAAGACTCGGTAAAACAATGTAAAATTCCACCAACCTGATCGGCTCCCTCTTCTTTCATAATCGTTAACGTATCTTCGCGAGCATCACGTGTATGAATAATTAAGGGTTTATTTACTTGTTTGGCGACACGAATATGTTTTCGAAATGAATCGATTTGTACAGGTCTCGTTTCCGGAGCATAAAAATAATCCAGACCTGTCTCACCAACGGCAATCACTCTTGGGTGCTGAGATAATGTAAGCAATTGCTGTTCATCAATATTATCTTCTTGATTCAACGGATGCATACCGCAACTTAATAAAACATTGTCAAATGTCGACGTTTTATCAACCATACTTGGAAAATCTTTAAGCGTTACACTCACACAAAGCATTCTAGAAACACCCACTTCATCGGCTTGCTTTACAACGTGTTCAAGAGAGTGATTAAAATCTTCAAGCTTTAAACGATCTAAGTGACAATGTGAATCAACAAACAAAAATAACTCCTAACTTTTTTGATTTCTCTCATTGAGACTATGCACTTGTGAAATAATGCATCAACAATAGTGCCATCAATGATGAGAATAGATGAAAGGGGCAATTATAAATCCCCATACGCATTAGACAAGCATTAAGATGTGAGAAAGCACTACATGGTAAACGTAGGCTCAGAAGAATTTAAAAAACGAGCAATAGATTTTTCTATTTGCACCTTAACGTTTTCTGGATCTTCTACAAAACCAATACCAATTCCTGCTGGAGTACCATTTTGCGAACCAATCGGGGTTAACCAAACGACCTTACCTTCGACCTCTGACTCTTCTAAAGAATCAGGCAGGGTAACAATTAACTTTATCTCTGTCCCCATTTCAATTGATTCTGTCGTGCGAATAAACAAACCACCTTTTTTAAGAAAAGGCATATAGGCTAAATATAAATCTCTTTCCGTAACAAATTCTAACTGTATAATTTCCACATTTTACCTACGGTTTTTTAGCTATAACTCTTTTTAGACAAAAATAACGCTAACTCTGCAGTTAACTTTTCTAGTAGAAACTGTCGGTTCACCTGAGTCAAGGTTATTTGTTGTTTTTTATGACGACAAATGATCTGGTAGATAGACCAGATATCATCATGCGATAATTGTTGTAATCGTTCAAGCTTATGTTGATCTAGTTTAGTAAATTCTACTAGATTCAACCAGTTTACACTAGAACGCATCAAATTTATGATAAGTAATTCACACCAATTTAACGACTCTGCAGACGCAATCATGATCTGTAAAAATTCTTGCCGAGCTCGCGGCTCAGACAAAAATGAAATAAATGCGTCATTACACCTGCGCTGTTCATCAGATACCACAGGGTGGCGAACACTATTCTGTTGATAATTTTCATCTAAAATTGATTGACGCAACTCTATCGTACGACAACGACTTCTTATGGTTGGCAATAAGCGCTCTACATCCGAAGTTGTTAAAATAATGAAGCTATTGTTGGTTGGCTCTTCTAATGTTTTTAACAATGCATTAGCGGCGGACTCTGTCATTTTCTCAGCATTTAACACAAGTGCAACTTGTCGTTCGCCAATTAATGCAGTCTTCTCAAAAAACGTCGTCAACCGCCTTATTAAGTCAACACTAATAAATCGCTCTTCTTCATTAATCAAAAGATGATCGGGGTGACCTGAAGACGCTAATAAATAGCAAGATTTACATTGCTGGCAAGCAGAGAGCGTATCATTTTCTAGTATAGGCTCGCTACAAATCAATAAAGTACTTAACCAGTTGGCAAACGACTGTTTTTCATCATGATTAGCTGAAGAAATAACCAACGCATGTGGTAAATGCTGTTCCTTAAGTAAACGTGACAGCGTTTGTTGATGTTGTTTATAGGAAACCGTCATTCAATTCACTTATATTGTTTTAATAAACTGATTAAGTGTTGCTTTGATGTTTTGATGTACGTTTTGCACTTCTACACTGGCATCTATTGTAACGATATTTTTTTGCTTTTGTGCAAACTCTAGGTATTTATTGCGTACTCGGTGAAAAAACTCAATCTTTTCCAACTCAATCCGATCTAAAGCACCTCTATTTCTCGCTCTTTGTAAGCCTATTTCCGGTGAAATATCCAAATATAAGGTTAAATCCGGCGTAAACCCCTTAAGGGTAATTTTAGCGATGTCTTCGATGATTTGATCATTGATTTGCCTGCCACCGCCTTGATAAGCTCGAGAAGACAGATCATGACGGTCACCCACCACCCAAATACCCTGATTCAGGGCTGGCAAGATTTTATTGGCTAACAATTGACTGCGCGCTGCATACATTAAAAATAATTCAGTCTCTTCAGTCACAACTTCTTCATGATCAGCTGACTTTACTATTTCTCGCAACGACTCAGCCATAGACGTTCCCCCTGGCTCGCGCGTACAAATAAACTCTATACCATTGGTAGCTAAGACGTCTTTAACCACCTCTATAGCCGTCGATTTACCTGCCCCTTCAATACCCTCTATTACAATAAACTTACCTTTTGTCATTTAGATACCTTACGACTAATTTTTTTGATATTGAGCTACGGCTCGGTTATGTGAACTTAAATCTTTAGAAAAAATATGGTTGCCCTTACCATCGCTAACAAAGTAATAATAATCAGATGCTAGTGGATTAAGGGCTGCATATATTGCTGACTTACCCGGCATAGCAATTGGTGTTGGAGGTAAACCATTAATTCGATATGTATTATATGCTGTTTTCTCTTTTAAATGCGCTCTAGTGATATCTCCTTGATACCTATCGCCGAGCCCATAAATAACGGTCGGATCGGTTTGTAAACGCATGTTTTTTTCTAGTCGGTTGACAAACACAGACGCAATTAACTGATGCTCTGCATGTTTACCACTTTCTTTTTCGATGATTGAGGCCATGATGAGTGCTTCATATTGATTCTGGTAAGGTAAGCCAGTACTTCTATTTTGCCACAATGTTGCTAACACGGCATTCATACGTTGATTTGCTCTAGCCAATATTTCGCTATCGGTGGTGTTAGCTGTAAAAGCATACGTATCAGGAAAAAATAGTCCTTCCGGATTTGATTGCGCTATTCCCAATTGTTTTAAGGTACTACTGAGTTGCGATGCTGAAATTGTTTGTTTAATGAACGGATGTTTTTCCAGTACCAAAAGCCAATCTTTAAATGTTGATCCCTCAATAAAAGTAATCGTAAATTGATGTTCATACCCTGCTACTAATAGCTCTAACAGTGAAAGCACTGAAAGCTGATCAGATAACTGGTAAGTTCCTGCTTTGATCTTAGTATATTCAGGATTTAATTTGGTAAATACTTTTAACCAGAATGTGCTGTCGATAAGCCCTTTTTCAAATAACTCTCTCGCGAGTTGATTTACCGTCTCTCCTTGAGTAATAACAAGAAACTCTGGGGTTGTTATGGTAAGTGAACTAGAAAGCTTATAATTTGCAAAAGCTTTCACCCCCATATAACCGATATACACAGCAACACAAATATGAACAAAATATTTCACGATTTTAAACGTTTTAAACATTATCTTGCCTTAACAATTTACTTGCTCTAATAACTTAACGTAGCGTTGACTGGCAATATTTAATGTTCTGCCGAGATACTCGCGAATTGGCACAAGCCCCAAAATCGCATTAGTGATAAACATTGCATCGGCTTGCTTGAGTTGTTCTATTGTTGTGTTAGCCACTTTAATCGCATTATCTTGAGATAATAAAAACTGACGAACAATGCCATTGACACCTGATTGACTCACATCAGCGGTAAACCACTGATTATCAATTTGCAAAAACAAATTAGCGCTAGTGGCTTCAATAACTTCACCGCTTATATTTGCAACGATGAGTTCGTCATACTCTGAGCGATCTAACTCAGCTCTTATTAGCACTTGCTCGAGACGATTAAGATGCTTTAATCCACTTAGAGCAGGATTCAACCCTAAACGCATGTTAGCCAAACCTGCCTTTATCCCTTCCTTTTGCCAAGATTGATAATGTGCCGGTATATCATGAATGCTAACAATAATCGTTGGGGTACTCTCTTGGGAGCGGCCATAACCACGGCCACCAACACCAGCGGTAACCAAAACTTTTAGCACGCCTGAATCGTAGTTTTTGGCAAGGTTAGATAAGTACGCTGTAAGTCTATCAAAGTCTATTGGTGAGATCCCTAAAACTTCGCTGGCGTGCTTTAGTCTAGCAACGTGGGCATCTATCAATAAAACAACACCTTGGGAAATTTTAGCCGTGGTAAAAAAACCATCTCCGTACGCCAAACCACGGTCAAACGCCGAGACTTTGGTAACTTGTTGTTCATTAATTGAAAGGTAGTGCATAGAAAAAAGCTTGAATACCGCGCCTTAAGTAAAGAGCATAGTATTCAAGCTTATCTTAATGGATTCAAGCGCTTTTTCGCTTTTTATTATACTAATATTAGCGATTACACCTTCTTAAACAACAAAGATCCATTCGTGCCACCAAATCCAAACGAATTACATAATGCATAAGACAAACTCACTTCTCGTGCATCACCGCGAATATAATCTAAATCACAGCCTTCATCAGGATTGTCTAAGTTGATCGTTGGTGGCACTTGCCCATTGCTTAATGCCTGAATGGTAAATATGGCTTCAACTGAGCCTGCTGCACCTAACAAGTGCCCGGTCATAGATTTCGTTGAACCCACCATAGTCTTATAAGCATGATCACCAAAAACATTTTTAACGGCGTTAGTTTCAGCAATATCCCCTGCTGGTGTCGATGTTCCATGAGCATTAACATAACCGATAAGATTTACATCAACTTTGGCATCGTTAATCGCATTCTGCATTGCTTGCGCTGCTCCAGCACCATCCGGTGGTGGTGAAGTCATATGATAAGCATCGCCGCTCATACCAAAACCCGCTAATTCAGCGTATATTTTGGCGCCTCGCGCTTTAGCGCTTTCATATTCTTCAAGCACGATGACACCTGCACCATCACCCAACACAAAGCCATCTCGATCTTTGTCCCAAGGACGAGAAGCCTCTTGCGGTGAATCATTGCGAGTTGAAAGTGCTCGAGCTGCACCAAAACCTCCCATGCCTAACGGAGTCGATGCTTTTTCTGCACCACCAGCAACCATCGCATCAGCATCACCGTATGCAATCATACGAGCAGCATGACCAATATTATGAACACCACTTGTACAAGCGGTGACAATGGTAATATTAGGTCCTTTTAAGCCATATTGAATCGATAAATTTCCAGAAATCATATTAATGATTGTTGATGGCACAAAAAATGGAGAAAGCTTGCGCGGACCACTTTGCAATAACTTTGCATGATTTTCTTCAATAAGGCCCAAACCACCGATGCCTGAACCTATCGCAACACCAATTCGATGAGCGTTAGCTTCATTAATCTCGATTCCTGAGTCTTTTATAGCTTGCACACCTGCTGCGATACCATATTGGATAAACAAATCCATTTTCTTAGCATCTTTTTTCGCCATATAGTCTTCGACATTAAAACCTTTGACCATGCCAGCAAATTTTGTGGTGTATTCAGAAGTATCAAAATGCTCGATATTTGTTATGCCACTCTTACCTTGCAATAGGTTTTGCCAGGTAGTTTCTGGAGTATTGCCCAAAGGGCTTAACATACCAAGACCGGTAACTACAACACGCCGCATAGGATGAGTTGCCTCCGATAGAAATGAAATTATATAGACGTGAATGGTCTTTTAGTAAAAGTCCATCAAATAAAAATGAATCAGGCGGTAAAGACCGCCTGATTATCAGAATTACTGGTTAGCAGTAACGTAATCAATAGCTGCTTGAACAGTAGTGATTTTTTCTGCTTCTTCATCAGGAATTTCTGTATCAAACTCTTCCTCTAACGCCATGACTAATTCAACTGTATCTAAAGAATCAGCACCTAAGTCGTCAACGAATGAAGCTTCATTTTTTACTTCTTCTTCGCTCACACCTAATTGCTCTACAGTAATTTTTTTTACGCGTTCTTCGATAGTACTCATTTTTTTTCCTTTACTAGAAAATACAATTTTTCAAAATTGCGTGTAGTGTATTCGTCTACAGCTAACCATGCAAGCTTCTCGCTTTGCTTTTTACACTGGTCTAACCTGTAAACCGTTTCTTATTATGCTTATTTAACTAATTTAATCAACTACCTAGTGAATAGTTGATTAAACCATGTACATGCCACCATTAACATGTAAAGTTTCACCGGTGATATAAGCAGCAGCGTCAGATGCTAAAAAAGCAACTGCGTTAGCGATTTCCTCAGGCTTACCTAAACGATTAGCCGGCACCTGAGCAAAAATGCCTTCTTTTTGTTCATCAGTCAACGTTTGCGTCATATCCGTATCAATAAAACCAGGTGCAACAGTATTTACTGTTATGCCACGAGATGCAACTTCTCTTGCTAAAGATTTTGTAAAACCAATTAATCCCGCTTTTGCCGTTGCATAGTTTACTTGTCCTGCATTCCCCATTGTACCTACGACAGAGCCAATATTAATAATACGACCATGACGATTTTTCATCATCGGACGCATTACCGCTTTACTGATTTTGAATACCGATGACAAGTTAGTATCAATTATGTCCTGCCACTCGCTATCTTTCATGCGCATAAATAAGTTATCACGAGTGATGCCCGCATTATTTACCAGAATATCTACCGCGCCATGCTTTGCTTTAATTTGCTCAAACATAGCGTCAATAGAACTATCATCAGTGACATTCAACATCATGCCATTACCAGCACCTAAATATTCACTAATTTTTTCAGCCCCATGTTCGGATGTTGCTGTACCAATAACCGTTGCACCTAAAGACTGCAATTGCATCGCAATTGCTTTACCGATACCACGACTAGCACCCGTAACAAGTGCTACCTTTCCGTCTAATGAAAACATATTTTTTCCTATTAAATTAATTCTTTAGCTTGATCTAATGACGCGTTATCGTTCAATGAAACACAAGCAATACGTTTATCAATTCGTTTAACTAAACCTTGCAGCACTTTACCAGGGCCAACTTCTATCGCCTTGTCAATGCCCTGCTGAGCAAATGCTTCTATTGTTTCTGTCCAGCGAACCGGACTATACAACTGACGGACTAACGCTGCTTTTATATCCGCTACGTTTGTTGGCGCCTCAACATCTACATTATTAAAAACGGGGGTAGTTGGTGCAGAAATTTCAATATTATCGAGCTCGAGCGCTAATTTCTCTGCAGCTTCCTTCATCAAAGCACAGTGAGATGGGACACTCACAGGCAAAGGCAGAGCTCTTTTTGCTCCTGCTTCTTTACAAAGCGCACCTGCTCTATCAACAGCTTCTTTGTGCCCTGCAATGACAACTTGTCCGGGAGAGTTAAAGTTAACAGCTGAAACAACCTGTCCTTGCTCAGCTTCTTGGCACGCCTTAATTATTTCATCATCTGCCAAGCCTATAATGGCAGCCATCGCACCAACACCTTCAGGAACAGAGGCTTGCATAAACTGGCCACGTTTCTCAACCAATCGAACACCATCGGATAAAGAAATAGCACCTGCACAAACAAGCGCAGAATATTCTCCTAAGCTATGACCAGCGATTACGTTTGGCAAAGCACTGGCTTGCTCTTGCCATAAGCGCCATAAAGCGACGCTTGCCGTCAATAAAGCTGGCTGAGTATGGTGAGTTTGGTTTAGTTTTTCCGCAGGGCCTTGGCTAACCAAAGCCCATAGATCGTAACCCAATGCTTCTGACGCTTCGTTAAACGTTGCTTGCACAGTCTCATTATCAGCAAAGTCACTTAACATACCGACCGCTTGTGAGCCTTGTCCTGGGAATATAAAAGCTAAATTTTGTTGCATTATTTTACCTAAATAGCATTTTTATTTTAAATAATTAGGCTAATACCCCAAGGAACTTAGATAACTAGCTCTTGGGCCAATAGCGTTTGAATTTTTTGGGGTACTTGTCTTTCGACTTCTTTAACAGCCTCAAATATTGCTGTTTCGAAAGCGGTTACGCCTGCATTACCATGGCTTTTCACCACAATACCGCGCAATCCTATCAAACTTGCGCCATTATACTGGTCGGGGTTCAATGACTTAAATAGTTTTTTTATCGCTGGAGACAACATTTTCCCGATTATTCGTGCCAAAAAGTGCTTTGATAACACGTTCATTAACTTACGATAAACAAGTTGTGCGACGCCCTCACATGTTTTTAGCGCTACGTTGCCAACAAAGCCATCACATACGATAACATCGGTTTTATTCATGAAAATATCATTTCCTTCAATAAAGCCGACATAATTCACCAAAGCATTCTGGGATAACTTACTTGCCGCTAATTTAATATGGTCACTACCTTTGATATCTTCTTCGCCCATATTAAGTAATGCCACCCGTGGCTTCTCAATACCATCTACCTGTTCGGCCATAACCGACCCCATCAAGCCGAACTGGTACAAAATGTCCGCTTCACAAAAGACATTTGCCCCTAAATCCAACATAAAGACATGTTTATGTTCATCATGAGTAGGTAGTGCAGAAATCAATGCTGGCCGTTCAACACCGGGTAGTGTTTTTAAAACGAAATGCGCCATGGCAAACAGTGCACCAGTATTACCTGCGCTAACGCAAGCATCTGCCTTTCCTTGTTCTACTAAGTCAATAGCTGCTCGCATTGATGATTGCCTTTTACAGCGCAATGCACTCATAGGCTTTTCGTCCATTGCCACGGTTTGTGAGCAATGTTTCACAGTAATTTGTTCTGTATTTAAAGAGGGTTCTTGCTTAAAAAAGGGGGTAATAACGGATTCGTCGCCGCAAAGGACAACATGCAACTCTGGCATTTTTTTAATTGCCGATAAAGCTGCTGGGATCGTTACAAGGGGGCCTTTATCGCCCCCCATAACATCTAACGCAATGGTTAGACTGTTCAAAGCAATGTCGCTTATTTAGCGATTACTTTAACACCTTTATAAAAGCCATCAGCTGTAACGTGATGACGACGGTGTGTTTCACCAGATACTGGATCTACTGATAAATTTTCTGCTGTTAATGCGTCATGTGAACGGCGCATGCCACGTCTAGAACGAGACTTTTTGCTCTTTTGAACTGCCATTGCCCAACTCCTAAAATCGGTTAATTACTTAAGTTTTTTTAATACGTCAAATGGGTTCGGCTTATCATGCTCTTCAGGCAATTCCCCCCAAACACTATCAGCTGGAGCCTGACAGTCTGTAAGTTCATGCCTTGGTATTAATGGAATCGCAAGGATTAACTCGTCTTCCACTAACTCTCGCAAGTCAACTTCACCATTTTCATCTAATTCAATTGCGTCATAATATGACGGCAAATTTTCAGCGGCTTCGGCATCTCTGACTGGACTAAATTTAAAATCTATCTCCAGATGTTGTTCGAATGCTTCATTACACCGCTGACACGCTAACGAAACTGTTGCCGACCCCTTACCTGATATTACCACCAGACCAAGTTCATCCACATCAAATTTCACATTAACATGTACATGCTCACAGCAGTCTTCACACACTGCAAGCAATCTGTTCATTTCCGATAGTTTAAAAACACCGTCACACACTGCTCGTTGCTGTGCGCTTTTATTCGGATTTATTGTAATCGGAAGCTTAAGATTCTGCATAAGGCGCGCATAATAATGCCCAACTGGGCAAGTGTCAAAAGAAAAATCGCCAAATTTGTTTAAAAATACAATATAAGCCCAATATTAGCAGATATCTGTTTATTTATTGAGTCAATTTAATGAAAACACTTGTATTAGGTTCAACGTCTCCATTTCGTCAAGCGTTATTAAAAAAGTTCAACCTTCCATTTATTACCGCTAAGCCAAATGTTGATGAAAGCGCTCTAGCCAATGAATCGCCAGAGCAACTCGTCGAACGACTGGCGATATCGAAAGCTAAAGCCGTTGCTGCTCAGCACCCTAATTCACTCATCATTGGTTCAGATCAAGTTGCCGTATGTAATGGAGAAGTATTAGGTAAGCCACACACTGTCGAAAATGCGATAAAACAGCTGAGTAGTTTCAATGGTCAAGTCGTCACATTTCTAACGGGGTTATGCGTTTACGACACGGACTCACAGCGTTATGAGTCCGTCGTTGAGCCATTTAGTGTTCACTTTAAACGATCAAGCTTATCGGAAATAGAAAGCTACGTTAATGCTGAAATGCCGCTAAATTGCGCTGGCAGTTTTAAAAGTGAAGGTTTAGGCATATGCCTATTCGAACGCTTAGAAGGTGACGACCCCAATAGTTTAATTGGTTTACCATTAATTAAACTAACCGAATTACTTGCTCGCTTTGATGTAAATGTATTGCAATTACAAGCAAGCGCTAGCGCTTCTTAAGCACTTTTTAAGCGTGTTGTATAATTTGCGAAAAACTGCACACACGCTTACGTTAAAGATGACTTAAGCATTTGCTTTTGTCAGTTGCTTTAAGCACTTTTCAAGGCTTTGCTCTAATGGCGCTTCAACTTTTAGCCGTTGCATGGTTTTAGGGTGAATAAATTCTATACTGGCAGCATGTAAAAACAAACGCTTTAACCCCATTGAACGCATGTATTCATCAAACTCAGGATGGCCATACTTAGGGTCGCACGCAATTGGGTGTCCTTTAACTTGACAGTGCACTCTTATTTGATGAGTTCGGCCAGTCACAGGAAATGCTCTAACTAACGTAGCATTCTGGTAATGTTGTAATACTTTAAATCGTGTTTCCGACTCTTTGCCGTTAATATTATCAACTATCACCACTCTTTCACCGGATTTTAAATCATTCTTTTTTAGCGCTTCAGTTACTCGAGTTAATTTGGGTGACCATCGACCTTTGACCAACGCATGATAAAACTTTTGAACCTTCTTATCTCTTAATTGCTCATGAAGATGGCGTAACGCTGAACGTTTTTTAGCAACAACTAAACAACCAGAAGTATCACGATCAAGACGGTGCACTAATTCAAGCATTTTCGCGTCTGGACGTAATGCCCTGAGCGCTTCAATAACACCAAAGTTGACACCACTTCCTCCGTGAACCGCCATACCCGAAGGCTTATTAATGACAATTAAGCGGTCATCTTCAAATAAGATTTGTTTTTCTAGGTTCGCGACAACGTTCAGTTGAGTAGAAACTGGCGCGGACTTTTCTGAGACTCGAATAGGCGCGATACGCAAAATGTCTTCTTTTACTAATTTATACTCAGGTTTTATACGCCTTTTATTTACTCTAATTTCACCTTTTCTTAACAAACGATAAATCATACTCTTAGGTACGCCTTTTAACGTCTTTAATAAAAAGTTATCAATTCTTTGTCCTTCATCATCACCATCAACAGTAATAAAGCGGACTTGTGGTTTAGTAGATTCTTTCATGGCGCGCAGTTTATCATAATTTTTTGCTATTTTACTCCAATTAACGCCTTTATTTAATTGCCTTTTTAAAGTAAAAAGTGAGATAATACTAAGGTTACCGATCAAATGAAGAATAAGTAACAGAAACGTAAGCTTTATTTAAAGCGTAAGAGGATGAATGCGGCTGCCTTTTCAAGCTAAGATGACTTGATAAGAGAATAGCCTATTGTTGCAATCGATGTGAGTAACTTGTCGAGTAGTAAAACATAAACATTCGCCCTGCAAAGTTAAAGCTTATTTGGTATTTAAAGTCGATAAGTTGACCGACAATAACAACCACATCAATGTAACAGTGGTATTTTCAATAACTTATCGAAAGCACAGCACGCTGGCTGAGCACATAAAAGCAGATTTTTCTTTATTGTTTAGAAACAGTAAAGGCATAAGACAATCAGATTTTAACAGCTTAATGCGTAGTATGGCGCATTAAGATTGACACCCGTGAGGTTGACAAATTGCTGTTACCATAGCATTAGAATGCTTTGTGTTAAAAGCACAGCAGTGCTGTGACTAAATTATGAGTCACAGAAACTATGAAACGTATGTTAATCAATGCTACACAGTCAGAAGAGTTACGTGTAGCACTTGTTGATGGCCAACAACTTTATGATCTCGACATTGAAAGTCCAGGTCATGAGCAAAAAAAAGCCAATATCTATAAAGCAAAAATAACCAGAATTGAACCTTCCCTAGAAGCGGCATTTGTTGACTATGGCGCTGAACGTCATGGCTTCTTGCCGATGAAAGAAATTGCCAGAGAATATTTTCCAAAAGGCTACTCTTTCCAAGGTCGTCCAAATATTAAAGACGTACTATCCGAAGGCCAAGAAGTTATCGTTCAAATTGACAAAGAAGAACGAGGTCAAAAAGGTGCAGCGTTAACTACCTTTATTAGCCTTGCTGGTAGTTATTTGGTATTAATGCCAAATAACCCTAGAGCGGGTGGCATTTCACGTCGTATTGAAGGTGATGAACGTACAGACCTTAAAAATTCGCTAAGTAAATTAGACCTACCGAAAGGTATGGGGTTAATCGTTCGAACTGCTGGCGTTGGTAAAGACTATGAAGAATTAGAATGGGATTTAAGCGTCTTATTACATCACTGGAAAGCCATTGAAGAAGCGGCAGCTAGTCGCCCTGCTCCTTTCTTAATTCATCAAGAAACTAACGTTATTTTGCGCGCAATTCGTGATTATTTGCGTCGAGATATAGGTGAAGTGTTAATTGACCGCCCAAAAACCTATGAGCGCGTAAAAGAGCATATTGAATTGGTGCGTCCCGATTTCGCCAATAAAGTAAAACTTTATACCAATGACAAGCCGTTATTCACTCACTTTCAAATTGAAAGTCAAATAGAGTCAGCGTTTCAACGTGAAGTACGCTTACCTTCAGGTGGCTCTATTGTTATTGATCCTACAGAAGCGATGACTTCTATTGATATCAACTCTGCTCGAGCAACTAAAGGTGGAGATATCGAAGAAACAGCGTTTAATACCAACCTTGAAGCTGCCGATGAAATTGCACGTCAATTACGATTACGTGACTTAGGTGGCCTTGTGGTTATCGATTTTATTGATATGACACCAGTGCGTCATCAGCGTGAAGTTGAAAACCGCATGCGTGATGCTGTTAAGCAAGACCGAGCAAGAATTCAATTAGGTCGCATTTCTCGTTTTGGTCTTCTTGAAATGTCACGCCAACGATTACGTCCTTCAATCGGGGAAACCAGTCAAGGGGTGTGCCCTCGTTGTAATGGTACCGGGCATGTCAGAGGTATAGAGTCGTTAGCGTTATCTATCTTACGTTTGATGGAAGAAGAAGCAACTAAAGAAAATACCCAACAAGTGCATGCGCAAGTGCCAGTACCTGTTGCGACCTATTTATTAAATGAGAAGCGTCGTTCAGTATTTCATATTGAAAAGCAACACAGTGTAAAAGTACTCATCATTCCAAATCCAAACATGGATACACCACACTATGAAGTGGTTAGAGTGCGCCCTGATGAAACGGTCGCCGAAGCAAGTTATGAAGTACCGATCAAAGAGGCTATTGTTGAAGAAGCGATTATGCCTAAGTTTGCTAAAGAGGCAATAAAGAAAGACGAGCCTTTACTTCAAGGCATGTCTGCACCAAAACAAGCGCCTGTTTCAAACAAAGCTAAGGCAGATAACAAAGCTTCAACCAAAGAGAGTGCAAGCTTACTTACCGGCTTAGTTTCTTGGTTAAAAGGCTTATTTGCCAGCGAAGATGATAATAAGCCTAAACAAAAGAAACAGGACAATTCAAATAAACGTCAAGGAAAGCATCCTCGCCAGCGCAACAATCAACGTAGAAACAATCGTAACGACAGAAATGACCGTAACGATCGTAAGAACGACAAGCGCACATCAATAAAAGATGATAACGCTCAAGATAAAGCTGCTAAGCCTGTGCGTAAGCAACCATCTAATACTAAGGCAACTAAGCCAAAAGAAGAGAAAGTAGCTGAACGCAGACAACGCCGCAATAATCGTAAAAAGGTTCGTAGTGGCGAAGAGCATGCAACGCAACCTGAGCAACAAGCAGTTAATGCTGCTGAGAAAAATGTCACAGCAGCTTCAGTAAATGAAGAGAAAGTCGCTTCAAATAATAAAGTTGCTACCGAATCAGCTGTCGACAATCAAAAGCCGCAAGCGGAGAGTAAAGATAATAACGAAGCAAATGCACAAGAGCATCGCCCTCGTAGCCGACGCTCACCTCGTCATTTGAGAAATCATGGTCAACGTCGTCGCCAAAACAATGATCAAAACAATGCTGATATTGAAAAGAGCTTTGATATTGAAACTCAGCAGACGCAACAAGCGAGTACTGGTAGCGAGCCGAAGATCAATGAAGCTAGCTCTGATCCAGTGGAAGCACGTTATCCAGAAGTAAGTTTAGAGCAAACGAAACAAGAAAATATTGCAACCGTTGATTCTCACTCTTCTGAGGTTCAACAAGAGCTATTTGATAATGATGCTAACGCTAAAACTGTCAACGAAGCGTCTTCAACTGATAACGCAGCAACAACCGCTAAAGCTGTCATCAATGACGATGAGCAAGCGAGCGAAACTGCTAACGACAATCAGCAAGAACTGGCATTAGAACATACGAGTATTGCTAAAGCTGCTAAAAAACAAGCGATTCAAAAAGAAGCGCCAAAAGCTGATACCGCGATTAGCGATACTGAAGTTATTGCCAAGCAAGACGAGCAAGAGCAGCAAATAAGTGAAGCGACAGGTCCTGAAGTTGAAGATAGTGTGACTGAAACAATGCCTTCTGCATCTGATACTGTGGAAACCGTTACAGAAAATGCTGAACCTGAGCAACCTCAGGTAAAAGAGGAAATGCCTAATGTCACCGTTAAGCTAGCATCACCTCGTAAGCAGAATCGCGCTAGTGCAGGAATGACGAAACCTGAAACGGTTAATACCATTCGAGAACTACCGACAGCATTTGCTGATGAGAGTGAAAGATTAACGCACAGTTTATCTGGTAAAATGGCGATGGTTAGCGACGCAACAAGCAGAGCACAAGCTGGACCTACTAAACCACAATAGTACTACTGTATTGTTCGTAAAAAAATAACGCCAGCACTCGCTGGCGTTATTCATTTATACTTCTCAATTGTATTTCACTTTAAACTTTTAACAAAGACATAGAGTAAAGCTCATCAAGACTTCACATGCACGGCTTAAACTTATAGGGTAGTCTCATTAAAAAATTCCCGAATCCCTCAGCTAATGATAATTTTCGTATCAAATGCATTAAGCACAATAGGTAGCAATCTTTGTTAAAAAAGTATAAAAACTTATAACATTAATTATTCTGGAATATACCCTGTTAGCAAAGCAAGTTATTAAGTACTATAAAACGAATTAAAAACAATAGGAAAGCCGATATGGATATCGCTTTAGTAAACAAAAATATAGATGTTCGAGTTACTCGTAACTCCAGCTCAACTAAGCCCGCTGGTAACTACCTTTCCTTAGCTATCGCTCTACACATAGCTGTCTTATTGGTATTGGTAAATCTCAATAAAATTAAAGAGTCAAAAGATTTAAAAATTAGTAATGTTTACCAAGAGCCTTCAATTAAGGCGACACTATACCAATACTCCCCACCAACAAATAAAGTTAAAAAAGAACATGTAAATACATTAGCAGTAAAAACAGATGATGTAACAAAGGATAATTTAACAAAAAGTGAGAGCGAAAATCGTAATAAAAATGATGAATTAAAAAATAAAAGGTTAATTTCTGCCTCTAACACGCAAAGTACAAATAATGCTGCGGTGAATAAACAACGTAACTTATCTAACGCCAATCCATCGCAAAAAACTTCTCCTAGATTTTCAAAAAAAATGATGTCTCAGCTAAAAGATCGTTACCGTGCACAAATGCTAGATAGCTTAACTCAAGAATCCTATCAAGACTATCACAATAAGGGTAAGCAAATGAGTCAATCAATCACAAAATATTCGCCATCAGCTGACAAATTACCAGAATTAAGGTTGAAAGATAAACAAGTAGATTGCCAGTCAGCGATGACTCAAGGAGCAGCTGTGGTATCAGAATTACTGGGAGGTCGATTAAAGTGCAACTCAACACCTAATTTACGTAAATTCCTTCAAGATAGGCAATCAATTAAACATTAAATAAATATAAGTACCGTAAGCAATAAAATTAACGGTGGAACAAGTTTATATTTTGGCTACATAAAGCAGTATAAAAGCGACAAACAAGAAAATTAGCCATGGTAAATGTCGTCCTTTGCTAAAAACAATAGCAATCAATCCATGCTCTAAAAATGTTATTGCTATAACGTTAACA
Source organism: Thalassotalea ganghwensis (assembly GCF_053485795.1). NCBI lineage: Bacteria > Pseudomonadati > Pseudomonadota > Gammaproteobacteria > Alteromonadales > Colwelliaceae > Thalassotalea > Thalassotalea ganghwensis. Next base: position 163,898 of record NZ_JBQRUM010000002.1, read on the forward strand.
ACGATATTCAATTTAAATTGTCCGTGGCTAATTGTTAATAATAGCGCTGCAAAGCCAAGCAATTTTGGTAAGGTGCCACGCAAACCGTAATGTATTTTTAGTAAATACAGTTCCACCAAATAACTTGGATAACTCGTTTTTTCCATATAACTTTATCAGAATATAACGTTCCCCAAGCACGAATGAACCAAACCGATAAAATAAGTCAGAATGCACGTAAACCGTATAGTAAATCCATTTATAAATCCCCTTATTAGGGGGAAAATTAGTAGGCTAGTAGCCCAAGCTTTTTGTCAGCTATTATTGGGCTTTGATAAAAGGCTATTAACATAACAGTTCTTGCTTCGTATTTTGAGCCATAAAAATATTAGCTATAGAGCACTTGATTCTTTAAATCACCTACAACCTTATCTTTGTTTCGATCATAGACAACATGATCACATTCAATATAAACGACTCTTTTATGAACTAGTTTATTCGCTTTTCCTTTTAAAACGCAAAGTAATAATTTGGGCGCTTTAGGCTTATTAGCCCGAGACTTGTTGCTATAGTTTTCTATCATTTGCTCAATATTGGTTAAACTATTTGCATATGATAAAGGTGATACCACTACTAATGTTAAAATGCCCACGCAATATGCACCATGTCGGATTGACTTTACAATGTTAGTTACTGAATGCTTCATAAGTAGCTCTTTCTCTTAATCAAGGTATACGCGCTAATACAACAAGTTTAGGAACGCAACCTCGTCTGACCAGTTAACGATGAGCATTCTAACAAAAGAAATGCAGTTTTAATCAGTGAATTTGTATCATGTTTGTTTCCTCAGAAACATTTGTGTTACGTATTAGAAATTTTTAAGGTGTAGGTAGAATCAAAATAATAAACTTGATTATTTTGCTATCACAGTAAATTGGTAGGCAATTAGTTTGAGGTGCGGTATTTATTTTGACTCGATATTTTTCACGCAAGCGTTTAGACTTCTGAGTAAGGGCTTCGGTGATGCTAACCTGGGGTATGACATAATTAGTTCTACGCACCTTGAACCTACACTTACCCGTTTCAAGGTGGGAGCGAAGCCAACAACAAACTTACCAATAAAGACTACCGCTTGCAAGTTTAGATTCTTTGTAGGTGACAACACTCACCACTATTCTCAAAAGCAATGGTTTGTATTGTCTTACTCAGTATTGGTAGGTATTAAAAAATCAAATCTTAACAAATATCCCTTGTTCTGATTTTCTTCTATCTTTTCGAGTACGTGAGTCATGCCAACGGCCACGAGATTGCCTCTTAGCCCTTCTATCTTCACCTGAGCGTCGCTCTACTCTATCCCAAACGTTAGCTGCAGCACCAAAGTTATGCTGTTCATCTTGTTGATCATCAGATGAATACTTAGCAATCTTTTTATACTGCTTAGGCTTTTGCTTGCGATCTTTCGCTGTGTTTTCTGACTTAACTAGATGAGCTGGAGGCAAGAGTTCAGCTAACACATTCATTGGATTATCCTTAATACTCACTCAAATAAATCTTAGGTTTGATCAATTTATCGACACAAAAATCAAAAACTTTAATTTTTTTTGCTATTTGAGCGTAAATAGTCTACCTCCCTGTAAACAATTGAATACAAATAAAATAAAAGTTACTTTATCTGCTTAACAAGCAAAAGAGTTTACTTCGTCATCCGTTAAATGACGCCATTGCCCTTCTGCCAATTCATTATCGAGTTTTACCTGACCGATTTGCTCTCGATGCAATGCAACAACTTTGTTACCGACCGCAGCAAACATTCGCTTAACCTGATGATATTTTCCTTCAGTTATGGTTAATAGTACTTCTTTATCGGTAATTCTTAACAGCTCAGCCGGTAAGGTTAAGCTTTTTTCACCTTGCAGCTGAACTCCTGCTAAAAACTGCTGTTCAACTCCTTCCTTCAATGGATCTCTTAACCAGACACGATAAACTTTATTGCATTGTTTTTTAGGCGAAATAATGTCATGCGACCAACGACCATCATCGGTAATCAACACCAACCCTGTGGTGTCAGCGTCAAGTCGACCAGCAATATGTAAATCAAATGCTTTATCAAGTTCGATTAAGTGTAGAACTGACGGATAAATTTCATCAACATTAGAACAAATAAAATCAGCAGGCTTATGCAGCATCAAGTATCTTGAAGTACGAGCTACCAAACGTTGATCATTAACGCTAACATAATTGTTTTCATGTACTTGATGAGCAGGGTTTTTGATAACTTCATCATTAACCAAAACTCTACCCGTTTTCAGCAATTTTTTTGCTTCAGTTCGAGTAAGCTCGGTACTTTTACAAATAAACTTATCTAAACGCATCTCAACTAACCACTCAAGAAGCAGCACAAATTTGTGCCACTTCGTTACAAATGTGCGTATTATCCAACAATAAACGATTTGCGCAACAGCCAAATTGACAAATAATGATGCAATGATATTTTAAACTTTTTTATCGCGAGTAACCAAAATGGGATTTACCGAAGGCTTTTTACTGATTACCACGGTTCATTTATTAGCTGCGGCCTCACCAGGCCCAGATTTTATTTTGGTCTCTCAGCAAACCTTGACTCATGGCAGAAAAACCGGTTTGTTAGCAAGCTTTGGTATTGCACTAGGCTTATCTATTCATATTGCCTACTCGATTTTTGGGCTTGCAGCGATTATTGCCAACAGCGAGACCGCCTTATGGGTAATTAAATTATTGGGAGGTAGTTACCTTTTATTCCTTGGATATCAAGGTTTACGCGCTAAACCGAATACAGTTGACATTAATAAAGTCAAACAAACTATGCCATCGCCGTTCAAAAGTGTTAGCTCAGGTTTTTTATGCAATGCATTAAACCCTAAAGCTCCCGTATACTTTGTCGCACTTTTTACTATTGTGCTCTCTCCTGACATACCTACTTACCATCTATTGATTTATGGCGTTTGGATGATGATCTTACAATTTTTATGGTTTTCAACTGTGGTATTTTTACTCTCTAGGCCAAGTATCAATAAACGCTTTCAAGCACTAGGACATTGGTTAAACCGTTTATTCGGTATCGCCATGATCAGCATGGGTATTAAAGTCTTCATGACAAAATTTAACTAGCAACAAATAACGATGAATCAAACGAAATAGCTTCTATTGAAAAACCTAAGGTCGACTAAATTTATGTCAAAGCGATACCAAAATTTTCAAGCGTTTTATCCATTTTATTTAGAACAACACCAGAATAAATATTGCCGTCGACTGCACTTCGTCGGCAGCCTTTTAGTATTATCAACCTTATTATACGTGCTACTGACAAAGTGGTGGTTTGGCTTGATTTTGCTTCCTTTTATAGGCTATGGATTTGCTTGGATAGGCCACTTTTTCTTTGAAAAAAATAAACCGGCAACCTTTACCTATCCTCTTTATAGCTTGCTTGGTGATTGGGTAATGTTTAAAGACATATTGCTTAAAAAAATTCCGTGGTAGCAAACTCACTTTTAGTAATAGCCAGACCAAAATGTAAAAACAAACAGACTTTATGTTAAAAATATTTGACACTAGAGGCACTCCGCCTTACACTCATCAATGTCAAAAATATCATACACGGAGTATACAATGTCATACAAAGAAAAAACGATTTGGTTGTCGCTAGTCATATTATTGCTCATTTGGGGGGACTATGGATTAACCATGATTGAACTTGCCAATAGCCAAGCATTAAATCAGGCATTGATTAACGACTTGCTTAAATCCGTTATTATTCAAACTATCGTATTGGAAATTGTGCTTCATATAATATTGGCAATTATTAATCACAAGGATGCAAATGCGCAGGAAGACGAACGCGATAAACTGATCTCATTACGTGCCACGCAGCATGCTTATATTCTATTATCGATCGGTGTAGCAGTAGCAGTTTTCTATACGATCGCCCCGGCACTTAATAACGTTATCTTGCCAGCTAGTACACTTGCTTATCATGAAAAAGTCATTCAAATTGTCATATTTTTCATGGTATTTGCCGAAGTATACCGTTTATCAACGCAGCTATTTTATTATCGAAGAGGTTTTTAAAATGGCAGGTAAAACGATCTCTAATACCTTGAGAAAAATGCGATTTGAGCATGATGAAATGACACAACAACAATTAGCCGATGCTGTTAACGTATCAAGACAAACGATAGTGGCGATTGAAAAAGGTAAATACTCACCCTCATTAGAAGTAGCTTTTAAAATCGCCGATGTTTTCAAGGTCGATATTTCAGACGTGTTTCAATACCAATAATGACGTTTTCTTTGTGACCATTAGCATGTTAAATAGAAATGCTTACTCTTAGCGACGGAGTAAGCATTTTTAACTGACTAAAAAGATTACACTATTCGTTCTTTTATTAATGTTTTAAGTTCAGCGATCTCTTTTTCTAAGTTTTCGATTTGCGCTCTACTTGCTGGCTCACCACCCTCAATGCTTTCGCCATGCTGCGCTGCACGATAAGCTTCATGCTCTTGTCCCATAACTTCGAGGATAGTACCGACCATCATATTCAAAAAGATAAATGCCGTTAAAAATATGAATGATATATAGAATATCCAGCTACTTGGGTATATTTCCATGGTCTCATACATTACATCAGTCCAATCCTCAAAGGTCGCGACTCGAAACAAGGTTAACATGGAAATAGATACGTTCCCCCACAGTACGGCATTAATTTCATTAAAAATCATGCTACCTACTGCGGCGTAGATGTAGAAAATCACAAACATCAGCAATGCTATATAGCCCATGCGAGGGATGGCTTTTAATAGCGCATTTATTAGCAACCTTAACTCTGGCACCATAGAGACTAGACGTAACACTCTAAATACTCTTAATAAGCGCGCAAGCAATACCCCTGAACCACCTGTTGGGATCAAGCTACCAATTACGATAATGGTATCAAAAATGTTCCAACCACTTTTGAAAAACGCTTTTTTATCCTTGCACGCAAGAAAACGAATAACGATTTCAATTAGAAAGAATACGGTGATCGCAACATCTAATATCGATAATAGTTGTAATGCATTAGGCGGTAAGCGATGCGTTTTAACCCCTATCAATAAGGCAGAAAGTACGATGACGATAATAACCGACCATTGAAAAATTGGACTTGAGTCGATACGTTTCAACCGAGCTTGCACTTTTAAAATATTAACTGACATCTTTAATACTCTTTATCTTTTACATTACCTAGCATTATCACCAACAAATGGATTTGAGCGGCGCTCTTCACCAAACGTACTCATAGGGCCATGGCCTGGAATAAAACGAACATCATCACCTAGTGGAAATAAGTTATCGCGAATAGAACGATAAAGGGTGTCAAAATCACCACGAGGAAAGTCTGTTCGTCCGATAGAGCCTTTAAACAATACATCACCGACTTGTGCAAGTTTTGAATCACGATGATAAAACACGACATGACCCGGCGTGTGACCTGGACAAAAATAGACTTCTAATTCAATATGGCCAAAAGAAACTGTATCACCCTGATCTAACCAACGATCTGGGGTAAAGTGTTCAGCATGAGCAAAGCCAAAACGTGTTTTTTGCTCTGGGATCAAATCAATCCAAAATTTATCTTCTTTATGTGGTCCTTCTATCGGCACACTATACTTACTCGCCAGTTCATTTGTCGCTCCGGCATGATCTATATGCGCATGCGTTAAGATAACTTTAGATAATGTCAGTTTATGCTGCTGTATAGCGGCAACAATCAACTCAATATCTCCGCCGGGGTCCACAACTACTGCTTGATTGGTTTCATCGCACCAAAATAATGTGCAATTTTGTTGAAATGGCGTCACTGGAATTATTTGAAATTGAAGCATTGTTCACCTTAGCTTTGTTGTATTAGCGCTATTTTAACGCATCAAGAATTGGCTTGGATAGTTTTTCCTTTCAACTAGCGCGCTTATGCAAACTTAATTTAGTTTATTTTTTGAGCGGCTTTTTATCGACTGTGGCAATTTTTTTACGAATTAACATAATTTTAACTTTTTGAGTTACTAATATTCCGCCAAAATACTTCCCTAAGCTAACCGATCTAGGTAAGCTCAATGACAAATTAAAAATAACAATATATCTAATTATGTCTATTACTAGAGATTCTTTTCATTCTCGCATTGGTTTTGTGCTTGCTGCAGCTGGTTCAGCTATAGGATTAGGGAATATATGGGGGTTTCCGACACAAGCCGCCAATAACGGCGGTGGCGCGTTCTTGTTCGTTTATTTGATCGTTACCGTACTACTTGCACTACCCGCTCTTTACGCTGAAATTTACATTGGTAATCAGGCTCAAAAAAATCCAGTCGCTGCCTTAGGTGATGCTTGTAAAGAAGTATCGACTCAACTTGGTAGAAAAGCCGGTTTACTCGGTTTAACTGGCGCGATCATGATGCTTAGTTTTTATACTATAGTCGCTGGCTGGATGCTCGCTCATGCATTATCTGCGCTTGCAGAGTTATTGAATGCACATGATTTATCTACTTGGCTCGCGACATCAAGCACACAAAGAAACCTTGTTTTTACGCCATTGTTTATTTTGTTAGGCGCAGGGATTATTCATCAAGGTGTCAATGCGGGTATAGAGAAGTGGTCAAGCAGGTTGATGCCGGTGTTGTTACTGATGTTAATCGGACTGATTATTTATATCTTGAGTCAGCCTGGCGCTGAACAAGGGTTAGAGACTTACTTGATCCCTGACTTTAATCGCGTAACCGATCCTGAGCTGATCATTTCAGCCATGGGACAAGCATTTTTCTCATTATCAATCGGCGTCGGCGGTATGATGGTTTATGGTTCTTACATGGAAAAGGGTAAGGACATGGGTAAACTTGTCCTGTCTATCACAGCACTCGATACCGGCATTGCATTTTTAGCTGGGCTGTTAATTATTCCAGCATTGTTTGTGGCTCAAGCTGCTGGCCAAGATGTATTTTCAGAAGGAAGGTTAATTGGCGAAGGTCAATTGATCTTTAATATTTTACCTGAGCTATTTAATTCGATGGGAACTATTGGTCTCGTGGTTAGCTGTGCGTTTTTTACGTTATTGTCGATTGCGGCACTGACATCAACGATTTCATCTACAGAAGTTCCTGTATCTTATCTAATGGAAGATAAAAAGTTGTCTCGTCACAAAGCAACATGGCTGGTATCTTTCATCGTTTTGTGTGCAAGCATGACATTGATTGCCAATTTTGAAATGCTTTTTGGGTTAGTCATTCGCGTACTCACCACCATGATGCAACCGATCAGCTGTTTATTCTATTTTATCGCCGTTGGTTGGATGTGGAATAGAGGTAACAAACTAAGAGATAAATCATTGCAAAATGGGCGTAAATGGCTGGTTTACTGGGGCAACTATATTCGTTTCGTTTGTCCTATTCTATTAAGTATTGTCTTTATTAACGTTGCCATCTTAAATTAACAATGAGAGCACGGTTGGTAACAGCCATAACTAACCGTGCCGTCATTATTACTATACATCTCTCCTTTTCTATTTCGTAATCACTGATTTACCTTTCAGAGCTACTGGCACCATAATATGGGCATAGTCGGTATCACTCCACATCACATAAGGCCCTCCCGATTTAGGGTCAGTTGTCACACCTTTTAGTAATGCTTTGGGAACGATAATCATAATATGTGGTCCTGTTTCGACATAGTCTTCGGCTTGCGTATGATTTTGATGATAAGGTGTTGAGTTGCTAACCCCAGAGCCACTTGGCTCTCCTTGCAACATATAAGAAATTCCAATGCTATCTGCTTCAAATGGTGCTTTACTTCCAACCGCCTGCATCATTTTCATCCATGTAGCATCATTACACATCGGTGCTTTATCTCCGGGCATAGTATCAGGCAAACATGTCCAACCATTGTTTCCTTGTCTCAAGACGCTGCCGTCCGTATCAAGAATAAGCGCTTGCCCACTAATCGCATCGGGTGCTGCTGACATTGCACGATTTATTTTACTTTGGGAGTCATCAGCATATGAGTAACCGCTGACCACATATAATGACGCTAAAGATACGATAAACATAGATGATAAATTCATAACTTCTCCTTACCTAGCTTTGGTTGTTAAGTGCTAAACAACCACATAGATAAAGATTTCTATGCGCAAACAATAGCGATTAAGCTATAAAGATAGTCGAAATAAATCAGTTACTCCAACTTGCTGAACTTTTAAAGCAGGCTCGTATTCACAACCTTACTGACAAACATTATTTCTCCCCGCTTTTTTAGCACGATACAAAGCTTCGTCTGCACTTTTTAGTGTTTGCTCAAACAATGCTTTTGGCGCTCTACTGGCAACACCGATCGAAATAGTGACATTAACGGTTTTCAAGTCATTATTTGCATTGCTTTTACTACGAGCCTTCTTGGTTTTGCGAAGTGGATGTCGAATAACAATGTCATAATTAGCAACATCATTTCTTAACTTTTCCAGTTCTGCAAGCGTTTCCTTAATCTCCTTTCTAGGAAAAACAATGGTAAACTCCTCACCTCCATACCTAAAGACTCTTCCGCCGCTTTTTACTTTAGATAGTTTTGCCGCGACCAATTTAAGTACTTGATCGCCGATATCATGACCATAATTATCGTTAAACTTTTTAAAGTGATCGACATCCAACATGGCAACGGTATATTTTCGCCCAAGAGATAAGATAAATTGCATTAACGCTCGTCGAGACGGCAACCCTGTCAATTCATCTCTAAAAGCCAGATAATATGAATCGATGACGACAATCAACAAATAGTGACAGAGCAGTAATGTTAAAATAACACTATTGGTTAACGCCAATTGCTGATTAAACATTAACGTCCAGATGACAAGTGTCGTTAATAATGCACTAACAAAAAGATTGGGCTGTTTGATACTTTTGGCTAATAAAACTAATCCCGCGAAATAAACGACGCAGTCTATTTGGAAAAAACTAAGGCCAAGCTGCCACTTATCGTAGCCTTTTATCAGTGTATAACCTTCCTGCCATAGGTACAGCCATAATTGCGCAAGTGCGATAACAGCAGCGAATAGAACAACTCGCACGATACCATGGAGAGAGAGCATTCCCCTATCTTGAATAAAAGCTAAAATTGTTAAACAAAATGTGCCCGCAATAAACATCCATTGTTTATTACCAGAAAACGGCATACTATCGAGTACCCCAAACTCTGTAATCGCATAATAAGCTAACCACAAAATACTCAAAAGTGTAATTCGACTTCGCCCAAACTGAAGTGAAAAAAGAATAACCATGGTAAAGAGTACTACGAGGATTTGTGCGATTAATGGTTCAAAGGATATCCAATAATCTTTCGTCGAATTTACAAGGATAAAAGCAATAGAGACTAATAATGCACTCCAAACCGTAGCTTTTAATCCTTCTAATTTTTTAATCAAGTATTTCTTCTCCTGTCATTTTCACGTAAAGTAGCGACCAACGAAGCAAACAAAATCACTGTTATTGTTGTGATGGAACGCCGTGATAGTTTATTAACCTATTAAGAAAGATAGATAATGATTAAACTTAACGATATTGTGAACATAGGCAGTAATCACTTACCTTTTAATCAAGCCAATAAAGTTCGCATTACCAATATAGTCGCGCTAATTACCACTTTTATTTCTGCTACTTACACAAGTTATTATTTTTTCGCGCTAGATACAATAACGATGGCCTTAATAAATACAGCTTTTACCTTGTCTTATTTGGGTACAATTGTCCTGAACCGCTTTGAACTGACTCGTAGCGCAAAGGTTTGGTTTTTCGTTATTCTAATGTTTCATCTAGTTATTTGTACAAATTTATATTTAACCAAAGAGTCTGGCTTTCACCTCTATTTTTTCTTAGTACCAACTGGGGCTTTCTTACTGTTTAATATTGAAGAGAAGCGTGAAAAATTCCTGCTTAGTATGGCAGCGGTGATTTTATTTTTCTATTGTGAAAATACCATAAATACCTCACCAATGATCGTTTTGTCTGATGAGATTAATCATATGCTTTTTCAATCGGTTATCTTTGTAAACATGGTAGAAGTTGTTTTAGTGATGACCATTTTTATCAATCAAATCGAGTGCAACGAACAACAGCTTAGTATTCAAGCTACGACTGATGAACTAACCAAAATTTATAATCGACGTTGTTTTTTTGAAAAAGGCGAGTACCTTACCAACCTCGCAAACAGAGGCAAACGCCCCCTTTCCGTGGTGTTAATAGATTTTGATTACTTTAAATCCATCAACGATAAGTATGGCCATTTCGCTGGCGATATTTGCTTAAAAGAGATCTGTAAAGTAATTAAAGGGCATTGTCGCTCTAATGATGTATTTGCTCGCTTAGGCGGTGAAGAGTTTGTCTTAGCATTACCTGAAACCACCCTTACTGAGGCAGAGAAAATCGCTGATAGGATCAGACAGTCTATTGCCGAACACGTTATAACCATTAAAGGGGATATACCAATAAAATGCACTGCAAGTATTGGTATTAGCAGTAATGAACAACATCAAGATGACATTCAAAAACTGTTGGGGCAAGCTGATGCTGCGCTTTATAAAGCAAAAGAAGAAGGACGTAACCGTGTTAAACTATTTGGCCTTCAATTTGCCTAACGCGTGGTAGCCTATCACTAGCACTCAATTGATATTCAAGTAAATATAACACTAGTTAACAACGCTGCTGGGAAGATTTCGTGGTTAAAATATTCAAAGCCCCAAAAAAACAGTCCTCCTCATTAAAAAAGGACGTCAAAGAATTAACAATAACCGCGATGAATCATGAAGGTGTTGGTATTGCTCGCGAGCAATCAAAAGTGTGTTTTGTCGAAGGAGCGCTGCTTGGTGAAACCGTATTGGCTAATGTTGTTGAAGAAAAAAAGAATTATCTTCGATTACATACCAAACGAGTTTTGTCCGCTAGCGAATACCGAATTGACCCTTCTTGCCCACACTATAAGTTCTGTGGAGGATGCCAACTGCAGCACTTCGATGCCAGCCAACAGGTTGTATCAAAACAAGAGGCGGTCGGGCAGCTTTTTAAAAAATTTGCAAAAGTCGACATTCAAGAATGGCAAGACGCAATTGCCTCTTCTCATCAATATTATCGTAGAACTGCTCGAATTGCGGTTTATTTTGATCGTCAAAAAAGTCAGTATGCCCTTGGGTTTCGTCAGCACAATTCAAAGAAAATTATCAACATTAGTCAATGTCATGTTTTAGATAGCCGATTTAAACAGATATTTTCAGTATTTAGCGAGTTGTTACCCTGCTTAAAAAACGGTCAAGCCATCACACATCTGCAGATTTATGGGGTAGATAAAGCTTATGTTATCGTTCGCCATATAAAACCATTGCCAAAGCAAGATATTGACTTAATTAACCAGGTCGGCATCGATAACCAATGGAAAATGGTGATGTCTCCTGAGCGGGGTATCTTTAAGTCATTGGATAATATTGATAATGAAAAACCTTATTATCAAATTAATTCTGAGCTGAAACTCTCTTTTAACTTTGATAACTTTATTCAAGTTAACGATCAAGTTAATCAACAAATGATTGCTCAGTCTCTTGATTGGTTAAATATATCCCGTAAAGACAACGTATTAGATCTGTTTTGTGGCATAGGTAACTTTAGTCTCGCCATTGCCAAAAAAGCTCAGCATGTCGTAGGAGTTGAAGGCGTTGATTCAGCAATAGCAATGGCAAAGTACAACGCCAAGCAAAACGATATCAGCAACTGCGAGTTTTACTGCCAAGACTTAACGCAACAATTAAAAAACCTAACGTGGTTTAAGGCAAATTACCAAATACTTGTACTCGATCCATCACGAACAGGGGCGTATGCAGTGCTTGAGCAATTACCGCTAAATCGCTTTAATCGCATACTTTATGTTTCATGCGATCCGGTGACGCTTGCAAGAGATAGCAAACTTATTTTAAACAGCGGATTTAACTTGAGTAAAATTAGTTTAATGAATATGTTCCCTCACACAAAACATATTGAAACTATGGTACTTTTTGATAAAAATACCGCTTAGTTATTAAGCTAACAACCATTAAAATAATTTGTCGCTATCTTTAATATTTTGCGTTGGTAAAGCCGTCGAATACCAGTAAGATGCGCCCATCTCTCCTGTTTTACAACCTGATATAACATGAAAAACTCTTCTAATTTCAACGTTAACCTTTTAGTTATTGTTTTCGTATTATTAACTTTGCTGATTTCGTCACTTGCGATGGCCTCAACGACGAAAACGATTGAAGCGACGGTATCGTCGTCATTTCAAGAGATAGAGCGTTCATTAAAACAGCTAAAAGCGAAAAATAGTTTGACCACTTCAGCTGTGAAGGCAGTACTTAGCGAGAAGTTGCTCCCTAACATCAACACCCGCTACTTCACCTTTAAAGTATTAGGAAAAAACCTCACCAAAGTACCTGGCGAGTTGAAGCCTGAATTTATTGAGGAATTATCTATTCAACTTATCAATAGTTATAGTACGTTGTTAGTAAAGTATGACAACGAAACATTAACGATTGGTCAAGCGAGTCTATCTAAAAGTGGGAAAATAGCGGTAGTTCCAATTGAATTAAATGGACAAGGTAAGCGTTATAGAGCGTCAGTGAGTTTGATCTTTGAGCATGATTCGTGGCAATTTTTTGATATTACTGTCGAAGGCATAAGTTTATTGCAAACCAAGCAACAAGAAATAAATTCAAGCTTTAGTAAAGTCGGCGTTGATGCTACCCTTGCACAGCTAAAAATAGCAAACTCAAAAATTAACTAAATTATACGAGAGGTAACAAAATAACTGATGTCTTCTTTCGCCGCTGCTTATGAAAACACTGCGCACACCCTCCAATGGCTTTCAGATAATAAAGCGATTATGACACTGCTGTGCTTTATTATTGTTTGGTTTTTGAAGTACTTATTGGTCAAAATGATCAAGCGCAAATCCAAGCAGGAGCGGCGCTTAAAAATTAATATCGTTAATAATATTTTTACCTTGATATTAATTTTATTGGTTTTTAATATTTGGTCAGAAGAAATTCAAAAGTTTGCCTTTTCAATTGCAGCATTTGTTGTCGCCATTGTTTTAGCGACACGAGAGTTTATTCAATGCTTTATTGGTTTTATCTATATTATTTCAAACCGCCCTTTTCGCATTGGTGATTGGATCCAAGTTGGGACGCATTTTGGCGAAGTACACTCGAGCGATTGGGCTAAACTTACCTTATTAGAAGTTGACAAAGATATATATCAATATACCGGTAAAACCTTATACCTGCCTAACAGTCAGTTAATCACCTTGCCCGTAAAAAACTTCAACTTTTTAAAGCGTTACGCCATGCATCACTTTACTATTGTACGCGATGCCAGCATTAATCCTTTTGAGTTCGTCGATGAATTAATGGAAAAAGCAAAAGAATATTGTGCAGATTTTTATGATGTTGCTATCCGCTATAACCAATTAATTGAAAATCGCTTAGACGTTAAAATTGCGGGGCCTGAGCCAGACATTCAAATTGAAACAACCGACTTAGGTGATACGAGAGTGTTATTTACCATATTCTGTCCAACTGACAGAGCAATGGATATTGAACAAAAACTAACGCGTGACTTTATGAAACTGTGGTTTGAACGAAAGGTCGAAAAAGCATAACAAATGATAAATAATCTCAGCTCTACATAAGAAATGCATTTCTAACGCCTATTTTTACTAACTTCTGCGTTATATTGTCGTGAATTAAGTAAAAAGTAGCGCGCTAGAACGTGACAGTGAGCTTAAGATTTTGTTTTATTGTATTCGAGCGATTTCTTATACAAACCTGAGGAGAAATAAGATGCACCAAAACTCTTCGGGTGCATCTTATCCAACGATTAACACATTATTGACGGGTAATTTTTAACGTACCATCCAAATGAACGTCACGCTGAGGAAAAGCGATGACGATATTTTCTCGTTCAAATAATTCATCTATCTTAAAACGAATATTACTTCTTACTAAACGAAGGCCACCTTCAACACTAGAGTGTATCCAAAAGTTCACTTCAAAAATTAAGGCATTATCTCCAAAATCCTCGAAACTCACCATGGGCTTAGGGTCGGATAGTACTTCTGATTGCGCCACGGTTGCCTCCATGATTAAATCAGCAACTTTCCTCGCTGGTGAACCATAAGCAACGCCAACTCTAACCGTCGTTCTTACTAAGCGGTCAACCAAGGTCCAGTTAATTACCGTATTTTCAAGCAATTTGCTATTAGGGATTAATAGGTGTACCCCATCGACTCTGCGGATCCTAGTCGAACGTGTATTAATTTTTTCAACGGTACCTTTTGCCTCTTCTACTTCGAGAAAATCACCAATGCGAATAGGCTTCTCCCAAATTAAAATCCAGCCGCTAATAAAGTTATTAATAATATTTTGCGCACCAAACCCAAAGCCTATGGCAATAGCACCTGATAAAAACGCAAAAGCGGTGATCGGAACATTGATAAAATCTAAGGTTGTGATCACCAAAACAATGATGGCAAGCACATACAACACACGTTGAATTAATAAAATGACATTCGGATCGGTATTGTTAGACGTTAACCGCTTGGTGACTGTTTTCACTAACCATTTGGTTAACAGAATACCGATAATGAGCAAAACAGGGATAAACAATATATCCCCGACAGTTATTGGCTGTTCTTGAACACTAAAAACCTGTAGTTCTAAGGCATTTTTGATTTTTGAGAACATAGCTACTCTTCGTTATTTTCACCGGAGGCAAGAAACACTTTAGATGGGTCAACAAGAAATCTCTTTCCCATCGCCTCTCTCCCCAATAGCATTAGATAACTCATATCAGAGCGATCAGTTAAGGTAATTTCAATGTTCCATTCATTGTCGCCTAAACGTGCATCAGTGGTAATAACATAACGTTGCTCTGACTTACCATTTGAAGACTTTATTTTTCGTATGTCGGTAATTGGCGACTGACAATGAACAATTTTATGAACATTGTGAACATCAGGGTGAATATCAAAACTAACCCAAGGCTTACCCTTTTGGGTTATTTTGGTAATATTGTCTACATGTAAAGACGATGTCTTCGCACCAGTATCAACACGAATTTGCATATCCTCTATGCCTAACTCAGGTAATGCGATACTCTCAAGTTTACCAATAATGGTTTTTTTAGATGCACTCATAAATACTCCTAAAGACTGCCTTCTGGCAATAATAATTCTTGCACCGTTTCGATATGTTCGGCAATATTTTCTTCATCTTCAGTGAAATAGGCGACATGGAACATTGCCTCTCCTTCTTGTACCAACGGGATATTCTGTTTGCCAATTAAGATCCCCGGGCGAGAAGCCTTAACGACATCAATAATATCACCATAGGGGCTTCCTATTTCTGCTAAAACTTGTCCTTTGCTTATCTGGTCGCCCAATTGTACGCGACTGTGAAAAATACCACTGGCCGTAGCTCTTAACCATTGACTGCCGTTAGCTACGAAGGGTTCTTGCACTTTTCGCTTGGTTCGTGATTTTCTCACCATACCTAAATACTGTAGTACATGATGAATACCTCGAATGCCAACTCTGATCGAGAATTCATCAAACCTCAGCGCTTCACCAGCTTCATAAAGCAAAACTTTTGTTCCTCGCTTTACCGCTGACTCTCGCAATGAGCCATCGACTAAATTTGAATTGAGGATCACCGGAGCACCAAAGACCTCGGCTAATTCTTTAGTTTGCTCATCAGTCATATTTGCTCTGATCTGGGGTAAGTTTGAGCGATGAATCGCACCGGTATGCAAATCAATACCATAATCACAATGACTGACGATTTCTTGCAAAAATATATGCGCTACTCGCCCCGCTAGTGACCCTTTGGGCGACCCAGGGAAACAGCGATTTAAATCACGTCTGTCCGGCATATAGCGACTCTGGTTAATAACACCATAAACATTTACCATCGCGACACATATAAGTGTCCCATGAGTCAACTTAAATTGTTTTTGACCAATAAGACGGCGAATAATTTCTAAACCATTAAGCTCATCGCCGTGAACTGCTGCACTAATAAAGACAGTAGGACCAGGCTTTTTTGCACGAGTAATATGAACAGGTATCGATACATCAGCATCGGTATACAGTTTCGCTACAGGCAATTCTATTTTACGTTGCTCACCCGGCAAAATTTCGTATTCACCAATACGCAATGCGCTCATCTTGTATCCTCTTAGCCTTTACCGCGCGTTCTGGTGTTATGCGGCTTGGCTTTCTTTTCAATAAAATCAAACACCATACCTGCAACGTCTTTACCTGTTGCTGTTTCGATCCCTTCCAAACCAGGCGAAGAATTAACTTCCATAACCATAGGACCGTTTTGAGAGCGCAATAAATCAACACCACAAAAACTTAATCCCATCACTTTGGCAGCATTTACCGCGGTTTCTCTTTCTTGTTTAGTTAATTTAACCACTTCGGCTGAACCACCACGGTGTAAATTCGAACGAAACTCACCTTCTGCTCCTTGACGTTTCATCGCTGCAACAACACGGTCGCCAACAACAAGACAACGAATATCTGCGCCACCGGCTTCTTTAATAAACTCTTGCACCAAAATATTAGCTTTAAGCCCCATAAAAGCTTCAATGATCGCTTCAGCCGCTTTAGAAGTTTCCGCCAATACAACACCAATGCCTTGTGTTCCCTCAAGCAGTTTAATTACAACTGGAGCGCCACCAACATTTTTAATCAAATCCTTAATATTATCGGGCTTACGAGCAAACCCTGTTCTTGGCAAGCCAATTCCTTTTCGAGACAATAGCTGTAATGATCTTAATTTATCTCTTGAACGACTAATCGCGACAGATTCATTGATATTAAACGTGCCCATCATTTCAAATTGACGAGCCACCGCTGTCCCATAAAATGTTACCGAAGCGCCGATACGTGGAATAATGGCATCATATTTAGGGAGTTGTGCACCGTGATAACGCACTGTCGGCCGACTACTGGTAATATCCATGTAGCAATGCAACGTGTCTATAACATCTACCTCATGCCCTTTTGCTTCGCCCGCCTCTTTTAAACGGCGTGTGGAGTATAAGTTTTCATTTCTCGATAGAATTGCTATTTTCATAAGAATAAATCCTAATTATTATCAATATATTATGTTCAGGGTGAGGAAAATAAGTTGCGCAGTTTATAGTTTAGTTTAGCATCATTAAAACGCTAAATTTTGCTTAGTTTGATAAAAATTTTTGATTAAACTAATGTCTTGATAGAATAAATTGATAACCATTACTCGGCGCTTTTAACGAAAAGCATACGGTACTATGAAAATTGAACTGTTAAAAACCTTTCTTGAAGTCAGCAGAACATTGCACTTCAGACTAGCCTCAGAAGCATTATTTATTACACAGTCAGCAGTGAGTGCCCGAATTAAGCTACTTGAAGACGATTTAGGTGTACTATTATTTGATCGCAGTCAAAAGCACTTAAAACTCACACCCGAAGGCCATCGCTTAGTCAAACATGCCAATGAATTGTTATTTCTGTGGCAAAAAACCAAACAAGATGTCGGTATTGCTAAGAACGATTCACAACAGCTTGTTATTGGTGCCATGAACTCGATATGGGACATTATCTTGCAAAACTGGTTACAAAAAATCGATCGAAACATTGATGATGTCAGTCTGTTAACCAATACCCACTCTTCGCTTGAATTAAGAAAGAACATCCTTAACCGCATTGTCGATATCGCTTTTCTTTTTGAGCCCCCCTACATTGAAGATATGATCTCTGAAAAAGTTGCGTCCGTTCCACTGCACTTAGTATCGACTGAACCACTTTCACTAAATGAGATATTTGAACAAAACCAATACGTGATGGTGGATTATGGAGAATCAATTAACGTACAACACTCTAGGGCGTTTCAAGATCATGCAAAAATTAAACATCACATGAGCCAGCCCCGCATTGCACTGAACTTTATTCTTAATGCTGGCGGAAGCGCTTATCTTCCAAGACAGATGACCTTTGAATTTATTCAAAATGAACGACTGCACTTAATCGAAGAAGCGCCGGTATTTTCACGGGATATTTATGCCATTTATTTGGCTAAAAGCCAAAAAGTAGAAGTGATAGAACAAGCGCTTAACTTATTTCCCTATGTAAAAGTTTAACCACTGCCAAATGTAATACTAGTTGAGCTGATAATTTTAATTAACACTTACACACGCGATTTCGTCCTTGGTGCTTGGATTGATATAAGGCGTCGTCGGTTCGTTCAAATAACGTTTCAGTGGTATCTTGATTCAATAACGCCTGCGAAACGCCAGCACTTATGGTGATGTTTAACGCTGTTTGTTCATTGATAACAAAAGAGTGATTGGCCACTTCAAAAACAATACGGTCGGCGATTGCTAAACCCGTATCAATATCCGAGCGCGGTAAAATAATCGCAAATTCTTCTCCGCCAACGCGAGCAAAGGTATCGTTTAAGCGAATTAAATGTCCGATCAAGGTTGTTAACTGAATAAGGATCTGGTTACCAACAGCATGACCATAGTGATCATTAACCTCTTTAAAATAATCAATATCAATGATAACTAAGGTCAAGGGTAGACTATGTCGAACACTGTATGCGAGTTCTTTTTCGATGGCCTGTTGAAAATGGCGATTATTGTACACTTTGGTTAATGGGTCGATAAGTGTCAATTCAACCAGTGTTTTATTTTCTTCTAGCTGTTGCTCTAACGAACTGATCAAAGCTTCTCGCGCGGAAACATCTCTAATCGTTGCCAACGCATTCTTACCATATGGCCCATCGATTAAGTTAAGGGTAATTTCAACAAATATTGGTTCCCCTATGCTGTTTACTGCAATGAGTTTACCGCGATCCTTTCCCATTCGACGAATACCACCAGTTTCGAAATAACGGGTCATATGATGATGATGGTCGCCACTATGTTCGCTATGCATCAACTCTGAAACATTCATTTGTTCCAATTGTAATTTATTGTAGCCAAACAACTGACATGCGCGTTCGTTTGCTTTGACAATATTGCCTCTATCGTCAACTTTTAAATTTGCATCAGGGGCCATCTCAAACAATTTTTCACTTTCTTCAAGCGCAAGTTTGGTAACCGCATATGCTTTATCCATTTCTTTTAAATTGCGACGATACTTCGCTTCAATTTCTTTTAATTTAGTAATGTCGCTATGTGCACCCAACATACGATGAGCGACATTATTTTCATCTCGTATCGCTATTCCTCTACAACGAATCCAAACCGTTGAACCGTTTTTGTGGCGATAACGAACGGTTTGATCGTATGGATAACTAGGGTCTTTGTAATGACGTTTAAAATTAGTGATAGCGATGGCTAAATCATCTTCATAAATAATATTTTGCCATTCACTTGCTAGGTGTTTTTTGTCTTGAGGATCATAGCCTAGGACGGTCCAAAATTTTTCATTCATCCATTCGTTTTCAGGATTATCCAAATCCCAATACCACAACCCATCTAGGCTTGCATCTTGAATGAAGTCAAACACTTTATCATCTGATCTTATCAGTTGATATAACTCTTCCTGTAAGTAATTTTTCTTTCGGCTCATCGCTAAACTTATCATCCATATACAACGGTATAAGCTTAGGAAAGAATCACGAAATGAACAAATAAACGAATAAAAAAAGCAGTACGGCTGTACTGCTCTTTTTCATTTTTTGTGCTAAAAGTTTTTACTATTAATGAGTTTTAAGCCGTCGGTAACTTTTTAATTGGTAGGTAGTCACTAGCAACTAACTCATCATTAATACAACTGAGTAAATAAGCCGTCATATCTTTTTCAGCTACTTCATCTTCCTGAGCATATTCTTGACAAGTACTTAATAAACTTAAGACGTACTCTTCTGGCGCTTCCTGTGGAGTCTGTTCTTCACTATAGGCGGTAAAAGAAAACACAGTGAGTGTTGCAGCAATAACTAATAAATTTTTCATTTAACTATCTCTTATTTGAGGTTTGGTTACATATCCCAATAATCGCTGAGCGTATTGGTCTCTTTGTCAAAACGCCTTTCTTCGTAAAGCGATTCTATTCTTTGTTTAATGCGATATTTTTGCTTTGCTGTTTTCCTTATATTGGTTTTCTGAGGGTTGCTATATGCAATCTCATAACCACTAATACCATTAAGTAACTCTTCATCAACATCTACATCGTCTTCATAGTCATCAATGATCATTGGCTTTACCTTCTAAAAAATTCCACTGGGCTACCACCCTCTGTACAATTAAACATAGAAGCTATGTTTGGCTGAATAATGTGCCCAAATATCTGATAAGAAAAGCTAAATATTTTAGGGATATCAATCAAAACTTTTGATTGATAAAAATAAAAAAGCCAGCTCGAACAAGCTGGCTTTTTTCAACAATAACACAATAAAATCAAAGCATTAAAATAAACTCATCAATAATTAAACCAACGATTCACTGACAACAAGTGATCGTTGTATAAATTCTTAACGCTCAATCAACTAAAACCATTTTTGCTTTTTAAATACAACGACCTGGGCAACCACTACCACGATCAGAATAAATATAAAAATACCAAAGGCATAAGGGTTTTCTGCACCTGGAATGCCGCCAACATTGATACCCAGCAAGCCAGTTAAAAAACCTAAAGGTAAAAACACAGCCGCAACAATCGATAAAACATACATACGATTATTCATTTGCTCGGCTATACGATTATTAAGTTCTTCTTGAGTGACCGCTGCACGATCTTTAATCGAATCGAGTTCCTCGATAAAACGCGTTAGGTGATCGGTAGTTTCTCGTAATTGTACTTTCTGCTCACTAGTAAACAAGGTGGATCGATCACTTAACAATTGCGTCATTGCTTCTTTTTGTGGTGCTAAATAACGACGTAATGAAATAATTTGACGACGTAAGTCAGCAATTTCATTTCTTAGGGAATAGCTACTCGACGTTAACATACTTTCTTCAATTTCACTGACTTTATCTTCAATTTCAACAATTGTATTCGCCATACGATTAATTAGGCGATCAGCTAATATGGTAACTAGCTCACTCGGAGTTGTCGGTCCGTGACCCGACTCAAAATCATTGGCAATATCTCGAGCTGACAACAAGGTGCGCCGACGAGTACTAACAACCCTATCGCTCGCCAACCATACTCGAATAGAAACCATATCTTCAGGATCACTACCCGGTGCTAGGTTAACCCCTCTAAAGGAAATGAGTACGCCATCATCGACCGAGGTAGCTCTTGGACGTGTTTCTTCATTTAACAACGCACTGATGACAACGGGATTCAGTTGACTACATTCCTTCAGCCATTGCTTAGTTTTTTCAGCGGTATAATCAAAATGCAGCCAGTAAGGACGCTGGCTATCCAATGTGCTTAGAGAATCAATAGATTCAGCTTGTTGTCGATCACTAAAATAGTAGCCATAAATGAAATCACTGCGCATATGTGTAAATTCCAATATCAAGACATTACCAGTCTAAGTCTAGGTTAAAAGTAAGGTACCACAACCTAAAAAGGCAATGAATCCAAAAACATCCGTAACCGTTGTCAATATGACAGCACCAGACAAAGCTGGGTCGATATTGAGCTTATTTAACAACCAAGGTACCCAAACCCCCGACAAGGACGCCACCAATATATTACCGAGTATGGCAATACAAATCGTTATGGCAAGCAAAGGTGATTCAAACCAATAATAGGTGATTACGCCGATGACCATTGCCCATAAAAGCCCATTAATGGCGCCAACTTTCAATTCTTTCTTAACAATCGCTTGCTTGTTGGCATCCGTTATTTGACCCAACGCCAAGCCACGTATTATTAGGGTTAAGGTCTGACTACCTGAAATACCGCCCATAGAGGCGACAACCGGCATTAGCACAGCCAAAGCGACGACTTGTTGGAGAGTCGCTTCAAACAGGCCAATAAACCATGACGCTAAAAACGCAGTTGCTAGATTAATCCCAAGCCATATCGCTCGGTTTTTACTACTGAGCCAAACACTGGCGAATAAATCCTCTTCTTCGACAAGACCTGCTGACTTCATTAACTGGTTGTCGCGCTCTTCTTCTAAATGCTTAAACGCTGAGTGTATATCTAGTCGTCCGGTTAAACGGCCGTCTTCATCAACTACAGGTAATGCTGCACGCCCTGAAATGACGACCTCATCGGCAGCATCATCAATTGACGTTGATGCTGCTATTGATTGAGGTTGACTGTAAGTAACATTCTTTAATAACTCATTACCATCTAGCGTTATTAATTGGTTAATGTTGATTTCGCCCACTAATTTTGAATCTTCGTCGGTTAGGTAAAGCGTATCCGTCAGTGAAGGCAAGGTTTTAGCGCATAACTTTTTAGCCGCTGAAACCTTTAATGTGATCGGAATTTGTTTTTCATCAAAGCTTTGCCAATGCCCTACTTCAGCATCACTATAATCTTGAGCTTTTTTAAGGTTAGCCCGTTGTTTTGCTGTCATTTTTGTAACAGCATAATCAATAAATCGATCGCTTAACTCTTCGCTAAGTTCAAGTAAATCAACCGCATCAAGCTTTTCAAAGAGTGGTAAACAATCTTGATCATCTAAGGCATTAAGTAACATTTGCCGCGACTCTGTTTTCATTTCAAGGAAAACATCTTGTTGCAGCTCAGGTTTTAACAATCCCCAAAGTTTCATACGTTCGCTGATTGGGAACGCTTCGAGTAAAATAGCCACTTGCTCTGCTGCTAACTGCTGCTCGGCTTGTTGGATCAATTGCTCCAGCGGCATTTCTTCAGCGAAGTGTTGTTCAAATTGATGAATATATTCGGTCAGTAAATCCAATGATTTTTCCTTGTATCCGTATCAAGCAAGCGTTTATCGGTCTTCTCTGTTGATATTTAACTATAAATTACAGTTGGACACTAGCGGATGTTGAGTGATTATCGATATTTTTACACGTCATCAATTAAAGACTAACAACGATAAGCAGCTCTTAAGAAGATAACAGCGTGTTGTCTTCTTTGGGATGGCTAAGCTCAACCTGCTCAATTTTTTCAAAACGGGAGGTAATCTTGTGTGCTGAAGTATGTATTTGTTTAACATCACTTGCTGCTTGATCGATATGCTTTGCTAAATTGTCAAAGCGAACTTTGAAGCGGTTAAAATCGGCAGCAAGACCAGATAAATGCGCTTGAATGATATGAATTTGCTCTTTGGTGGCTTCATCTTTCAACACCGAGCGCGCGGTAGTTAATATTGCCATTAATGTCGTTGGCGAGGTTAGCCAGATACGTTTGCTATTAGCATATTCGACTAAATCACTGTGATGACCGTGGATTTCAGCAAATATCGCTTCTGCTGGAATAAACATAATAGCGCCGTCTGATGTTTCATTATGAATCAAATATTTATCATGTATGTCATTGATATGCTTTTTGATATCGTTTTTAAATTGCCGCTCTGCCGCTTTGCGATCACTGTCAGCAACGTTGACATCAGTCATCTTCCGATAGCTTTCTAAGGGAAACTTAGCATCAATGATCACAGTTCCCGTTGGTGGTGGTAAAAATAACGCACAATCAGCAACTTTTCCATTCGACAGCGTATGCTGTAAACTAAAACTTTGTTCAGGCAAGACATTACGAATCAAACCATTGAGTTGAACTTCACCAAAAGCACCTCGCGAACGTTTATCGGCTAACACTTCTTGCAAGCTGACTACGTTTGTGGACAATTCAGTAATTTTCTTTTGCGCATCATCAATCAGTGCCAATCGTTTAACAATATCATTAAAGGTCTTGGTTGTTTTCTCAAACCCTTCCGCTAAGCGTTTCTCCACTTGTGCACTAATCTCTTTCAAACGACTGTCGGTAGACTGAGTTAACTCTGCGATTTTCTTCGACATCTGCTCGCTTGCCGCTTGCATCGACTTCGCTTGTTCTTGGCGATTACTCTGATGATTTTCGTTTAAGTGTTTAAATAACTCACTAATTGACTGGTTTTGCTTTTCTAAAAATGCTTGTTGGTGCTGGTGCAAAGTGGCTAACTGTTTTTCACTTAAATCAGCTTGCTGGCGCAACGTTTTTATTTTTAAATCAGCTATTTGTTGCTCCAATTGAGCTCTTAATTCAAACTGCTGCTTTGAAAGCTCTTGATAATGGCCGAGCACACCTTGTTGTAATTGTGCGTACTTTTGTTGTTCGATCTGTGTCTCGATACTTTGTTGTTGAGAAAAGTCTTGAATTAAAATTGCCGTACTTTTGATATGGCGAAGCAGCAACAATAATATCAGTGTGAAGACGATACTAATTGCCACAAAAGCCACTAGCCAATACTCTAGTGCAACATGTTCCAAAAATGTCATTGCATTCTTCATTTAACAATCTCGCCAAAAAAACACTGTTTTTATTTACAGCATTAGAGCATAACTTAGTAAGTACATCAAGCGCTCAGTAATTCTCCTCCTCAATAAAACTAAATAAAAAAGAGCTACTGGTATTCGCCAATAGCTCTTTTTAAGTTCAGTGATTTCAGTTAGCTTTATTTGCTAACGACTAACAAGTTAAGCTTGTTGAACTTCTATTTTCTTTTGCCATATTTGTGGGCCGGTGACGTGAGCAGACTCTCCCGTTGAATCAACCGCTACCGTAACTGGCATATCTTCTACTTCAAATTCATAAATCGCTTCCATTCCCAAATCTTCAAAAGCGACTACTTTGGCTTTTTTAATTGCTTTAGAGACTAAATAAGCCGCGCCACCAACTGCCATCAAGTAAATTGATTTATGCTTTTTAATGTTTTCACATGTTTCTTGACCACGTTCAGATTTACCAATTGAACCGAGTAACCCTGTTTGGGATAACATCATCTCACTAAATTTATCCATGCGAGTCGCAGTCGTTGGACCCGCAGGCCCTACCGCCTCATCACCAATGGCATCTACTGGGCCAACGTAGTAAATAAATTTATTGGTAAAATCAACTGGTAATTCTTCACCTGCTGCCAACATATCTTGAATACGCTTATGGGCGGCATCACGACCAGTTAAAATGGTTCCGCTTAGTAAAACCGTTTCACCTGTTTTCCAATCGGCGATATCAGCTTTTGTTAAGTTATCAACGTTAACTCGTCGAACATTTTCACCCACTTCCCATGTGATGTCTGGCCAATCTTCTAGTTTAGGTGGCGTTAACTGTGCTGGCCCTGAGCCATCGAGGTGGAAATGCACATGGCGCGTTGCCGCACAATTAGGGATCATTACCACAGGTTTAGACGCTGCATGCGTTGGCGCTGAATTGATTTTAACATCTACGACTGTGGTTAAGCCGCCTAAACCTTGAGCACCAATACCCAATTTATTAACACGCTCGTAAATCTCTAAACGTAATTCTTCTTCTGCATTTTGTGGCCCACGCTCGATTAATTCTTGCATATCGACAGGCTCCATTAAGCTTTCTTTAGCAAGTACACCTGCTTTTTCAGCTGTACCACCAACACCGATACCCAAAATACCTGGTGGACACCAGCCAGCACCCATTGTAGGTAATGTTTTAACAACCCAATCTGCTATCGAATCACTCGGGTTGAGCATAACCATTTTGGTTTTATTTTCACTACCACCACCTTTAGCAGCAATAAGCACTTCTATTTGGTCGCCTTCAACCATCTCAATATGAACAACCGACGGCGTATTGTCTTTGGTGTTAAGGCGCTTGCCGGTTGGGTCTGCGACAATGGATGCTCGTAATGGGTTGCTAGGATTTAAATACGCGCGGCGAGTACCTTCATCTACCATTTGTTGGACAGTCATGTCGGTTTTATCCCACTGCACCGCCATACCAATTTTAACAAAACAAGTGACAATACCGGTGTCTTGACAAATCGGACGTTTACCCATTGCTGACATTCGAGAATTGATAAGAATTTGCGCGATGGCGTCTTTCGCTGCAGTACTTTCTTCTTTGTGATAAGCCTTTTCTAGCGCCTGAACAAAGTCTAATGGATGATAATATGAGATATACTGCAAAGCATCAGCAATACTCTCAATCAAGTCTTGTTGTTTGATAATAGCCATGACTATCCTTTGTTTCTTGTATAATTTGATAGATTCAACAATCTCTTGTTGAAAGTTAAAATTTTGCCGATATGATACCTTGCTTGTAGCAAGCCTGCCAGTTTTTAGCTAAAGGTAAAACCATTGTCAAACCAGATAAAATTTGAGCTTAAGGCAACGCCTTTACAGTTTAGTCAAATAATTAAGCCTTCTGAATTATTTTTAGCGTTTTCAGACACGCCGTGGGCGATGTGGTTAGACTCATGCCACAACAACCATCAAGACAGTCGCTTTGATATAATGGTGTGGCAGCCCGAGGTTACGCTGGTTACCAATGGTGCGGTGACAACGATCACTGAAAAAACGACTGGCATTAGCTCACAGTCTAAAGAAGATCCGCTTTTATTGGTTGAGCAGCAACAAAAATTGCTATTTGAGCATTATCGCATAACTTCATCACCTCTGCCCTTTAATGGTGGCTGTGTGGGTTATTTTTCTTATGATTTAGGTCGACGCTTTGAATCCTTGCCTCGTCATGCAAAGCGGGATATTAATATGCCAGAAATGGCGGTGGGAATTTATCGTCACGGCATTATCTTTGATCGACTTAACCAAACATACTATTTACTTTGCGATGATTCGAAAAGAGTGAAGCTTTCCTTAGAAATTGACAACGCTATTAACAAAGCTACAGCGCAGGCACCATTTAAGCTAACAAGCAATTGGCAAGCACAGATAACCAAAGCACAGTACATTGAGAAGTTTAATAAAATTCAACAATATTTGCTTGATGGCGACTGTTATCAAATTAACTTAACCCAACGTTTTAGTGCCGATTATCAAGGCAATGAATACCAAGCTTACCTTGCCCTTAGAAAGAAAAACCAAGCACCATTTTCTGCCTTTATTCGCACTGACCAATGCGCAATAGCAAGTGTTTCACCTGAGCGTTTTCTGCGTGTTATTGGCGATGATGTTCAAAGCAAGCCGATAAAAGGCACGCAACCGAGAAGCGACGCTATTGAGCAAGACAACCATAATAAAGCCCTACTACAAAATTCAGAAAAAGACCGCGCTGAAAACTTAATGATTGTTGACTTACTGCGCAATGACATCAGCCGAGTTTGCCAAGCAGGTACCGTAAAAGTGCCACAGTTATTTGCTATCGAAAGTTTTCCTGCGGTTCATCATTTAGTCAGTACCGTGGTCGGAAAACTCGCACCTCAATATGGTGCTACCGATTTGTTACGTGCTTCTTTTCCAGGTGGGTCAATTACCGGCGCCCCAAAAATAAGAGCAATGGAAATAATTGATGAAATAGAACCTCACCGTAGAGCATTATATTGTGGCTCCATCGGTTACCTGTCTATTTGTGGCAATATGGACACTAGCATAACGATAAGAACCCTAGTCGCTATCGATCAGAAAATTTATTGTTGGGCAGGAGGAGGCATTGTTGCTGATTCAGTCGTTGATGCTGAGTATCAAGAAAGCTATGATAAAGTGAATAAGATTTTACCTGTGCTAGAAAAACTTTAATGTCTAACAAAGTGTTATCTGACAGGCAAACGACGAGGTGGCTGACGCATTTAGCCTTAGGATTGACGCATGAATAGTTCGATTGATAAAGCCAGTTTTATCAGACAATTTACGCTGAGTAATGCGCTAACCAACTCGGTTAGTTTCAACGTCGAACTCATCAACCTGAAACCTTCTGCTGTGTTAGTGCCGATAATAGAACTTGATAACCAACTGCAATTTGTACTAACGAAAAGAGCATCACATTTAAAACATCATGCAGGTCAAATAAGTTTTCCAGGCGGTAAGGTGGAACAAAGTGACCGCAACATCATTGAAACGGCGTTGAGAGAAACTGAAGAAGAAATTGGCATATCGTCAAAAGATATTAACGTACTAGGCACATTGCCATTTTACCAAACGTTAACCGGTTTTAAGATAACGCCTGTGCTCGCGTTTATCAATCAAGCGGTAGATTACAAGCTAGATCCCAATGAAGTGGCTGAAGTGTTCCAAGTTCCTTTAAGCCATTTTATGAATAATGAAAATCACTTCAGTGTAGAAGTGTTTCACCGCAACAAATACCAGCACGTGCATTACCTGCCCTATAAACAATACAACATTTGGGGGGCAACAGCAGCCATCATTAAAGGTCTCGTGCATCAGCTAAGCGAAAACCCTCTCCAGCGCGGCAATTAAAGACTATAATATAACAACATTATGGTTAACTGTTGATTAAGTTTCGGGTAATATATTCGAAAATAATTTTAACAAACAACCATTAACTGGCAATAATTCGGAATTAACGCATGATAAGTGTATTTGATATGTTCTCTATTGGCATTGGTCCATCGAGTTCTCACACGGTTGGGCCTATGAAAGCAGCCAAACTATTTGGCGAACATCTCATTGAGCAAAAGCTAATAGACAAGGTTACCACGGTACGTTGTGAACTATTTGGTTCACTCGGACAGACGGGGATTGGCCATGGCACAGGAAAAGCGGTGATTTTAGGCCTTCATGGTGAAGCCCCTGAAACCATTGCGGTAGAAAAAATTGATAGTATTTTAGCGGATGTCATCAGCCAAGAAAGTGTCCACTTAATGGCTCAAAAGCCTATAAGCTTTCCGAAAAACAATGCCATTGTTTATCACCGACGCAAAACCTTGCCAGCTCATGCAAATGCGATGACACTCTTCGCCTACCAAGATGAGACTTTATTGCTAGAGGAAACCTATTACAGCATCGGTGGTGGCTTTATCGTAAGAGATTGTGATTTTGAAAAAGAGAAAGACAAAGCGCTATCTTTACACACTAACATCAAACGACCTCACACCTTTTCAAGTGCCGATGAATTACTCAGCATCGCACAAGAAAAAGGGTTAAGCATTAGTACCATTATGATGGACAATGAAAAATGTTTAAATGATGAGGCGACAATTAGAAAACAACTAGTAGACATCTGGAAAGCAATGTATGCCAGTGTTACCCGAGGTATTAAAACGGAAGGTATTCTTCCTGGGGGCTTAAAAGTCAGTCGCCGCGCACCGGCGCTTTATCGAACGCTATCCGTAGAAAAAAGTAATGATCCGCTGCGTGCAATGGATTGGGTTAATCTTTTTGCCTTGGCAGTTAATGAAGAAAACGCCGCAGGCAGCCGTGTGGTTACTGCACCAACAAATGGCGCCGCTGGTATCATCCCAGCCGTACTTTGTTATTACGATAAGTTTGTTAAAAAAGTGACGGATGATGATTGCATTCGTTATTTACTCACCGCTGCCGCCATCGGAATATTATATAAAACCAATGCCACTATTTCTGGCGCCGAAGGTGGTTGCCAAGCTGAGGTAGGTGTTGCCTGTTCGATGGCTGCGGGCGCTTTAGCAGAACTGATGGGCGCAAGTCCTAAGCAAGTTGAAAACGCCGCTGAAATAGGTATGGAGCACAATTTAGGGCTTACATGCGACCCAGTCGGTGGATTGGTGCAAGTGCCTTGTATAGAACGTAACGCTATGGGTGCAGTAAAAGCGATCAATGCGGCGAGATTAGCGCTTCGCGGCACGGGCACACAGAAAGTTTCTCTAGATAAGGTCATAAAAACCATGTGGGAAACTGGTAACGACATGAAAACCAAATACAAAGAAACATCTCGCGGTGGTTTAGCAGTCAATATTATCGAATGCTAATAGGAATAGACTTTCTCACTTAGCAACTAAAAAACGCCAATGATTATTGGCGTTTTTTTATGGCTTTACGTTAAGTAGTCAAACAAGATTAACGTGTTGGTAGCTCAATATTAGCGAACATCTCTTCAATTTCGGCATTGTTTTTTAACAGCACCGCACGAGTGACTAAATCTCTATTTAAATGTGGTGCGAAGCGCTCAATAAAGTCAAACATGTAGCCTCTTAAGAATGTACCGCGTCTAAAGCCTATTTTCGTGGTACTCGCTTTAAATAAATGGCTTGCATCTATGGTAACCAAATCTTTATCAAGCTCTTTATCCATTGCCATCGTTGCAATAACGCCGATACCAACACCAAGTCTGACATAGGTTTTGATAACATCTGCGTCAGTAGCAGTAAACGCTATCTTTGGTTTAACCCCGGCATTAGAAAACGCTGCATCAAGCTCTGAGCGACCAGTAAATCCGAAAACATAAGTCACCAACGAGTATTTGGCGATATCTTCAATGGTGATGTTTTGCTTGGTGGCCAATGGATGATCTTTACGAACAATAATACTACGATTCCAGTGGTAGCAAGGCAGCATGATCAGATCGTTATATAAATGAAAAGACTCTGTGGCAATAGCAAAATCTGCTTCACCTTTTGACGCCGCATCACTTATTTGAGCAGGAGTCCCTTGATACATATGCATCGAAACTTTTGAATACTTCTTCATAAAGCCTTGAATAACTTCAGGCAAAGCATAACGAGCTTGGGTATGAGTAGTGGCAATTCTCAACTTACCTTCATCTGGCTGAGTGTGCTCACGGGCCACCGACTTTATCGCCTCAACTTTCGATAAGATCTCTGTCGCTATATTAATAACTTCTTTACCTGCTGAGGTAACATGCGTTAGATGTTTGCCACTGCGTCCAAATATTTGGATCCCTAACTCATCTTCGAGCATTCTTACCTGTTTACTAATACCAGGTTGGGAGGTGAACAAACTTTCTGCTGTGGCAGAAACATTAAGATTATTATTTTGTACTTCGACAATATAGCGCAGTTGTTGCAGTTTCATAATGTATTCAAAGGATGACTTATGCCAAAAATATATACTTAATTGAACATATATTCCATAATAATTTTAATTATTTCACTAAAATGATGCATTTTGATGAAAATAATGCTTGCTTTGTAGTTTAATTACATGCTCAGCCGTAATAATTGATTAACGAAGCGCTAACAACGCATTATACTGTAATAAAATAACACCATAAGAATATCTCGATATTACCAACTTAACACTATGCTTTAAGAGACATTTTTTGTAGACTGATAATTACTTAGTTAAAATTTCTGAATTGGAATAATATATGGGTATCATAATTGGCTTGGTTATCGCATTAGTTGTGATTGTTGTCGTAGTAAATGCGATACAACAACATCGACAAAAAATCGAACAAGAAAAGCGGGCAAAAGCCGCTAAGCAAAAAGCCATTATTGACGAAACTGAAGAGTTACTACTCAATCTAGCCCATTTACCGCCAAACCCTCGCGTTAATGAAATTTTAAATCGTCGTAATTTTAATGCCGCCAAAGCCATGGCTGCTATCATTCCAGAAAACAAAACGTTTAAGTCAAACGTTCAGGAAATGAAATCTCGTTTAGAAGCAGCAAAAGATATGGCCTCTGCTGCTCAAAGTTCGGAAATGTTTGTACTGCCAGATAATGAACAACAGCTAGTTGTTATTTTGCAGACCATTAAAAAGCTCAGAGCTGTATTGCGCTCAGAGCAATCAAAAGGTGTCTTAGATGCGCAAAACTTTATGCAAGAAGACTTAAAACTCGATGCAATGCAACTCAAGATAAATATAGAAAGCTTACATAAGCGCGGGAACCAAGCTTTCCAGAAAGAAATGTTAGGCTCTGCTCGCCAGTATTATGAAAAAGCACTGCAAACATTAAATGATCATTCAATTCAGAACGACTATACCATGGCGAAAAAAGCTGAAATTGAAGGTCAACTTGAGGAAATTACTCAAGCACTTAAAAGCAGCAATGCTTCAGATGCAGCGAAGAAAGCCAAAGCTGAAGAAGATGATTTGGATTTATTATTCCAACCAAAGAAAAAGTGGTAGAAAACCAACAATTGCACATACAAAGCCAGCAAAACGCTGGCTTTTCAATGTAATGATTGCGATTTTATTATGCCCAAAGTAACGCAAATAGTACTCCCATCATTTCTTCGCCGAATTCTCAAAGCCTACGCCTTGAAAGCAGAGATCAGAGCACAAGGTTGTGAACTACAACGAATTGGCAGGTCTCGAAATTGGTTGTTAAAGGCAACCAACGAACAACTAATCGCAATTATTGATATCATCGAAACCGCCAATGAAGACAGTTGGCTATGGTTAGGCAAGTTATTGCGCACACATCAGGAAAGCTTCTCACATCAGCAACTTCTCGCGATTGCACAAAAGCGACCTACGATAACCGTCACTGAGTTAATGCACGTAACAAACTGTACATTAGCTCAAGCGCGCCGAGTGTTGGATGAATTAGAGTGGCAAGAAAACTAAGTTTTTCTTAAATCTTTTTAGGTTTATTGATTTCAATACGAAAAAAAGATTAAACCGTTTCATCCTTTCGCTTAGCACATCATAAAGATCAAAGCAGATAGCACGCGCTTAAAGTAAGGCAGCCGGGCAGAACAACACGTTTTACTTTTAAAGTCATCTGATCATTGTTGTTATGTTTTAGTGCGCATTTTTCTCGTTCTCACATGGTTAATGACACTTGTTAATAATATGTTATTGATTTGAACTAAAATAACTGCTAGCTTTCGGATTAATGAAAACATGGAAGTGGTGAGGTATTAACGTTATTACTAAGAATAACTCCTCCTAATAAAGCGTTTTGTAGCAAAGAGAGTCAGGTCACTCTGGTCCTTTAATAAAACATCTAAGTTAGAACAAAATAAAGGGAATTAATTCATGAAAGAAAGGCTATCAATTAGCTATTGGCTATATACAATTATTTGCTTTTTCCTCGCTTCTTTCGATTCCGTCGCTGTTGCAAACCATAATATAAATATAGGGTTTAAAACTGAGATAACATCAACTGTTTTACAAGAAAATTACGAATTATGGATTCACCTGCCGAAAAGCTATAGTGACTCAAAAAAATATCCCGTTTTGTATTTATTAGATGGAAAGCGTAATTTCTCTCATACGGTAGGCTCATTAAGTTACTTAACATCAGGCAAGATGATGCCTGACATGATCGTTGTAGGTATCTCAAGTAAAAATAGAATGAGAGATTATACACCGACAAAAATTGAAACAAGAAAGTCGTCAGGCGGTGGTGAAAAGTTTCTCGATTTTATTGAACAAGAGCTAATTCCTTTTATAAATGAAAAATATAGTACTGAAAACTTCAGGTTATTTTCAGGGCATTCACTTGGTGGCCTTTTAGTTATTCATACCCTTCATTCTCGACCAAGTTTGTTCCAAGCGCATTTTGCGCATAGTCCTTCTTTGTATTGGAACAACAAAGCAACGGTTAAGAAGGCTATTGATTTCTTGACTAATACAAAACAGTTTTCTAATTATCTTTACATGAATATTGGTAATGAAGGGCTAATAAGTGACAGCCCTAGAGGACTCGCTATGCGAAGTGCTGTCCTAGCATTAGAAGCCACGCTAAAACTTAATAAACCCAACAATTTTTTATTCAGAACAGATTATTTTGATCGTGAAAAACATGGAACAACCCCTGTTGTCGGTCAATTCAATGCGTTTCGAGATTTATATGAACCTTGGTATATACCTTTTGAGCCATTAAAAGATGGTTTGCAAGCCATTGAAAAATATTATCAGATGCTATCACAACGATATGGTTACGAAGTTAAACCACCGAGAGACATCATAAATGAAGCAGCTGATTACCATTTAAGTATAAACAATGACTTCATCGAAGCAATTGCATTATTTAAGTTCAACACTAAAAACTACCCGTCATGTATCCAATGTTATACCGACTTAGCGAATGTTTATGAACAGTCAGGAAAGATAAATGAAGCAATTGAACAAATCGATAATGCGATTAAATTTAGTGAAAAGGTTTCACCTCAGTTAGCCAAACATAAAAAAAGATTGGTTGATTTAAGCAAGAAGCAAGGGTAATTATTGCTTTATACGTATTTCTATCATTAAAACTCAGTAAAGGAGAACATTTTGAGTTCAGTATTATTAAGTAAAGTAGATCGATTTATAGCATTCGCAGAATCTGCAGTAGGAGTATTTTTTATAGCTTTGATCGCTGCCTTATGCTTCCTTATTTACGCAAACCAACATCCTGTAGGGACAATCGCGCCAGGCACATACTATTTAGGTGTAATATTACCAACTGGTATGTTCTTTTGGTCAGCAGCAAAGCAGTCAAATAAGAAATTAAAAATAGCTAAGGCAACTTTTGGTATTTGCTTTGTCGCATGGGCGATAGCTAATGCAGTTTTGAGGCATAGTTGAAATAACGATGTCAATAGCTAAAACTCGGCTTATTTTCTCTCTATAACCCATTTATTAATCGTTTATTAAAGCTTCTTAAGGAAGCGTTTACTTTTATTTTAAGCAAGGAGCATCATGAAATACTTACTATTTATCCTATACCTATACGCCCTCAGTTCATCAGCAATAGAAAATCGAGTGCTAAATGGAAAAGCAAAGCAAGTGTCAGAAATAAAGGAAAGTGGCGTCGAAATTTCAAAAGGGAGCTTTATCGATGAACTGACCCTAGAAACTTGTAATGTTAATGTTTATTCTTTAAACAACAATCTAAAAAGTAAAATAACGATTCGATTCTCAAACAGAGAGTTTATTGCTGATAGCTTATCATTTAACCTTAATGCAAACGGAGAATGCGTAATTAATTTGGAAAATGGAAAAAGCATAAAATAAAGTAACTATCGCTATAAAACAATGTATTTGCATCCTCATTGTGATGAGTGCCATTACAATGAGGGTGTTATATGAATTGTTAGGCCTTTTTCAAATAAGCTGCAACAAGAACGATTCTTGTACCGTTGACTTTGCCTTCGATATGCTCAGGGTTATCGGTTAAACTTATACCTCGCACCATAGTACCTTGTTTTGCGGTAAAATTAGCTCCTTTAACTTTTAAATCTTTAATCAAGGTGACGTTATCGCCATTTTGTAGCTCGGCTCCGTTGCTATCACGAGTTGGCCCATTGCTTTGCTCTGCTGCAATCCCCTGCTCTGCCCATGTTTTAACATCATCTTCTAAATAAATCATATCAAGCGCATCTTGAGCCCATGCTTCACTCGATAATTTATGCAGCATACGGTATGAAACCACTTGCACAGCGGGCTCTTGATTCCACATGCTGTCATTAAGACAACGCCAATGATTATTATCAAGCTCTTCTTCCCCTGACATTTGCGCTAAACACGTATTGCAAATATATATACACTGTTGCGCACTGCCATCACTTGTCGGCGGCACTGGGTATACGGATAAGTTTTCATCAGCACGACAAAGTTCACATTTATCTTCACTTCTCGCTTTTAATGCATTTTCAATTGGCATATATAGTGTCCCTAAAATTTTTGCGGCTATTATGCCTTTTATTAGCCTAAATGCCTATGAGTAATAAGTATCATTTGCTTATCACTAAAAAGCACGCTTCAAGCGTGCTTTTCTAATTGCATTACCTACGACATTCTTAAGAGAGGTTTTTGGTAATATGGTGAGATGCGGCAGCAGTAAAAACAACATCAGTTGAACTGTTAAGTGCCGTTTCGGCCGAATCTTGGATAACCCCAATAATAAAACCAATTGCAACCACTTGCATGGCAATATCATTATTAATGCCAAATAGACCACAAGCGAGTGGGATCAATAATAACGACCCTCCAGCAACCCCCGATGCGCCACATGCTGAAACTGAGGCAATAACACTCAATAAGATTGCTGTGGCAAAATCCACCTCAATGCCTAGTGTATTTGCCGTTGCTAAGGTTAATACCGTGATCGTTATCGCCGCTCCCGCCATATTAATCGTTGCACCAAGCGGTATTGAGACAGAGTAGGTATCTTCATGCAAATCTAACTTTCGACATAACTCCATATTCACTGGAATATTGGCTGCTGAGCTTCGCGTAAAGAAAGCTGTGATGCCAGAGCCCTTCAAGCAGGTAAACACTAAAGGGTACGGGTTTTTCTTAGTAATTAAAAAGACAATAAGCGGATTGACGATTAGCGCAATGATCGCCATACAGCTAAGTAAGACAATCACGAGATGGCTAAACTCCGCCATGGTATCAAAACCTGTTGTTGCTACAGTATTGGCAACCAAACCTAGGATACCTAACGGCGCAAAGCGAATAACAATTTTTACAATACTAGAGATCGCTTCAGCAACATCATGTACCATATCTTTACTTGCTTGATTAGCGCGTTTAAGCGCAAATCCTAAACCTAAGCCCCATGCGAGAATACCGATAAAATTGCCTGTTGCAATCGCATTGATTGGGTTATCAACAATTTTAAACGCTAATGTTTGTAATACTTCACTTAAGCCTTGCGGTGGATTTGCCGAAGCTCCAGCTAAATCAAGTGTTAATGTCGTTGGAAACAAAAAACTGATCAATACCGCGATCACCGCAGCACTTAACGTTCCGATCAAATACAAACCGACTATTGGCTTTAAGTCAGCATCGGTGTTTACTTTTTGATTGGCTATTGACGAGGCCACTAATACGAACACCAAAATAGGCGCAACAGCTTTTAGTGCATTAACAAACAACGAACCTAATAATGATAACGATTTTGCCAGCTCAGGCGAAACCATAGCCAAAACAATACCAAGCACTATCGCCACAATGATTTGATTAACGATATTTACACGGTTTAATTTTTCAAAAAAAGAGAGAGATTGAGTTGTCATAAAATACTATGTGTTATTCTTGTTATGTAAAGGCTTTTTATCATTGATAGCTAGAGCTTGTCTAGTGCTAATCAGGTAACTCACCGTCTTGACTCCATACCACCTCAATTTCAATGTCATTCTTACCTGTGATAAATGATTGGCAAACAAATAAACCAAGTGCACAAATCAAAGCGTTGGTTGGTTGCTGATAAACAAATGGAATACGTTGTCGCTGCCATGGTGCGAGCGATAATTCCTGTAAGACTTTTTTAAGCGGCCGACTATGCTGACGATAGTCCGGTAAAACGCTGGGATTGTTATGGACAAAAGAGAGCGTCATTTGCTCAGTTGAATCAGGTATCGACAATGTCATCGCTTGACTTGATAAAGGTGTTTTCCCCTTTACCTTTCTAGCCTCACTCACGTGTTTTTCTTGGCATGTTGACAGCTTATCTTGACTGAGCTTAAAACGTAATCGCCCTAAGTTATCAGGTAATTGCACCTCAACCGAATGTTCCTTTAACTGTTTTAGCTCGACGGTGCACTGCCAATTCGATAAGTCCGCATAATCCTTAGTCAATACCAAACGGTTGCGATAACGCCTTAACCAATGACTACCAACCTTTACTTGAGGAGACTTATCTTTACCCGCCAATAACTGCTTAGAGATTTGCATTAAAATACGGCTACTCGGCGCCGGTAATTGATGTGAAGCCAGAAACTGACGTAATACAAAGTTTCTTCTAGCGTCACTTAAAGTTAATAATGTTTCAATATTTAATTGAACATCATTCTCACGACATTGTGCTAAATCTTGCTCAGCCACTTCTTCAATCAATTGCTGAGCCTGCTGGCAATGTTCAATGCTACGAGTAGCGGTTTGAGAGAAACTTGGCCAACGTTGATTGATGGAAGGCAACACTTGGTTACGAATAAAGTTACGATCGAAACGATTATCAGCATTGGATTCGTCTTCAATCCATGACAAGCCAAGTGCTTGAGCTCGAAGCTCAATTTGCTGTCGAGAGATAGACAATAATGGTCGTACGATGTCAACCTCTCCATCGACTGTTGATAGCCTGCTGCGAGCTTGCATGGCTCCTAGGCCTTTTACTCCAGCTCCGCGCTTTAACGCTAACAACAATGTTTCAACCTGGTCATCTTGGTGATGCGCTGTAAATACGACACTTCCTTGAGGACTATGTTGAGCAAATGCCGCATATCTCGCTTGTCTCGCGCTATCTTCGAGACCCTTTCCGTCTGGCAAAAATACGCTAATGGCCTGGTACGCTAAATCACGTTGCAAACACTGTTGCTTAACAAATGCTTGCCAATGTGAAGCATTTTCACTAATTCCATGATTGATATAGATGACCGATAATGCTTGTGTGATCTCACCTGCACATTTTAAGCGGGCTAGTTCATCTAGCAACACCATAGAATCAACACCACCGCTACAGGCTATGATAATGGTTTGACAAGATAACTGACGACATTGGTCGATTAATTGTTGTTGAATGGGGTGACGTGGAACGTGAGGCATGACGCGAGTGAGCTAACGATTGCTGTCTGTAAAAATTATAGGTGGTTAATATAGCACATATTAACCACCTGATAACTCTAGCAATAACCGTAAGACATTAGGCGCTGATAACGTTGCTCTATCAACTCTTCTTTCGATAGCTTAGCAAGTTCATTGATATCGGCTTTTATTGCTTCTTTTAACATAGCAGCCATGGTATCCATATCACGATGAGCGCCACCTAATGGCTCATCAATCACTCTATCAATTAAACCAAGCTCTTTAATTCGACGTGCGGTGATCCCCATTGCCTCTGCGGCTGTTGACGCTTTCTCAGCGGTTTTCCATAAAATGGATGCACAACCTTCAGGAGAAATAACCGAATACGTTGAATATTCAAGCATATTGACCCTATCTCCGACACCTATTGCCAAGGCGCCACCAGAGCCACCTTCACCAATAACGGTACATACGATAGGTACGTTTAGTCTCGCCATTTCTTTTAAGTTAGTCGCGATTGCTTCACTTTGCCCACGCTCTTCTGCGCCAATACCAGGATAAGCGCCTGGGGTATCAATAAAAGTGACAATCGGCATATTAAAACGCTCAGCCATCTTCATTAAACGAAGCGCTTTACGATACCCTTCAGGTCTTGGCATACCGAAGTTACGTTTGACTTTTTCATTGGTTGAACGTCCTTTTTGATGACCAATCACAACCACTGGAATACCATCTAATCGAGCGGTACCGCCAACAATCGCTTTGTCATCAGCATACGCTCTATCACCGGCTAGCTCATCAAACTCAGTAAACATGCGTGAAACATAATCAAAGGTATAAGGGCGTTGAGGGTGACGAGCCACTCGCGCCGTTTGCCACGGATCTAAACCAGAAAAAATTTTCTTGGTGAGTTCATTGTTTTTTTCGCGCAGTTGCGTGATTTGCTCTTCAAGATCTAAGTTAAGCTCTTGGCCATCATTTACCAAACGTAACTCTTCAATCTTTGCTTCAAGCTCAGCAATTGGCTGCTCGAAATCTAAAAAACTTAATGACATATGTATTTATTACCTAGGTTCTTTTTCATTTATCAATGTCTTGATGACGCCGCTGCATCATCAATTAAAATTCTTGTTATCTACTTAAACTGCAGTGCAACGTTTTCATCACCTAACAGCGCTTTAACTTGGTAAAGTAGTTTATCTTCTGGCGTCACTCGCCATTGCACACCTAACTCTAGCATCGCCTGCGCTTCTTCGGTTTGATAAAACACACGAACAGGACAGGTACCATCTTTATAGGGTGTTAATACCTGCGCCAGCTTTG
The DNA here is from genome assembly GCF_053485795.1 of Thalassotalea ganghwensis. Taxonomy (NCBI): domain Bacteria; kingdom Pseudomonadati; phylum Pseudomonadota; class Gammaproteobacteria; order Alteromonadales; family Colwelliaceae; genus Thalassotalea; species Thalassotalea ganghwensis. The sequence goes on from NZ_JBQRUM010000002.1 coordinate 203,520, forward strand.
TGGTAAATTCTGTCGATATTAACGACTTATCTACACTTAAATCAATAGAGGATAGATAATTTTCCCTCGCATCTGCAATTGTCATAATATCTCGGGCGGTCATTGTATTACCACCTGAGTAATCATCAAAGCTGACCTGTCCACTACAGACTAAAATAGCATCTGTGACTAACAACTCAGCGAAGTTATCATAGTCATCAGGAAATAACCTAACGTCCATTCTAGCACTACGATCATCTAAGGTCACCAACGCCCATCTTCTGCCACGTTTATTGGTCAATACTCGAACACCAATGACTAACCCAACCGCGGTAGCCGTTCGGTCTTTACCTGTTGGTTGCATATTCACCAAGCGTCCGGTCGAATATTTTTTAATTTCTTTCAAGTAACGATCGATGGGGTGACCCGTTAAATAAAGTCCCAACGTTTCTTTTTCACCTTGCAGCCACTCCTCTTCAGGCCAAGGAGCAACCTCTTTAAACGCTTGTCGGTTATCCGCGGGTTCTTCATTAATTAACCCAAACAGATCATCTTGACCAATAGCTTGTGCTTTAGCGTGCTGCTCAGCAGCTTTAATAGCTTCAGGCAAGGTTTCAAATAATGCAGCGCGATGGGGGCCATCTGCTGTCTTGGGACCTAGGGCATCCATTGCGCCAGATTTAACTAAACGTTCTAAGACGCGTTTATTGGTTTTCTTTAAATCAATACGCGCGCAAAAATCAAATAAATCAACGAATGGACCGCCAGTTTCTCGGGCCTTAATAATCGCTTCAATTGGCCCTTCACCTACCCCTTTTACCGCCCCAATACCATAAACTATCTGATCTTTATCGTTTACCGTAAACTTATACTGGCCACTATTTACATCCGGCGGTAATAAGTCGATGCCCATGTTTTTACATTCATCGACTAAGGTAACGATTTTATCGGTATTATCCATATCAGCAGACATAACTGCTGCCATAAATGGTGCTGGATAATGGGCTTTCATCCATAACGTTTGGTACGAAACTAACGCATAAGCGGCAGAATGTGATTTGTTAAAACCGTAACCTGCGAATTTTTCTACCAAGTCGAAGATTTTCATCGCGAGTTCGCCATCTACACCGCGATTTACCGCCCCAGCTTCAAAGCCCGCACGTTGTTTGGCCATTTCTTCAGGTTTCTTTTTACCCATTGCACGACGCAACATATCAGCGCCACCAAGGGTGTAACCGGCAAGTACCTGAGCAATCTGCATAACCTGCTCTTGATATAAAATAATACCGTAAGTAGGTTCTAATATGGGCTTGAGGTCTTCATGTTGCCAGGTTGAATCTGGGTAAGATATTTCTTCTCGACCATGCTTTCGTTCGATAAAGTTATCAACCATGCCTGACTGCAATGGACCAGGTCGAAATAGCGCTACTAAAGCGATGATATCTTCAAAGCAGTCAGGTTTTAGTTTATCAATCAATGACTTCATGCCACTGGATTCTAACTGGAATACCGCCGTAGTTTGCGATTTAAGTAGCAAAGAAAAAGATTTTTTATCTTCAAGTGAAATTGCCGCAATATTTATCGGCTCTTTACCTTCTTTTAGCAGTTTTGCATCGGCCATCTCTATAGCCCATTGCAATATGGTTAGCGTTCTAAGCCCCAAGAAGTCAAATTTAACTAAACCTGCATCTTCAACATCATTTTTATCAAACTGAGTGACTGGGTTTTTACCTTCATCATCACAATAAAGCGGGGCAAAATCAGTAATCGTTGTTGGAGAAATTACAACCCCACCTGCATGTTTACCGGCATTTCGAGTTGTACCTTCGAGGATACGACACATATCAATTAAATCGCGCACTTCACTGTCTTGGGCGTAGACCTCAGGCAGTTTAGGTTCAGCTTCAAACGCTTTTGCCAAGGTCATCCCTGGATCACCTGGAACTAATTTAGAAATCCGATCAACAAAACCATAAGGATGACCTAATACCCTTCCAACATCTCGAATAACCGCTTTCGCAGCCATGGTACCAAAAGTAATAATTTGCGATACCGCATCTCGCCCATACAGCTCAGCAACATGATCAATAACTTCATCACGACGATCCATACAAAAGTCGATATCAAAATCTGGCATTGAAACGCGCTCTGGATTAAGAAAACGTTCAAAAAGCAGATCATATTCGAGCGGATCGAGATCGGTAATTTTTAATGCGTATGCTACCAGCGAACCTGCCCCTGACCCACGTCCTGGTCCCACAGGGATATTATTATCTTTACTCCACTGGATAAACTCCATGACGATAAGGAAGTAGCCTGGAAAGCCCATGTTATTAATAACTTCAAGCTCAACCATTAAGCGGTCGTCATATTCTTTGCGCTTTTCCTCAAAATCGGGGGCTTCAGTATCAAATAAAAAGGCAAGACGCTCTTCCAAACCTTCTTTTGAAACCTTAACGAGGTAATCTTCAATCGGCATCCCATCAGTTGGAAAGTCTGGTAATACATATTCCCCCAAACGAACCGTGACATTACAACGTTTGGCTATTTCGACACTGTTAGCTAAGGCCTCTGGTATATCAGCAAATAACTCAACCATCTCAGCTTCACTGCGCAGATACTGTTGCGGGCTGTATTTTTTAGGGCGACGTTTATCATCCAAGGTATAACCATCATGGATAGCAACACGAATTTCATGCGCTTCAAATAACTCTTCGGTTAAGAAGACGACCTCGTTTGTAGCAACGACTGGAAGGTCTGCTCGTCCTGCCAGAGCAACGGCTTGATGAAGATAGCGTTCTTCATCCTCACGGCCGGTACGAATTAATTCAAGATAATAATGATCAGCAAAGTGATGTTGATAAAACGAAATGCATTGTTCGACTATAGCTTGATTACCTTTAAGGAGCGCTTTACCGACATCCCCTTCACGCCCACCAGATAAAATGATAATACCTTCGGCATGTTCAACCAACCATGCCTTATCCATAACCGCTCGGCCTTTAAGGTGTCCGCGCAAATAAGCCTTAGAAATGAGTTCAGTGAGATTTTTATAACCAACATTATTTGTAGCAAGTAAAACAAGACGAAATAACTCATCGCCAAATTCTTCGCTTTTCACCCACATGTCAGCACCGATAATCGGCTTTATCCCTTCTCCGTGAGTTGCATGATAAAATTTTACTAAGCCGCAAAGGTTAGTTTGATCTGTTAACGCAATCGCTGGCATTTTGGCATCAGCAGCCGCGCTTATGATCGGTTTAACCTTATTCAAACCGTCGCACATTGAAAAGTCACTATGGACTCTAAGATGAATAAACTTGGGCGCTGGACTAGAATGCTCTGATTCTTGTTCTTTCTCTAATTCGGACAACATCTCAGTCATGATATTTTCACTTGGCCTGCGCTCACTTTTCTTGCACTAAAATAGAAGCCACCGGTTTAAAACTTTTACGATAGCAATCGAGTACACCATATTCCGAGATCTTTTCCAAATGCAATTTTGTTGGATATCCCTTATGACTGGCAAATCCATATTCAGGATACTGTTGATCTAACGTCAACATCTCGTTATCTCTAACGACTTTAGCCAAAATTGACGCGGCACTAATTTCTGCTACACGTCCATCACCTTTTACCACGGACTGGCTAGGTATAATCCCCTGGGGAGTGGCAAATGTAGGACTTCTGTTACCATCAACCAAGACATAATCAGGCGTGACCGTTAACCCTTCTACCGCACGTTGCATTGCAAGCATCGTTGCGTGAAGAATATTTAAAGTATCTATCTCTTCAGGTGATGCTCTACCTATCGCATAAGCTACTGCTTTTTCGGTGATCTCATCATACAAAGCAAGGCGTTTTTTTTCTGATAGTTTTTTAGAATCCGCTAAGCCTTCTATTGGATTATCAATATCAAGCACAACGGCAGCTGTCACGACATCCCCCACCAAAGGGCCTCGACCGACTTCATCAACACCAGCGATGCAGTAAGCAATAGGGTATTCAAAAGGTGGCAATGCTTTATTGGTTTTGCTCATACTATTTTATCAGCTCATCAATCGCTTGAGCGGCTTGATAGCTTGCATTTTGTTTAAGTTGATGGTGAATATTAGTAAACGCATCAATAAGTTCCTGTTGTGGCTGGTTAAGGCGCTGAGTGACTAATGGAACAATGCGCTCTGGAATCACTTCGTCTTGCAATAGCTCTGGAACCAACGCTTTATTGGCTAATAAGTTAGGTAAAGAAAACCACTGTAACTTAACCAACCATTTTGCTAACCAATAGGTAAGTAAATTAAAACGATAACAAATTACCATCGGTCTTTTAATCAAGGCAGCCTCAAGCGTAACAGTACCTGATGCGGTCAACAGGCAATCACTTGCGGCCATGACTTCTTGCGTTTTACCAACAAAAATTTTTAAAGGAAGATTCGGTGCACATTGCTCGGCTAAGCGACTAAATTGCTGCGCTCTTTTCTCACTGACCATAGGTACAACAAATTCAATGTTCTGCTCTTGCGCTATCAATATTTTTGCTGACAGCAAAAATGGCTCTACTAACCGTGATAGTTCACCTGAGCGACTGCCAGGCATTAACGCTACAATTTTTTTGTTTTCATCTAGGGTCAGTGTTTTTCGAGCTTCTTGCTTGCTCGACTCTAGCGGAATGTCATCTGCTAACGGGTGACCAACAAATCGACAAGGTATGTTATGTTTATCATAAAACTGTTTTTCAAAAGGAAGTAATGACAAGACCATATCCGTTGCTTTGGCAATCTTAAAAACTCGTTTTTCACGCCACGCCCAAACGGATGGACTAACATAATGTACTGTTTTTATGCCGTTATCCTTTAAGCGACGCTCTAAGCCTATATTAAAATCTGGTGCATCTATTCCTATAAAAACATCCGGTTGGTTGTCGCTAAAATATTCAACTAGCTCGCGTCGTACCGCTAATAAGCGCCTAATACGCCCTAGCACTTCGACTAGGCCCATCACCGCCAGTTCTTCCATTGCAAATAGGCTCTCAAATCCCTGAGCAATCATTTTAGGACCACCAATGCCTATAAAACGACAACTTGGATATTTTTTGGCTAACTCAGTCATTAGCCCTGCACCTAGCGTATCACCAGAGTGCTCTCCAACAACAATAGCAAAAGTACGTGTGGCCTTATCTTCCACGCCAACCTCTTGTTTAATCATAGAGTATATTAACGGATTATACCGCGACGAGAAGACTCAATAAATTCAGCAAACAGCGTTGCATCAGCTACGCCAGAAAACTCTTGTTTAATTTTTGCAACCGCTTCGTCAACGGTTAGCCCTTGTCGATATGTGTATCGGTAAGCTTTCTTGATTGCGCTGATAGTTTCAGCAGTAAAGCCTCGGCGTTTGAGTCCCTCACTGTTCAAACCAAATGGTTTAGCACCATCACCTGACGCCATGACAAAAGGAGGAATGTCTTTAAGGACAAGGCTATTTGCGGCAACAAAGCTATGGGCACCGATATGACAGAATTGATGTACGCCACTCATACCGCCTAATATCGCATAATCTCCGACATGAACATGGCCCGCTATTGAGGCGTTGTTGGCCATAATGCAATGATTGCCAACAACGCAATCATGAGCAACGTGGGTATAGGCCATAAACAAATTATTCGAACCGATTTGTGTTAGCCCATTATCTTGAATCGTGCCTCGATGAACAGTGCAGCACTCTCTGAAAGTGTTATTATCACCGATAACCAGCTCTGTTGGCTCACCTGCGTACTTTAAATCCTGACACTCTTCACCAATTGAAGCAAACTGAAAAATGCGATTACCTTTTCCTAAGGTAGTAGGGCCATTAATCACCACATGCGAACTAATGTGACAATCATCACCGATAGTGACATCTTTGCCTACATAGGTCCAAGGGCCAATTGTTACATTTTTACCGATGACGGCACCAGATTCAATTATCGCTTGCTCGTGAATCAATTTAATAACCTCTACTATAGTTTACGGCGTGCACACATAAGATCAGCAGAGCAAACGACTTTTCCGTCTACTTTCGCTTCACCATAAAACTTCCACATGTTTCTGCGTTCTTTTATGAACTCTACATGAAGGTGCATGGTATCTCCTGGCACTACAGGTTGTTTAAATTTGGCATTATCAATCGAAGCAAATAAGTACATCTCATCTTCTTCTCGTCCCTCTGCCGTTTTAAAGCCCAAAATCCCTGTAGCTTGCGCCAAACTTTCTAAAATTAGTACGCCAGGGAATATCGCTAGTTCCGGAAAATGCCCCGTAAAAATAGGCTCATTAATCGTTACATTTTTTATCGCGTGGAGCGTTTTACCCGGTTGATAATCTAAAACTCGATCAACCAACAACATCGGATAACGGTGTGGTATCAATTTTTGGATTTCTTCAACACCAATAACATTTTTTTGCTGATCCAATTGTCTTTCCTTAATAAATCGATAGTTATTTGCCCAATTGCACTTTGACTTCATTAAGTGCTTGTTCAAGCGCCTTTATTTTACCATTAACCTTATCTAATTTCCTAACCCTAGCGTTAGTTTTATTCCATTCATTGTTGGGTGCACAAGGCATGCCCGAAGAATAAACGCCTGGCTCAGTAATCGATTTAGTCACCATTGCCATGCCCGTAAACATACAGTTATCGGTGACATCAATATGACCATTAATACCAACCAAACCAGCAACGGTACAGTTTTCACCCAGTTTACTACTACCAGCAATTACGCTACACGCCGCCATCGCTGTACCTGTTCCGATCTCAACGTTATGAGCAATTTGTATTTGATTATCTAAAATAACATTATCATGAATAACCGTATCTTCAATGGCACCGCGATCGATAGTCGTACTGGCACCTATTTCCACATCGTTACCGATAATGACACGGCCAAGCTGAGGGATTTTAACCCACTTGCCCTGATTGTTAGCATAACCAAAGCCATCGGAGCCAATCACGGTATTAGCCTGAATTAAACAACGCTCTCCTATCACAACATTATGATAAACACTCACATTAGCCCACATGGCAGTATCTTTGCCTATTGTGGTTCCTTGACCGATATAACATCCCGGCCCTATGGTGACATTATCGGCAAGGGTCGCGTCAGCTTCAATAACAGCATTTGCGCCAACACTAACGTTACTGCCCAACGAAACGCTCGGTGCGATTACCGCAGTAGGATGTATACCTGTCGCTGGTTTTGGCGTTGAGTCGAGTAATTGTGCAACCATTGCGTAACCAATGTAAGGATTGTTCATTACTAAAGCATTAGTTGGACAGTCTACTAAGCAATCTTCACTGAGGATGACCGCTCCAGCATTAGTTTTAGCAAGTTGGTTACGGTATTTTTTATTAGACAAGAATGCGATCTGATGCGCATTGGCTGAAGATAACGTTGCTAGAGCTTCTATTATAATGGAGCCATCACCATGAACTTTGGCGCCAATATGATCAGCTATCGCGTCAAGAGTATGAGTCATAATAACCTATTAATATAAAGTTGTTTTACAAAGCCACATTATTCTTAGCAACTTTGTCTCAACAATGCTTAAAGCAGGTGTTGCCTAATAGTATAGACAACACCTGCTACTTAAGTAGGTTACAATGAATAAATCGTAGCTTAACGAAAATTATTACTTAAGTTTGCTAACTTGCTCAATCACTTGGTCAGTGATATTGGCATCTGGTTTTGAAAACGCTACCGCTTGTTGTTGAAGAATAAGGTCAAATTTACCTTTGGCTGCAACACCATCAATCGCTTGACGTACTAAAGCAACCAGTTTGTTTTGCTCTTCGTTTTGACGAGCACCTGCTTTTTGCTGCAATGCTTTACCTTTCTCTTGATATTCTTGAAACAATTCCGCCATTTTCTTATCAAGATCTTGCTTTTCTTTTTCACTCATTAACGCGCCATCACGCTTTTTCTTTTCTTGATAATACTGAATATCTTTTTCTAACTGAGCAACAACGGCTCTGTCGTCTTTAAATTCTGCTTCTAACTCCTGCATAATCGCAGCAGTTTGAGGGATTTTACCCATAACTTCTTGAAAGTTTACCACGCCAATCTTTTGGTCCGCAGCCATAGCAGCACTCGATAATAACGCACCTGAAGCGATTGTTGCTATAGCAATTGATTTAACTAATTTTTTCAAAGTTTTCTCCTACATGTATTCATTCTGATCATTGTTGTTGATATTGGGATCAGTTGTTAAATTAAAAGGTTTGGCCAATATTAAAACTAAAGAATTTAGTATCATCCCCTTCTTCTTCTTTTAACGACTTAGCAAAACTAAATATCATCGGCCCCATCGGCGATAACCATTGTACAGATAAGCCAGCTGAAGCTCTATACCTATCAATAGCAGAATAATCGGCGATTTTATCTAATTGATTAATCGCTAAGTCTTGATAGTCACTTAACTGAAACTCTGTATCCCAAACATTGCCCGCATCGACAAATAAGCTGGTTCTAACACTATTGGCAAATCCTTCGTCAAGGAATGGTGTTGGTACTATTAATTCAATACCCGCTAATGCGATTGCATTACCACCAACCGAGCGAGGTGACGGCGTAATCACATCATGATCAGGTCCTAAACAACAGGTTTCACCGACTAGCGTTGGGGTTCTAAAAATAGCACGAGGGCCAACGGTGTTGTTTTCAAAGCCACGTAAAGTATCTGAACCACCTGCTCTAAAATTTTCCCAGAACGGTAAAATCTGGTCATTATCATTGTAAGTACCGTAACCATTACCATAGCCAAGTTGTAAGCGCGTTAACACGCTCCACTTCATATCTCGGGTTAACGGGAAATACCATTTGGTATCCAAATTCACTTTAAAGTAATTAACGTCAGAATTAGGCGTTGTCATCTTATACGTGAAAGTTTGCTGTGAACCTGCTGTCGGGAATGTACCTCGGTTCAACGTTGTTCTCGAAATCGCCGCAGAGATATCAAACGTTTCAAATTCTAGACCACCATCAGGGTTATCAGGGTCAGAATATAACTCATAAAAACGTTGAATCTGTTCGTAGGTTTGTAAACGGGTAATACCGTTGTTCTTATAACCTATTCCGAAATTAAGTCGTAAATACTCATTAATAGGGAAACCAAAATTAACGCCTAATCCATAAGTTTTATTATTATACTCAACTAAGTTAGCACTACCGGCGTCAAACTCGTTGTAATAAATTTGCCCGCCAAGAGAAACAGCATCTTTAGTAAAATAAGGGTCAGTATAGGAAACACTGACACTACGAGAATAACTAATCGTGTTGACATTAAACGCTAAGCGATTACCCGTACCCAAGAAGTTATTCTGTTGAATACCTGCATTTAAACTTAACTTAGTTGTTGAGCCATATCCAATACCGGCAGTAAATGATCCCGATGGTTGCTCTTTCACCTGAAACTCGACATCGACCAAATCATCTTGGTCAGCCACGGGTTTGGTTTCAAACTCCACTGTTTCTAAATAAGGTAACCTTGATAACCAAGCTTTCGAGCCCTCAACAAGACTATTCGATAACCACGCACCTTCCATTTGACGCATTTCACGTCTGAGGACTTCATCTGACGTGACATGATGTCCTTTAAAGTTAATGCGGTTAACATAAATTCGTTTGCCCGGGTCGATAGACACCGATAACTTAACAGTCTTATCTTCTTCATTAATTTCAGGAATGGTGGTCACCTTAGGGTAAGCATAACCAAATCGACCTAAAAATTTACTAATGGTTTCTTCAGTATAAGTTACCACGGCACCATTATATAAAGTGTCAGCTCGAAGTGGAGAAATCGCTTTGATGGTTTTTTCAAAACCCGCCATATCGCCGATAAATTCAATATCGCTAATGGTGTATTGCTCACCTTCAGTGACATTTAAGGTGATATATACCGACTTTTTATCCGGCGTCATAGACACCTGTGTCGAATCCACTTTGTATTTTAAATAACCACGATCAAGGTAATAACTTTCAATGGTTTCCATATCCCCTTGAAGAGTTTGTTTTTGATAGCGGTCTTGCGCCATGAAATCCCACCACGGCGAATCGTAAGTGAGCTCGATATTGTCAAGAAGCTCTTCATCTGAAAATACTTCGTTACCAACAATATTAATTTGCTGAATCGCTGCGGCATCACCTTCGCTAAAAACCAATTTCAAATCAACGCGATTTCTTGGCAAGTAGGTAATTTCAGCTTTAACATCGGCGTTGTACTTACCAACACTGTGGTAGAAATCTTCAAGACCCGCTTCAAGTCCAGCGATAACCGTTTTATCGAGAGTTTCACCTACGCGAATATCACTGCCATCAAGACTTTCTTGTAATTGTTCATCTTTTAAATCGCTATTGCCTTCAAAAGTGATCTCACTAATCGTTTCTCGCTCTTTAACACGAAATATGACACGGTTGCCGTCACGTGACACGACGATATCATTGAAATGTCCTGAACGATACAACGTCTTGATCGCTTGAGAAATCCTGAATTCATTTAACGTATCGCCTATATTAAAAGGAATATGGGTTAACGCTGCTCCTAATGCTACCCTTTGTAGGCCTTTAACTTGAATATCTTCAACGGTAAACTCTTCGGCAGCTTGAGCCGAAGTACCTAACGCACCTAATAACACCGCAAGGGCTAATTTTTTAATCATCATATAATAGTTACTTTATACTTCTTATTTCTTTTATAAACGAGAAAAGTCGTTCATTAGTGCAAGTCCCATCAATCCTAGTAGCAGGATTGTACCAAACTTAAAGCCCATTTCCTGAACTTTTTCAGGTACCGGCTTACCGGTGAAAAGCTCTATAAGGTAATAAACTAAATGGCCACCATCAAGTACTGGGACCGGTAAAATATTAATAATGCCTAAATTAATACTAATTAACGCTAAAAAGCCTAAAAAATAGACAAAACCAAAGCCTGCATGAGCTCCTGCTCCTTGAGCTATTCCTATTGGCCCACTAAGATTTTTAACCGACACATCGCCTGTGAGTAATTTGCCGATCATATCAAAACTTAAGGTAATAAGATCCCATGTTTTATCCAAACTTTTTCCAATGGCAGCAATCGGACCATAAGCAAGGTCTATTAAATATTCCTCAGGATAAGGTTCTACTTTCGGTGCAATACCAATAAAGCCTATTTTTTTACCATCACGTTCTACCGCGTTAGGCACTACTGCTAGCGATAACGCTTGTCCTGCTCTTTCTATCGTTACTAAAACTTCTTGTTCAGGAAATGTTTTAATTTGCTTTGAAAATATATCCCAGTCATTATTGATAGATTGTCCATTAATCGCGATTAATTTATCTCCGACGCGAATATCATAACGCTCAGCAGCCGAACCTTTGCCGACTAGGGCTACCTCATTCGTTCTCGCCGCTTGAAACGGAATGAAGCCTAGACTTTCATATGCTGATATTTGATCCGGTCGGTACTGCCACTCTTTTGTATCTAACGTCACCGTCCTAGGCGATGCACTGTCAATACTCTTATAAGTCAGGGTTATCTCTGGGTCACCTATATATCTCACCAGCGCCAAATTAACTTCATTCCAATCTTGAGTTGGCTCTTCCCCGACCGCAATGATTTCTGATTGTTCTGTCATTGCTGTTTGCGCGGCAATTGAATTAGGCAGAATATCACCAACAATAGGTTTTACACTTGGAACCCCTAACAAAAACATCAAATAAAAGCATAGTATTGCGAAAATAAAGTTCGCTAAGGGTCCTGCAGCAACGACGGCGATACGTTGGTAAACCGATTTATTATTAAATGCATTTGGCTTATCTTGTTCAGAAACGTTGTCGATCCGTTCATCGAGCATCTTGACGTAGCCACCGAGTGGAATAAGCGCAATGACAAACTCTGTACCATGACGGTCTACTTTACGCCATAACGGCTGGCCAAAGCCAATAGAAAAGCGCTCAACCTTAACACCGTTTTTCTTGGCAACCCAATAATGTCCATATTCATGAACGGTAATGAGAATGCCCAACGCGATAATAAATGAGGATAAATTCCACAAAAACTCCATCATTTAATTACTACCCACCTTCTCATTAATAATTTGATTGACTATTTTTAATGCATATTCTCTTGCATTTTTATCAACCCGAAGTACATCTTCAATATTATTCACCTTTTCTGAGACAAAATTTTTCACAGAAGTTTCATTTATTTTTGCAATATCGGTAAATTTTATCGATTCGTTTAAAAAAGCATCAACTGCTACTTCGTTACTGGCATTTAGCGCTGTGCACGCTGATTGACCTATTTCACACGCCTCTATCGCCAGTTTAAGGTTAGGGTAACGTTGATAATCAACGTCTGAAAATTCAAAAGGTTTCGTATTAAAAAAATCAAGGGGTTCAACACCAGCATCAATTCTATCTGGGTAAGCAAGGGCATGGGCAATTGGTGTACGCATATCAGGGTTACCCATTTGTGCAATGACCGAACCATCTTTATATTGCACCATGGAATGAATCGTACTTTGTGGGTGCAATACTACCTGAATATCTTGAGGGGTAAGGTTAAACAACCAACGAGCTTCGATAAACTCTAGACCTTTATTCATCATTGTTGCTGAGTCTACTGAGATTTTATTTCCCATATCCCAATTAGGGTGTGCGCAAGCTTGTGCCGGTGTCACATGCTCGAGTTCGTCGAGCGGCAATGTTCGAAAAGGACCACCAGAGCCAGTCAATAATATTTTACTGATACCCGAACCCGCCAGATTGGCTTCAGAGCTTCGTTGTTGTGCTGAACTTGGTAAACATTGAAAAATTGCATTGTGCTCACTATCGATCGGTAGTAACTCTGCACCCGAGCTCTTAACAGCTTCGATAAAGATAGCGCCTGATGTCACCAAGGCTTCTTTATTGGCTAGTAATACTCTTTTGCCTTGCTTAACCGCAGCGAGTGTTGGTAACAAACCAGAAGCACCAACAATCGCCGCCATAACCGTATCAACACTATGATCCTCGGCTAATGTTATCAACGCTTGCTCACCTGATAACACGTTGATGTTTTCAACACCTTTTTCAATTAATGTTTGTGCTAACTGATCAGCATGTGATGGGGATACCATCACAACCTGCTTAGGTTGAAACTCTAGACAAAGCTCAAGCATAGTGTCGACACTTGTGTTAGCCGACAAACTGACGACATTGAACCGCTCAGGGTGTCTACGCACGACATCTAAGGTATTAAGCCCAATGGAACCTGTTGCACCTAAAATACATAAATTACGCTTCATTCAATTACCAGCCAATTAATGCGTAACACAGCGCAAAGACAGGTGCTGTTGCCGTTAAGCTATCAATCCTATCAAGAATACCACCATGACCTGGCAATATTGTACCGCTGTCTTTAATACCGGCTTGACGTTTAAACATACTCTCGTTTAAATCCCCTAACACCGAAATCGTTGTGATTAGGACGGTAACAAATAACACTAAAATAAATTGATGTTGTTGCCAGTCAAGCATATAGCCAGCGATGGAGATCAAACAACAAGAAAACAGTACTCCACCTAAATACCCTTCAATGGTTTTACCTGGACTGACATTGGGCATCAATTTTCGCCTACCAATAGCTTTACCGACGAAATAGGCACCAATATCAGCACTCCAAACCATTAAAAATAAGAACATGATTAACTGAGCACCATGATAAGGGTCCGCTTGATAGTCATTCGTGCGGATCACCATAAAAGCAAGCCAAGTTGGCACTAATGTTAACCAACCGAAAACACCTCTTACTGAACGATGACTTGACCAAAATGTACTGCAACGAGGATACAAAAAGGTCAATGTTGCGGATAATACCCACCAGCCAACCGCAAGCCATAAAACATAAATGGCTTCTTGATGCAATTCATGAGGCGATAGCCATAGTTTTTCAAGCGGTAACTGCATCCATAATAAGCTAATGAGCCCAATGGTTGCACCAACAAATGCGATACGACGTCGATTATTGTCAAAGCCCATCAGTGGGCCCCACTCCCAAGCACCTATTGCCATTATTGCCATAATAAGTGAAGCAAAGTTGGCTAGTGGTAAATAAAATATTGCTGAAATTGCTAAAGGCGCAAGTATTACAGCAGTTAAAATTCTTTGTTTTAACAAACGATGACCCTTTTCTATTCGTTATTATTCACTCGTTTTAATTTGTTCGCCTGTTAAACCAAAACGACGTTCACGCCTGTCATAGCATGCTAATGCTGCTAAAATTTCATTCTCTTTAAAATCTGGCCAAAGTGTATCAGTAAAATACAGTTCAGCATATGCTGCTTGCCACAACAAAAAATTACTGATGCGGTAATCGCCACCTGTCCTAATTAACAAGTCGAGTTCGGGTAGTTGCGCTAAGCAAATATGCTCAGCCATGATTTCTTCATCAATACTATCCACATCCATTTCACCAGAAATGACTTTTTTAGCAAGCGTTTTTGCCGCGTTAGCGATATCCCAACGACCACCATAATTGGCAGCAATTGATAACACCATAGCATTATTGTCAGCGGTTAGTTGTTCAGCTTCTCTTATCATTTTTTGTAATTTCGCTGAAAAACGACTGACATCGCCAATAACTTGAAAACGGATGTTATTCTTATGTAATTTTTTTACTTCGCGAGTCAAGACAAACATAAAAAGATCCATTAGCACGCTAACTTCACTTTCAGGTCGTTGCCAATTTTCACTACTAAAAGCAAAAAGTGTTAACGCCTTCACTCCTTGTTTACGAGCGGTAGATACGACAGCACGAACCGATTCGACACCGTTCTTATGGCCAACCACTCGCTTTTTACCGCGCAACTGTGCCCAACGTCCGTTGCCATCCATAATAATAGCGACGTGCTTAGGTAAGTTGGCTAATTCACTATTGGGCGCTTGTGTTGTTTCCAAAATGACTCCGTTTTAAGCGATTCAGCATACAAAAACGCTGTAGTTCGTTAGTATAAAACTACAGCGTTTAAATAAAGTTTACTGATTAAATTTCCATTAGTTCAGCTTCTTTATCAGCAAGAATCGAATCGACTTGCTTAACGAAAGTATCAGTAATTTTTTGAATTTCATCTTCGGCTTGATGCATTTCATCATCACTAATTTCTTTGTCTTTATTCAGTGACTTAATGTCTGAATTCGCATCTCGACGAATATTACGAATAGCGACTTTAGCACCCTCGCCTTCGCCTTTTACCACTTTAACTAAATCTTTGCGTCGCTCTTCCGTTAACGGAGGCAAAGGAATACGAATCAACGTACCTTGCGAAGAAGGATTTAAACCAAGATCTGAAGCTAAAATCGCTTTTTCTACTGCTGAAATCATACTTTTATCGAAGACAGTAACGGCAATAGTACGCGCATCAGGAATCGAAACATTACCCACTTGGTTCAACGGGGTATCGGTTCCGTAATACTCTACCGTAATGTTATCCAGTAGAGATACATGGGCGCGACCAGTTCTTACTTTATTTAAATTAACCTTAAACGCATCAATGCTTTTTGCCATTCGTTCTTTTGCGTTCTTTTTAATATCATCAATCACAGTTTAAATTCCTTACAACTATCGCTGTTTACTCTAAGTTCTCTGCATGATCTATGGTCGTACCTTCATCTTCTCCCATGATCACCGCTTTCAATGCGCCAGGTTTATTCATATTGAATACTCTAATTGGCATGTTATGGTCACGCGCCAGCGTAAATGCAGCAAGGTCCATAACTTTTAATTCTTTTTCTAATACTGCTTGGTATGTTAAGTGAGTATATAGTTCTGCATCTGGGTTGGCTACTGGGTCGGCAGAATAAATACCGTCAACTTTAGTGGCTTTTAATACCGCATCAGCTTCAATCTCAATACCACGAAGACATGCAGCTGAATCGGTAGTGAAAAACGGATTTCCTGTACCAGCACTAAAGATAACCACTCGACCTGATTTTAACAAGCCAATAGCATCTGCCCAGTTATAAGTATCACAAACACCGGCTAAATCAATCGCTGACATCAATTTGGCATTAACAAAGGCTCTATGTAAAGCATCTCGCATTGCTAAACCATTCATCACAGTGGCAAGCATGCCCATTTGATCGCCAACCACTCTGTTCATACCCGCTTCAGCTAATCCTGCGCCGCGAAATAAGTTACCACCACCGATAACTAGGCCTACTTGCACGCCCATTTCAATAAGTTCTTTAATTTCTTGGGCCATGCGATCAAGAATACTAGGATCTATGCCAAATCCCTCTGAGCCCATTAAGGCTTCACCACTTAATTTTAATAATATTCGACGATATGTAGGTTTAGGATTGGTACTCATAAAATATACATTCCTGTAGGTATAAAAAAGCCGCGGTCAAAATTAACCGCGGCTATTTTAATACGTTTAGTAGACTATCGGAAGTCTAAACTGAAAAAAGTCATTGCATAAGCAGCATTGTGCTTAATTATTGACCTTTTGCAGCAGCGATTTGTGCTTCAACTTCAGCAGCAAAATCTTCTTCTTTTCTCTCGATACCTTCACCAACTTCTAAGCGAGAAAAAGCAGAGATAGTAACACCTTTCTCTTTTAATACTTCGCCTACCGTTCTTTTTGGTTCGATAATGAATGCTTGACCAGTTAAAGAAATTTCACCGGTAAATTTCTTCATACGACCAGCAACCATTTTTTCAGCGATTTCTTGAGGCTTACCTTCATTCATCGCGATTTCTACTTGGATAGCTCTTTCTTTTTCAACAACATCAGCAGGTACATCTTCTGGGTTGATGAATTCAGGCTTACTAGCAGCTACGTGCATAGCAACTTGCTTAAGTGTTTCTGCATCGCCTTCACCAGCAACAACAACACCAATTTTAGCGCCGTGCTTGTATGAAGCTAAGTTTGCACCTTCAATGTACTCAACACGACGAACATTGATGTTCTCACCAATTTTAGCAACTAAAGCGATACGCTTTTCTTCGAACTGTGCTTGTAGCTCTTCGATAGAAGCTTTAGACGCTGCAGCAGCATCAGCTACTTCGTTAGCAAATGCTAAGAAGTTAGCATCTTTAGCAACGAAGTCAGTTTGACAGTTAACTTCAACTAAAGCGCCACCATTAATGATGATTTGACCTTCAGCAGCAATGTTACCTGCTTTCTTAGCAGCTTTTGCTTGGCCTGATTTACGCATGTTTTCAATTGCAAGTTCCATATCACCATCAGTTTCCTGAAGTGCTTTTTTACAATCCATCATGCCCGCGCCAGTGCGTTCGCGTAATTCTTTAACTTGTGCAGCAGTAATTGCCATGAGTTAATTCCTCAAATTCAGATTTAGTATAAAAACAATGCCACATGAGTATGAAACAAATGTGGCAATAGCAAAATTAAACAGATGTATAGCGAGAATTACTCAGCTTCTACAAAACCGTCTTTTTCAGCTTGTACAACGATGTTCTTTTCACGACCTTCAACAACAGCATTTGCAGCTGAGTCTAAATACAAAGTAACTGCACGAATCGCATCATCGTTACCAGGTACGATGTAATCAACACCATCTGGGTTTGAGTTAGTATCAACTACTGCAACAACTGGAATACCTAAGTTGTTTGCTTCTTTGATCGCAATGTGCTCGTGATCAGCATCGATAACAAATAACGCATCAGGTAAACCACCCATGTTTTTGATACCGCCTAAGCTCTTTTCAAGCTTTTCCATTTCACGAGTACGCATTAACGCTTCTTTTTTAGTTAACGCTTCAAAAGTACCGTCAGTGCTTTGAGCTTCTAAGTCTTTTAAACGCTTGATAGATTGACGAACTGTTTTCCAGTTAGTCAACATACCACCTAACCAACGGTGGTTTACAAAGAATTGGTCAGACTTAAGAGCAGCTTCTTTAACTGCATCACTTGCTGCACGCTTAGTACCAACGAACAATACTTTACCTTTCTTAGATGATACACCTGATAAGAAAGCTAACGCTTCGTTAAACATTGGAACAGTTTGCTCTAGGTTGATGATATGAACTTTGTCACGTGCACCAAAAATGTATGATTTCATTTTTGGGTTCCAGTAACGAGTTTTGTGACCGAAATGTACACCGGCCTTAAGCATATCGCGCATAGATACGTTTGGCATAAATAATTTTCCTTTTGGGGTTAAGCGTCCATACATCCGATACACACGACCCAATTCGCTTTTAAATAAAGCATGGCACCCCGGTATATCTGTTACTAGATGTATGTGAGATTATTAAAAAATACTACCCTCTTGAGTAGTATCGGTTAAACCAAGTCCCAATTGTTGGTTACCAACGGGGATTTTAGCGGCGCATTTTATACCACAAACAATCTAAATTAACCAGTAATTTATCTAATTTACTAAATAAAACTTGTTTAAAGACTAGTCGTTCGGCAGTTAGCAAGGTAAAATTCGCTTTTATCATTTATCAATAAGCAAGACCATGACCACAGAGCTATTTTTTATTTATGACAGTCATTGCCCGTGGAGTTACGCCGCGACAGCATTGGTCAGTGAAATTAAAGCTTCGTTACCTGAAATCACAATAACCCTGCTTCATTGCGGGCGATATCAAGGTGATGAACAAATTGGCAGTAAAACCTTAACTCAAGTGAGTGATGATAGTTTGGTTCGTTTCAGCGAAGCCTATTATCAACAAAAGCAGGTTGCTCCTGATTCCACCATTGCTGCCAACTTACTTGCTTGGCTCGGTAATAAAAACCCTGAACAAGCATTGGCAGTGTTAGTAGAGATCCAAAAGCAACATTTTCAACAAGGTAATACCTTATCGGAGATGGATGATTTTGCTACTATTATTAGCCAATTTAAATTATCCCCCCCTAATAAAGTCTTTAAACAAGATAAGTATGCAAAAGAAGCTGAGTTTGCATTAGGTATGGTAGAAGAGCTTCAAGAGATAATTGGTACTCCAGCAATTCCAGCGCTTCTGTTGGCTGTAGAGGACGATCTTGTTTTACTTAACCATAACTTGTATTTGAAAGAGTCTAAAGCAATTGTCGATGCCGTAAAAATGGAAATTAAGCGCGCGTAATTGACAATTTAAAGAGGAGATAGTGAGCTGAATCCGTTGTAATCTAGCGCGTATTAAAATAGTTCTATATCTCCTTCGACCTTGTCATTGACAACCAAAATACCGTCATCGAGCAACTCCTCATAGCACTGCACTTGATTACGTCCATTCCCCTTGGCGTAGTATAGCGCTTTATCAGCACGTTCAAAGATTGTTGATGGATGAGTACTTTCAACAACCTCTGTCAAACCGCAACTAATCGTGACATGCTTTACCATCGGAAACTGGTAAGCTTCTACTTTTACTCGAAAGGCTTCGAGTAATTGAAACGCCTGATGCTGCTTCATTGGTTCGAAGACGATGACAAATTCTTCACCACCAAAGCGAAACAATAAGTCGTTGCGTCTAAAGCTTGATTTCATTAACTGAGATAACGTTAATAACACTTCATCACCGTAGACATGTCCAAATGTGTCATTTACTCTTTTAAAAAAGTCTATATCGACAATTGCCAACCATGGCCTTACATTCTGTTTAGTTTGGCGAAAATTCTCCCGAGAAGGGTTTAATAAGTCTTGCTGTTGATTTCTGACTTGGCGCGTGATGAGGACGTTAAGTTTTTGATCATAAGTACGTCGATTAAGCAAACCTGTTAGGGAATCTTGCTCACTCACTGATAAGATAGAATAAAAGTTTTGGCATACTTTGATAATAGCGCTAATTTCAGGTAACTCAGAATGAATTGCCTTTTGGCTCACAATATTAAAAGCATACATTAAAGAGCGATTGACGAGTATCGGAATAATAAGATGATAATTTTCGTCGAGTTTCATGACAAAAATATCACCAATATAATTGGCGTTATCCAACAAATGTGTTTTAACAATATCAACGCTATGTGACGTTAACTCAATATGATTAATCGTATTCCCCACTAATCGTGAAGAATTAGTCACCAGCGTAATTTCGCCAAACTGATGACTTTGACAATCAAATAAAACAACTTCGCTATCCGATATTAACTCAGTCAAACTCAATAAAATACTCACGCTAAAAGCATCGGTATCAGTATTTTGAGTGATTTCTATAATTGACTCTATTGTTTTATCTTTCATCTCACATCTAAACCAACTGTTTATTAGTTTAAAGCTAGTAAAGGATAGAATAATTAGCAACGCATTAAAAATATCAATAGTTGCAGACCTGTTATCGCCGCTCCCGATGTATTGTATTCCCACGCACAAATAAAGGTTTATCACCCTTAATAAACTTTTTATGCTTGCACGAATTCTATATTGGGAAATTCATCAAAAACATGTAGAATCACCACTGTTTATTGTGCCGAGCAAATATATCGGCAACGTCATAAAACACTACATAAAGTACGCTTATTTTGAGGGCTGAATGTCAATTCCAATTAAAAACCAAGACGAAATAGCAAAAATGCGTGTAGCAGGTAAATTAGCTGCTGACGTATTAGAAATGATCGAACCCCACGTTAAAGCGGGTGTTACCACGAATGAATTAGATAAAATCTGTGCGGAGTACACCGAAAAGGTTCAGCAGGCAATTTCGGCACCACTGAATTATCATGGATTCCCAAAGTCTATCTGTACTTCAATAAACCATGTCGTTTGTCATGGCATTCCTGATGATACCCCGCTAAAAGATGGTGATATCGTTAATATAGATATTACCGTGATTAAAGACGGATACCATGGTGATACCAGTAAAATGTTTTTGATTGGCGATGTAACGCCAGAAGACAAACGCCTTTGCCGGATTACCCAAGAAGCCTTATATTTAGCGTTAAAGAAAGTAAAACCGGGCGTTGCTTTTGGTGAAATTGGTGCAACGATTCAAAAGTTCATCAAAAAAGCCGGTCGTTACAGTATTGTCAAAGAGTACTGCGGTCACGGCATCGGTAAAGAATTCCATGAAGAGCCTCAAATTGTTCATTATAAAAATAATGAAAAAACCAAAATGCAAGAAGGCATGTGTTTCACTATCGAACCGATGATCAACCTTGGTCGTGCGAATACTGTATTAGATAAAGAAGACAACTGGACGGTGTACACTATCGACGGTAAAAAATCAGCACAGTGGGAACATACTATTTTAGTCACCAAAACAGGCTGTGAAATTTTAACTTTGCGAAGTGATGATACGATACCTCGTATCTTACACAATTAATTTAATCGTTATTTCAGGTGAGCGATAATCTATCGATGACTGTTATTATCCCAGAGCAATTCCTAACGCCTTTTTCTTTAACAGAGCCAGACATCAGCGTTAAAGATATAGCTCACCTAAATCGCGAGTTTTACCAATGGCAACGAAGCCAATTTAGTCACGATTACATCACGAATATTGTCGCAGCTAGGGCGCAATTTGTTGATAGCTTGCTTAACAAGCTTTGGTCACAGCACCACTTAGATGAATATCAAATCGCCCTGCTTGCGGTAGGGGGCTATGGGCGCGGAGAGCTCCATCCTCATTCAGATATTGATATTTTACTGCTTACTCAAGAGCACCTCGAAGACGATTTACAAGAAAAAATCGCCACTTTTATAACCGATTTATGGGATGTAAAGCTCGATGTTGGTCATAGTGTTCGTAGTATTTCGGAATGTATCAAGCGAGCTGAAAGCGATATCACAATTGCAACCAACCTCATGGAAATGCGTTTAATTTGTGGTAATCAAGCGCTTGCTGAACACCTACAACCGCTGTTAAATGAGCAAGACTTTTGGCCCTCTCAACGATTTTTTATCGCCAAACGTGATGAACAACAAAAACGTCATGAACAATATCATGGTGCAGCCTACACCTTAGAGCCTAACTTAAAAGCTAACCCCGGTGGTTTGAGAGATATCCAAACCATAGGTTGGGTTGCAAAGCGACACTTTCTTGCCGATTCATTGGCCGAATTAGTAGAACATCGCTATTTAACACACGATGAGTATTTTGAACTGTTAGAGTGTCAAGATTACCTTTGGCGAATGCGCTGTGCGCTCCACTTTATCGCTGGTCGTAGTGAAAATCGTTTATTATTCGACTATCAAGCTGATGTTGCTACTTTAATGGGATTTGGCGATCAAGGTAAGCATGCAATTGAACGGATGATGAAACGTTTTTTTCGCATTATTGGTCGCGTAGCTGAACTCAATAAAATGTTTTTACAACATTTTGAATTCGCCATCTTAAAAAATAACGTGACAGACAAGCAAATCGTTGTAAATCAAGATTTCGTGATCGTCGATGGGTTAATAAAGGCGGTCAATAAGCGAGTCTTCATGCGCTCCACTAAGATCATGGAAATGTTTTTGATCATTGCTGAACGTGACGAAATTAAAGATTTACACCCAGATACACTGCGCTTATTAAGAAATGCTCGCAGAAGGTTAGTCTCAGGCATGCTTGATTATGCCAATTGTCGCCGGATATTCATTGAAATAATGCGTCATCCGCGAGGACTTGGTCTGACATTCTCCTTAATGCACCAACATTCAATTTTAGGGGCTTACCTACCAGAATGGCGCAGTATTGTTGGTCAAATGCAATTTGATCTGTTTCACGCTTATTCGGTTGATGAGCATAGTTATCGATTGATCAAAAACCTGTATCGCTTTAGCCAACCAAAATACGATGATGAATTTCCATTGTGCAGTAAAATTGTGCAACGGATCAGAAAGCCTGAAGTGTTATACATTGCTGGCATTTTCCATGATATTGCCAAAGGCCGGGGTGGTGATCATGCCAAACTCGGCGCGGTTGACGCACTTGAGTTTAGTAAAATACATCAGCTAAATGATCATGATGGCCGCATGATCGCGTGGTTAGTCAGGCATCATCTATTAATGTCGATAACCGCTCAACGTCGAGATATTTCCGATCCTGAAGTGATTAAAACCTTTGCCAGTATCGTGCGCGATGAAGCACATTTAGATTATTTATACTGTCTTACTGTAGCCGATATGCGTGCAACAAACGAAAGTCTATGGAATAGCTGGAAAGCTAATTTATTACAGGAGCTCTATTTCAGCACCAAACGAGCCTTTCGTAGAGGGCTTGAAAAGCCAGTTGATCTGCGTGCGAAAATCAGAGAAAACCAATCGATTGCTCGTGAGTTATTAGGTAACGAACTAGCTATCGATGATTTAAATAATTTGTGGCGAGGTTTTAAAGCAGATTACTTCTTACGCTATTCGCCAGAGCAAATTGTTTGGCACAGCAAACATATTTTACATCACGATAAAACCAAACCTATGGTACTGATCAGTCCTAAGCCTTATCGTGGTGGCACTGAAGTATTTGTTTACACTAAAGATAACCCGAAAATTTTTGCCACTATTGTGACCTTGCTAGGCGCAAAAGGGTTATCAATTCATGATGCAAAAATCATTACCAGTAAAGATAAATATACCGCCAATACCTTTGTCATCCTAGATCAACGCGGACAGGCGATCACTGATAGTTATCGCGCATTAGATATTGCTCAGTCGTTAACTCATGCCTTGGCTAGTCAAATCATTACCTCGGCCGTGCCAACGACACCAAAAAGATTAAAACAGTTTACTATCAAAACCCAAGTAAGTTTTATTGAGTCTTCTAGTCGCAACAGAACCTTATTAGAAATTGTCGCCCTCGATAGCCCTGGATTACTGGCAAGATTAGCCAAGGTGTTTTTGGCTTGTCATATCAATATTCATTCGGCAAAAATTACCACTTTTGGTGAAAAAGCAGAAGATATGTTCACGGTATCGACTGCCGACAATCACGCATTAACCCTAGATGAACAAGCGATTTTATCTCAAAAACTTAATGACTCTATTTAAAAACATCACTTAGCATGATTAGGAATATTACCATGTCACAACTTCAACAAATTATCGAACAAGCTTTTGAAGAGCGAATGAACATAACGCCTTCAACAGTTAGCCCAGAAATCAAACAAGCCGTTTTAGATGCTATTGCTGCGTTAAATAACGGTAGTGCTAGGGTAGCTGAAAAAATTGCCGGTGAATGGGTTGTTCATCAATGGCTTAAAAAAGCAGTACTTCTGTCATTCCGTATTTGGGATAACAACGTTATCGACGGAGCAGAAAGTAAATACTTTGATAAAGTGCCAATGAAGTACACTGACTATAGCCAAGCAGATTTTGAAGCTGACGGCGTGCGCGTTGTGCCCGGTGCGTCGGTAAGAACCGGTAGTTACATTGCTAAAAACGTTGTGGTCATGCCAAGTTTTGTCAATATTGGTGCTTATGTCGATGAAGGTTGTATGGTTGATGGCTGGGCAACTGTCGGCTCATGTGCTCAAATTGGTAAAAACGTGCACCTTTCAGGTGGTGTTGGTATTGGTGGCGTATTAGAGCCACTGCAAGCAGGCCCAACCATTATTGAGGATAATTGTTTTATCGGCGCCCGTTCAGAAATTGTTGAAGGCGTAGTGGTTGAAGAAGGCGCGGTTATCTCAATGGGGGTTTATATTGGTCAAAGTACTCGTATCTTTGACCGTGAAACGGGTGAAACACATTACGGCAGAGTACCTGCTGGCTCAGTTGTCGTACCTGGAAACTTACCATCAAAGTGCGGCAGATATAGCTTATATGCAGCAATTATTGTTAAAAAAGTTGATGCGCAGACTAGAGCAAAAGTGGGTGTTAATGCCCTACTCCGCTCAATAGAAGAATAATTTTTCATCCCACACGAGTTTGCTGACAAACTCGTGTGGCTCTCCTGCTCTACCACACTATATTATCACAAAGGCTTCCTGTTTGTTTTGGAGCTTCCGTTAACCTCCCTCTATCCAAAGCTCAATAAATCGCAAGATCATAAACATAACTAAGCTCAGCTCTGTATAAGAAATGCATTTCTAACACCTATTTTTACTAACTTCTTCGTTATATTGTCATGAAACAACTGGCTATTCCTACAACTACACGCCTTGGATTAAGTAAATGCAGCGTAGTAAAAAGTCACAGTAAGCTTAAGCGTTTTATTTTGTTGTTTAGTGCTATTTCTTATACAAACCTGAGGTAAACGATTAAAAGCTGCCTTGGTTATCTGCGAATATAACGCTTATTTTTTACACTAAATTAACTTTATAGAAACATTAATATCATGTATTGTTCACATTGGTGGCATAATGTATACGATTAACACCCCAAATTTTGCCATTCGTATCATTTAACCTGTAGTTAAATGAAAACTCTTGGCACTATTAAAAATGCCTAAAAAATCACCATCCGCAGATGACTATAACTTTAGAGACGTCATCAAGCGAAAGGAAAAAAAACAACAATAATTAAGGAGGAATGTATGTCTACAAATCAAAACGTAGGTATTCGACTTAAAAGGCTCAAATCGATAGCGTGGTTAAGCTTAGGTTTTAGTCTATCAGCTTCTGCATACCAAGAGGTTGAATTGACTTTAGATCAACAACTGGCAGCACTAATAGAGCAACACCAATTAACTGGTGAACCAGACAAAGGCGTTAATATACCGTCGCCAACTGATCCAGAAGTAGAATTAGGGAAACAATTGTTTTTCTCCAAATCACTTTCTGGAGATAAAAATGTTGCCTGTGCAACCTGTCATCATCCTTACCTTGGAGGAGGTGATGATTTAGCATTAACCATTGGGGTGAACGCGCAAGATCCTGATGTTTTAGGCGAACAACGCAAACCAATCGATGGTCAATACACGGTTCCTCGTAACTCTCCGACTGTATTTAACAGCTGGACAGCAATGCGTAGCATGTTTCGCGACTCTCGAGTAGAGTTTGTCGACTTAACAGATCCAAGCAAAGGTATTTCGACACCTGATGTCGCATTTAACGAAGCCGATCCCAATGCTGGGGATTCACTGCTTGCGGCGCAAGCACGCTTTCCCGTAACCTCAACCGTAGAAATGCTCGGCGATAGCTTTGCTGCCGGTCTCGATAATGAAGCGATTCGAGCTCATTTAACCGATCGCATCGCTGATATCGGGATGGGGCAAGGCGCTCTTTTTAAAAACGAGTGGCGAGAACGATTTGAGCAGGTTTATCAACAACAAGTCCAATCTGGTGAAGAAGTTGTTACCTTTGCCAACATCATGAAAGCGATCGCAAAATATGAACAATCACTTAACTTTACGCAAAACCCTTGGTTTGACTACATTAAAGGCGACGTTAATGCGCTGAGTGATGCGCAAAAACGCGGTGCTATTTTATTTCTTACATTACCACCGAGACCCGATCCTAACGATCCCGATCCTCAAGGGCCACCTCCTGGCTTAGTCATTACCCAATGTGTTGCCTGTCATAGTGGTGATACCTTTGATCATTTAGTGGGTGCAAATGAACACAGAGTTGCCTTTCCACAAATTGGCCCAGGTACAGGCGCTGGTGCAACTGGCACTAATGACCTTGGTCGCAGCCAGAGAACGCTCAGTGCTATTGATGACTTTAAGTTTAGATCACCAAGCTTATTGAATATCGAAGTAACTGCTCCTTATGGTCATAGTGGCAGCTATCAAACGCTTGAACAAGTCATGCGACATTACAATAATTTTCACCTGACGGTTAATAACTATTTAGATAACCAACAATGGTGCGAGCAACCACAATTTAAAGATCGAGCTGATTGTGTATCATTGTTTCCTAACGCAAGAGCAGATTCACAAGCGGCGATGGATTTAGTGCTGGAAGAGCAAGCAAACGGAGCACCGATCTTATTGCCTATTGGCCTAGATGACCAGCAAATTGATGACATGGTGGCTTTCCTTAAAGCACTTACCGATCCTTGTGTTAAAGACGCAGAGTGCCTATCGCCGTGGTTACCTTCTCGTTATGAAGCTTCACCTGACAACTTAACTCTGCATGCAAAAACAGAAACAGGTGTGCCATTATACCTTGCACAAGATTGTGATAATAATGACAACACAATAGCAAATTATTCTCGTCTACGTTTCGATCAACAAGAATGCCTTTCTGGCACAAGCAAGTCTTTCTACGTTGATGTAAAACATGACAATAGCCTGTTATATATTTCAACCTTTGGTGATGCTGGCGATGTCAGTGTTAATTACCATCCAACCACTTGGGCGACATCAACAAACGCTACACGTGTTGCTAACAACCTTAGCAGCAGCAATGAATTGCTAACTATATCGGTGAATAAAGGCTATCACTTTATTAGTGTCAGTGATGCAAATTCATTTGAAAACTTAGCGCTTGTAGTTAGCGTTGATAGTGCAACAAGAGATCCCTTACCACAGCCGAGTGCAATAGATGATGCTTGTTCTTCAATGATGCCAATTGGCTATAGCGCACTTGAGGAAGGCATTGCAACTTGTATTGACCCTATGGGCTCTTGGTACTATTTTTATGTCGCACAGCCTGGCACTAGCTACGAATTGCGCACTCAACATGGTTCCGGGCAACTAGCGGTATATACTGATTACTTCTGGCCATCAGCACAATGGCATCAGTTTTCATCAAGCAATGATGGCGTTGACCAATACTTAAGACTCGATAATCTCAATCAAGGATGGTACTTCATCAAAGTTGATGCAAGTAATAATATGGGTTCCAGTATTCAATTAACACAGCGCTAGTTCTATTATTAGTTCTTTTAGGAGCAAATCTTGGTATTTGCTCCTACTTATCTATTTGCCAACCAAGTTTTTCAAAAATATCATTCCAGCTCTTATCAAAAGGTGCGTCAATTATCACGCTGTTATTGGTCATAGGATGGGTAAAGCTAAGTTGCTTGGCATGCAACATTAATCGTTTAATACCAAAGTATTCAGCAAAAAACGGGTTTTGCTTATTATCACCGTAGTTAATATCGCCAATAATCGGATATTTCAAGTGAGAGAGGTGACGTCGTAATTGATGACGACGACCTGTCTGTGGCTTAAGCTTTACGAGCGAGTAACGTACCGACGGATAACGCCCAACAGCAACAGGTAAGGTGGCAAGGGCAATGGGTTGATAATCGGTTACCGCTGATTGCGCGGCTTTATCTTGACTGACAAACTTATCGCCAAGTTTATCAAGTTTCTCTTTTAATGGGTGATCAACTCTGCCATGGTTAAGTAAATGGCCTCGCGTTATGGCGTAATAGGTCTTATCAATGGTTTTGTCGGTAAACGCTTGCCCCATTAATCTCGCTATATCTTCTGTTAAAGCAAATAACAACACTCCCGATGTCGGTCTATCTAGGCGGTGAAGTGGGTAGACATAGCGACCAATCTTATCCCTGACTAACTGGAGAGCGAAATAAATTTCATCTTTATCCATAAAACTACGATGCACAAAAAGTCCAGAAGGCTTATCAACAGCGACAAGGTATTCGTCTTGATAGAGGATCGTTAAATCAGGTTTTTCAGTAAATAACACGCTAACCTTCGATTGGGATAATAATGGAGTTAAAAGGCTATTATCTCTATAATGGCGCCACGATGGAAAAACTTTTTTAACTATGACGACAATTGATACGATTTCTGACTTATTGAACGCCTCCAACTCCCAATATCGCATTTACGATATCGGTCGTAAAATTGACAAAATATCAAAAGAAACCTTTGAAAAAATCGAGCACCATCAACTTCCTTACCCATATCCTTCACAGGGGCACGCGTTTATTGCGATTGCCTTCTGGCAAAAATCATCAACTCAACCGTATTTATGGTTTGTCAAACTTCCTTTAGATGAGCGAGGATTGATAAATCAGGGGGCTCGCAACCATTTTATTGCCATTATCGTTGAAGCACTGGGGTCAGATCTAAATGTAGACCCGACCGAGCAACAAGAAGAACTGTTAAAAGCCAACCCTTATCACTTTACCCCAGCCCAATACAAACTGGCGTCACTTAATAGTTTGTTACGCAAATCATTTGATCAATCAACCAGTCAGTATTATCAAACCTGTCTAGATTATCTATCAGGAGAATTGGGGTGGGAGAATTGGCAAAACGTTGGGGTTCAAGGCTTAAGTGACTTTGTTGTTAATCTTGATTCTACAACACACCAAAAAATACTAGTAACAGCAATTAATCATGTGCCAATTGAAGTACTGATCCCGTTAGGCAGTGCCTTAGAAAACACCTCGCTTAATATCGACGCGATAGATGCGATCGTGAGCCGCTTCAAACAAGCGCAAACAATAGAAGAAAAACAGGCATTACTGCGCGCACTCGCCTCCTCAAGTGAACATCCACACGTGATAAATTTAATACAAGAGGTGATTACTCAGCCATCGGTTGCTGAAGAGCTATTTATTGTTATTGCTGGTAGAAATTGGTTAGCGCTGCAACAAGCAAACCACATGATGCAATATCTGGAGCACTTGGTTAACCATAATAATCAGGCGTTGTTCGAAGCTATTTTTAAAGATTTAGTTACTATACCAACACTTCGAATGACAGTGTTTTCATGTATGAGAAGTGAACAACGAAGCCAAGGCTTGGCTAAGGCTATCGGTAGCCTTTTTGCAGGAAGTTAACTTATGGAAAATATCTACATATTGTTATTGTTTTTTTTAGTCTTCTGGTACTTTGTCTTTATCCGCAAAGTGGCAGAAAAAGCACGATATTATGCTAAGCAATATTGTGACAAAGAAGACCTTCAGTTTATTACTATTGCCAGACGTTCAAGTCGTTTGTCATTTAACAAACGTCAAGGACTGAACTGGTTAAGTGTGTTTGAATTTGAATTCAGTGGTGATGGTGTTTCTCAATATCAAGGTGTGTTATCAATGCGCACCTACAAATTAGAAGGTATTGATATTCCCGCTTACCGAATAAACTAATTTAGTACAGATCAAGCACTAAAAAAGAAAAAGCGACTTAGCGTCGCTTTTTTCCATAAGGAAATCCATTCCTTTATCACGATAACTTTCCTTTGCTCCATGTCTCACTCTAAACTGTAATAGGTAACATCCATTACTATCTCGTCATTGCTTCCTAGCATTCCCTTGACGCCAGCCTAGCCTGCATCCTGCAGCTCCTTGATAACATTTAAACGTGATATGCAAATATTGTTTCATCCTAAGCAATACTTACCGCGTTATCCCTAACATGTTCATCCTAGCAAGTTAAAGTTTAGAGATAATTGATAATTCTTCCAGCCCAAAGAAATAAAAGTTATCGCTTAGTTACTTTTAAAACATGACACCCTAAATCTAAAACAACCTTAAAATCATAACTTTACAATAACATTTCATTTTTACAAAAAAAGTTTTATGTACTGATGCTTACAGAAAATAGGGAAATGTCTTACAAAATAAATCATCCCCCCAAACAATAAACATCTTTACGCAAACTAAACTTATTTTTTAAAGGCCGAATCTTCTCGAACAGAACCACGGTAAATACAGGAAACCATATTCTTGTAGGAATTAACAATTATAGGTTTAGAAAAATCACAAACAAGCTCGAATATCTCACCCGTAGCTTT
Source organism: Thalassotalea ganghwensis (assembly GCF_053485795.1). Lineage (NCBI taxonomy): Bacteria > Pseudomonadati > Pseudomonadota > Gammaproteobacteria > Alteromonadales > Colwelliaceae > Thalassotalea > Thalassotalea ganghwensis. Next base: position 234,020 of record NZ_JBQRUM010000002.1, read on the forward strand.
AATTATATCTCCTTGCTGGCAGTGTGACCAATCTGCTGGGCGATCAAACCTCTCAATAAACTTCCCTTGTTCTGACTTTGCAGAGCAATAAAGAACTTTAGCGTCATCTATGGTAGCATTACTTGCTTCACTTTTTTCAGCAAAACAGTCCTGTATGAATAACGTTGAAAACAAAAATAGCGTCATTTTTTTCATTTTTTATCCTTTTATATATCTAGTTTGTTCGATTTTTTTTGGTTGTTAATGCTTAAACTAAAATTGCCTTTAGAAAAGTTTTTGCGAACCGTAGAAAACTGCTTTTCTAATTGACTCGTCAAAGTCTTTTTGTTTATCTTTATCGAAATGTAAGACAAGTTTTGCGTATTTTTATCTCGGTAAAGCGAAACCAACATATAATTAGGTCTCTCTTTGTAGCTAGGTTGATCTTTAAACTTTTCGTCAAGGTATTTAAAACGTTCTCTATTTCTCAATTTCCAGCCAGCATTGTACTTATTGGTATCATATTCAATGTACTCATCGATATTAAAAGATGGCGAATCGCCATAATAATAGTATCTATCTTCGTCAGAAAAATACTTTTCTTTCGATATATGAGGTTGACCATATTTTGTAAACAGCTGTGTTAAAATTTGATTGTTAAAATCGCTATCTGCTATCTCTTGCTCAAATCGTTGCTTAAACTCTAGTTCAGTTGGCACTAAGTTACTTCCATAAAAGTTTATAGAAAGAAATTTACTATCCCCAAGTTTGCCATTAAATAAAACCTTATGAATATAAAATGGTCGATAAAATCCCTTAACCTGTCCTGTTCTAGCCATTTCTAAAAATTGCTGAGCCGTTAGTACGGTTTTTTTATCAGAGAAACTAGGTGAAAAACTTCCCTGATAAATTGACTTTAAGCCACACTCATGATTGCGCTGCTCCTTAAGCTTAGAAATTTCAGCATGTAATGAAGAAACTTCTTGCTTATAATGCTCTACCAACATGTCATCATGGCTACGATTTTCCCTTTCACGCGCCAACTTTCTTAGTTTAATTTGATTTTCATTAATCGAAGACTGAAATTTATTATAAATTGAAATGAGTTCATTTATTGAATGGTTAGACGCATATAACTGCCTATTATTATGGTAATCAGCAACTAAGTTAACAATATTTTCATCGGTTCTAAAGCCAAAAAGCTTGCGACTTGACTCATTAACACCATCTTTAAACTTCGTACTGTATAAATTATTTTTATCACTTTTGTAGTCTTGTAAAACTCGGTCACAATTAACGTTTAGATAAGTAATACCAACACCAAACAGGGTAAATTTAGCGTTATTACCAAACTTATCTAATAACACTTCAGCTATTTCACTAGGCGAGTTCTCTAAAGATATATTTTGCACTTCATATGGCAAATTTGGCTCTTCTGCCGAAACGTTAACCATAGTAAAACTAAATAAACAAACCAGTAACCTCAATATACTAACCCGCATAAAATCCCTCGATATAGTTTGAATAAATTAAAAATTTATGACCTATTCTTGCCCTACAATTAAAACTAATTAACCGTTAATCGCAAAGAGAAAGTCCCGCAGAATAACAGCTTACGACTTAAAAGGTCATCAACAATCTCATTGTATCTTGATTCGTTAATAATATAAGTAAGTCGTATAATGCAGGGTCTTCTTTACTAAGCAGTTCATAAGATTTAATTTTAGTAACACCAACTTTTTGATAGCAGGCTTGCCCTTCAACGTCGGTTAATTGCTCGTGTGTTAGTTCACATTTATCAACACCACCTACAATTATTCTAGGTTGCTCTTCAGCCAATAATGATTGGCATAAGCTAACATCAATGTCATCAATATTTAGAATATTGGTATTAGTGCCAGGTAAACTTTGTCTGTTTAAGACTTTATGCTTCTTGGCAAATTGAATAATACTTTGGGTTGCGCTTATTAAAGAACGTGCTGTTTTATCTTCAGAGTTCACAAGCTTTTGTTCAATACTACTTCTTAGGGCATCCATTTTAGCAATGAGCTCATCGCTATTTGCAAAGCGAGTTTGCAGATGAGAAAAAAGTCTTCGCTTAGATAATTTAATGTGAAATTTGTCATTTTGAGTGGTATATTTTGCTCTATAGCTTTCAAGAGAAGTACTCTGTTTTTCATCTTTAGGATAACCAACATTTAAGATATAGCAACCTTGAAGCTGATCATCTATATACTCTGTTTTTATATAGCTTTTGATTTCTTGAAGTACCTCCCCTTTCAACTGTGCTTGGTTAATATAGGTGTCCTCATTAAAACATCCTAGCAACAAAGTTGCTAAAAAAAACATAATTACTATTTTTTGCATAATATTCTAATATTTTCTAGTTAAATTAAAAAAGCTCATATTTTCTTTAACAAATATGAGCTTTCACAAACTTCCTATAGAAAAAATTTCTCCATCGTTCGATTATCCGCCTGAGATAAAATATCAAGTATTTCATATGCAGCCGCATCGTCTTTCGCCAAATCTTCAAAAGGTTTTACTGTTACAACACCTACTTTAGTTCTGCAACTATTACCTTCTAAAATGCCGAGCCTTTTATCTTCAAAAACAAGCTCGCATTCTCCATCATTATCGAATTTCAGATTGGGTTCTTTTTCTGATAAAAGAGTCAAGCAAACATCTTTATTTAACTTATCAATAGCAAGATTAGTTAAAGCGGTTCCAGGTAAAAACTGTGTATCATTTATTTCGTAGTTTTGCATATAATCTAGTAAGCCCTTTCCGACGTTAACTATTAAGTTATCTTTATTGGATTGTTCAGAATTACTCGTGATTATTTGTTTAACTTTATTAGAGAATGCTTCCTTATTGCTAAATTGGCGAGAGATGAAACCTAGTTGTCTATCCCTAGTCGATAAGCTTATTCTATAGATGTCTTTTCGAGTAGCATAATTAGCTTCGTATACCTTTATAGCGCTTCTCCCTTTAGATATACCAGCTGGGTACCCAATATGAAAAATAGTACAACTATCAATTTCATTATCAACATAACCAGCTTTTGCATAGCTTCTTAACTCAAAGTGAACATCTGTATCTACCATATCTTCGTTTACATATTTACTACCGCCGAAACAGGAAGCTAAGCAGCTAACTAACAACAATACACCTACTTTTTTAATCATTTATGTTCTCCTTAACCTAATTACTTAAAAGAGATATTAGTAATCTACTACCTTTTATTCATAGAAATGTTTTGCATGTAAGAGTTTTTGCCAGTAATAGTGTTATCATCAACGAAAGTAATATTAGTGTATATCCATTCTTTACTATTTCCCCAATAGTCCTGCCCCTTAAACATTAATACTCCATCGTTGTAAACATACGTACCAGAAGGAGGGTTACGTTTCAGGCCGATGAACGTACCATCATTTTTCATTTCTACAGGTCCAATGCTCATATTATCACTAGTCTGCCAGCGCCCTTCAAAACTAGGGCCACCACATGAAAACAATAAAAAAGCCAAAATCACGAGTATAAAATTTTTCATAATTAATTTCCTTGTGTAGATCATTCTGATTTAATCATTTACTTCAAAGCTAATGTGTGCAATTTCATATCCATTGTCACTATTGTGAAAACGTATATCAAACGGCCCATTTTTATTGGGTGCAACAAATTCCAAAATCCCCTTATGAATCCCTTTGATATTATGGTACTGAAGGTCATGTTTATCATTGATTGATTCGTTGCCGTGAGGAATATTAGACGGGACTATAGAAGCATAAGCACCGCCTGATATTTCTTGAGGAACCGTATAAGTTAAAAATATAGACTCACCAGCCTTATAATTTGTTTTAACTAATGACAAACTTGTACCGTCATTCCATTGACTAAGTGATACATCAAACACCAAACTTTTAAGTTCAATACTATCATGCGCTTCTCCATCGTGAATTCTTAATTCATACGTACCCAGCTTGTTTGGTGCGGTAAAAACTAAAGTTCCTTTATCTCCACCACTTACCCTTTTGTATTCCAACTTTTGTTGATTATTTACACTCGAAAAACCATTAGGGGCGGAAGACGGGACCAAGGCTACCCATGCAGTATCAGGTAGAGAATGTGGGACCACATAATTTAAGTGAATAGGTTCTTCGGGATAATAATCGCTTTTATCAAGTGATAACTGAATTTGATCTTTCCAAAGCCCTTTTGATACTTCAAAACTAACATGGTCAATTTCGATCCCTTTATAATCAGAATCATTTAACCTAAGATCGTATTTTCCTTCCACTAAAGGAGCATCGAAATACAGCAAACTGTGCTTAGCATCAGCTACATAGATAGAACTAATTTTCTCTCTATCGTTAAGCTCTTCACTGCCATGAACTACTTCAGAATTCACAACCCCTACCCAAGGTTTTTCACCTAATTTGGGCAAGTTATTTAACCTTAAAACAATTGTCTCTCCTGGGACATATGCTTGCTTCGTTAAAAATAGATAATTAGAGCTGACCTCTGATAAAGCCAAGTTCGAAAAGCATACAAAAACGATTATTAATAATTTTAGCAAATGTAGTTTCATAAAAGTTCCTTTTTTGAATTATTATTCAACGTGTATAACTAAAACACAATATTATTTCAAGCAAAAGATGCATTTACGATAATACTTTCAATAAGATGAACACAAGCTGAATACTGATTGCAAAAAGCCTTAGTCATTAAACAAGCAATCTAGCAAAAATCAAAAAGTATAATAAAACTCTTAAAACCAAGAAGTAACACTATTGAAAAGTTAGAATCAAAAGTTTAATAAAGAACAATTCAAATAGGTATGTAAAATAGCTATATCTAAGATATCTATTTCAGCAACAGCACTCCCCATTTTTTAACTCAACTTTCAACTAATTGTAATGCTATATTGACGATTTGTTCGTTACCTATTTTTGCATTAATGTTTGTTATGCAATAACTCTTACAATGCTTAACGAATAAGTAACTATCGATAAGCACTTTATAAGGCTCTACACGAAAAAAATGCGGTTCGCTTGGCGAACCGCATTTCTTCAACTAGCTTTATGCTTCCTGCATATTTGGTGTTCCCGTTTCATCCCTAAAACAGCTTTCCTTAGCTAATTCCTGTAATCGCATCCTGCGATGTCCCTTAACATCCTGTTATAAGCAAATCCATTCGCTTAACTACGTCCTTTGATTAATCATCCTAGATTATCGTCCTTGATACTCTCCGTTGTATCTGTAGTCAAATCCATTGACCAATTCAACATCCCTATTGATGAGCTAATCCCTAGCAACTTTCCTTGATTACAATCCTTGTCTGCTATCCTTATCTGCAATCCTTAGCTTCATTCCTTGAAGTGTCATCCTGACGTTGTCTTCCTGACAGTGTTAATATTACGCCACTGAAATTATTTTCGAACCCTTAAAATAATAAAAATTCCATTGTTACAAATCTGTAACAATAACCAGCTCAAACTAAACACTTTAAAAACAATAACATAAATATTTACAACCTCTGTTTTTCCACATCAACTTCCTCAATGTCGCACAACAATGTAAGACATGTCTCACAAAGCTAATGACAAAATCGGCGCATATACTTACCAGTATGATGCGACTACTGGTCAATAAAAAATATTACGTGGTAATAATGAATGATGTTCAAGTAAATTTCGCTCACTAAACAACCAACTGTTAAGTGACTTTTGATTGCAGATAAAATGAATTTACAAATTATTTTCTGCAAAAGTATTCATCTCAATGTATAAATAAAGGTAGGGGTAATAGTTTTTATACTTATACTTTTTCTTATCTTAAGGAGCTTCGCTAACCATTGGTCACGATCCGTATCTTAGCACTAACAAGTATACTATTAGCTTTCAATGGGCAAACAGCACATGATGAGGCAAAGCTAACTATCGTCACCGAACATTTACCACCGTATCAAATTGTGGATGAAAAAGGCGGTATTTCCGGCTTTGCTACAGAGTTAATCGAAATATTAATGTCAGAAACGAAAATACCATACCAACATGATGCTTACTCATGGACACGTTCATATAATTTGGCCAAAACCAGAAAAAATACCTGTATATATTCTATTGCGCGTATTCCAAGTAGAGAAATGCTTTTTCGTTGGGTTGGCTCGTTAACTGAAACTCACGCCGTTATTTATGCGCACAGTAAAAATGAAGATATCAAAGTAAATTCAATAACCGATGCAAAAAACTATGTCATTGCCGTGATAAAAGATGATGTGACTCATTTGGCTTTAAAAGAGCGCGGATTTAGCGAAGGGAAAAATCTGTATGTGCTCGACAACACCAAGTCTCTTATTTCATTATTGGTAAATAAAGACGAAATTGATTTGATCGTTGCTGATGATATCACCCTTCCCTACCGAGCAGAAATTGCCAAGGTGGATTTAAACTTGATCAAAAGAATGATAGAAATTGACGGTTTGTCTCTAAATTTCTTTCTAGCTTGTAACCCTGAAACCGATGAAAACATCATTGAAACGTTAAGCTTTCATTTAAAGAAACTTAAAGCCTCAAAACGTTATCAAAACGTGTTAAAACGTTGGCAATACAACATCCCTCTTACCAAGCATTAGCTATTTAATTCACTTGCCAGCGAACCCGAAGTAAGAGAAACGCTTTCTTGCCAAAACATCTCAATTTATCTGTTGATAAAAACTAAAAAGCAACGTTAAACGTTGCTTTTTAGTTGGATAATTTTACGTTTTATAGCGTATTTTCAAATAATTTGAATATTCGACGATACTCATCCAACCATGAACTTGGCTGAACAAAACCATGAGGCTCTACAGGATAAATAGCGGTCTCAAAATTTTCTTTTTCAAGTTCAATTAACCGTTGAACCAATCTTACGCTATCTTGAAAAAACACATTGTCATCAACCATAGGCGCATTAATTAATAATGGTTTAGTTAAACCTTCAGCAAAATAGATTGGCGAACTACGTTCATATGCAATAGCGTCATCTGCTGGAGTATTCAATATGTTAGAAGTATAGCCATGGTTATAGTATGCCCAATCAGATACCAACCTTAACGCGGCTCCAGATTGAAATAAATCTGGCGCTGTAAACATAGACATTAAGGTTAAGAAGCCACCATATGAACCGCCATATGTGCCAATTTTTTCCCTATCAACATTAGCATTTTCAACCAGCCAGTTAACTCCGTCACGCATATCTTCTACTTCAGGCTTACCCATATGACGATAAATAGCGGTGCGCCAGTTTCGACCATAGCCTTTTGATGCTCGATAATCCATGTCTATTACCACATAGCCTTTTTGAACAAGCATGCTGTGGAACATAAACTCTCTAAAATATCCAGACCATCCCAAATGAGAATTTTGTAAGTAACCAGCGCCATGACTAAACATTACCGCTCTATTTTTTTGTGCTTTTTTATCGTAGTTTTTAGGTAGATACACTCGAGAATAAATCGGTTGTTTTTGATGACTTGATTCAATTGCTACCACCGATGGTGCCGTCCAAGGCATCGCTAAAAACTCTTCTGATACCGTATACGTTAATCTTGTTGGCGCCTGCTTCGTTGTTAACGAGACAACATATAATTCTGGCGGCATAGTCACGGTTGAGTGTTCAATCAACAGTTTACTCTCATCAGGACTCAATGAGTAATCATTCATGCCCCCCATTTGAGTTAATGCAACAACATCGCCACCTTGAGCATCAATTGCGTAAATCTCATAAATACCAGGATGCGGTTTATTGGCTTTAAAAATAAAACGATCTTGAGCAGAAGTTAACGTCACATCACTCACTTCATAAGTACCGTGAGTAAGTTGTTTCGCTTTACCTTTTAATGACTTAGTGTAAAGGTGTGAATAACCTGTTTCTTCCGATAAATAGTAGAGCTTATCGCCTAACCAACCAAATTCATTGAATGTCCAATTGATCCAGGCATTGTCATGCAATCTATGTTGGTTTTCGAGGCGATTGGTTAACAAATTAATGCTTGCCAACCAACGGTCTTTGTTATCCCATGCCTCTAACATTACGGCAACCTTGTCGCCATCAGAATGCCACTGGATTGGGTTTTGTGCATAAATCACATGGATATTGCGAGGCTTTTTAGTTGCTTGATATGTTTTGCCCTGACGTTGATGGTTTTCTTGGCGAACTTTCGCTAAAACATCTTCGTCATATCCGGGTAAATCATCATAGTTTAATGGAAATTTTTGCCCACTGTTTAAATCAAGTAACCAAAGCTTCTCACTATATTGACGATTGTTAGCAACTCTTGCTCTAACTTTTTCGGCGATAATATCACCATTATCAGAAATATAATTAGGCATAATATCGCTATCATTGCGTGTCGGTTTATTATCGGCGACGCTTACAATCATCTTGTTGCCATTGGGTGATAAAGACGCATGCACAATCGACGTGTCTTTACCAAAATAAAACTCTGTCGTCGTGATTGAATCATTCTGGGCTTTTAGCTTATCGCTATGTTGTTCATTTAATTCCTTGTTTCGTTGTTGCAGAGCAACATACTTAATAAGCTTAGCTTGCTGAGAGGATAAATAGTCAGGTTCGCCATCTGCGGCTTGCTCATCTTTATTGACCAAGCTCACTAACTCTTTAATTTGGTGTTGATGTAAATCATGCTCAAAAAACTTGTTACCAACTCGGTAGGCTACGTTACCATTGTTGAGCCACATCACTGAAGATTCTGCATCACTGGTGTGCGTTAGTTGACTGACTGAGCTGGTGGTTAAATCTTTAACAAACACATTGCCAGAATAGATATAAGCTTCTTTAGTTCTCGTTTTATTTAACACCGCATTGCGATCACTCAACCGGTGTAAATCAGCCAATGCAACCTTTTCAGGCTCTCCATTTGCTAAACTCTTTTTAAACAAATCTCTTAGCGGATTTCCATGCTGTTTTTGCTGGTAAAATACGCTATTGCTGTCATCCCCCCAATACCAGCTCTCTGGAGAGCGCCCCATCCAATCTGGATCTGACATAATTTTTTCCAGAGTAATTTCAATACGTTCACCCGAGACAGTTTGCTTAGCGTTAACCACTTCAGCGACGGGAGCTAGGCTCACTTCTTTATTAACAACGCCTGCATTATTAGTAACACTAACAGGTGTAGCATACTCATTATTAATTGATTCAGCACTTTGCTCGCCAGTTTTGGTAACAACACACGCGCTGAGCGATAAACTGATTGCGGCAACAAGTAGATTTATTTTCATCATAATTTCATTATTTTTATGGTCGGTGAGTTAAATAGACTAAAGGTAACGTATCACATCATATATAATCAATAGCTTAAATACATTTAAGATAAGCTAATCTTTTGAAGCTTTTTCGGTCTTGGTTTTTGAAAACTGCTTTTTATAGTTTAAGGTTGCGCTAAATTCTTCACCGCTAATCGCTTCAAATGATATATTCGGTGAAAACTTATACTCAATGATCCATCCAGTTTGAACATTGTTATCAGCGTCAAGCGTCGTGCCATAGCCGACATGAAGACGATCATTTAATTTGGCTGCAATATCAAGGCGCGTACCATTTTCGACGGCTTTACTGCTAATGGTGACATCTTTTAAACCAAGTTTTTGCCCGATCGAACGCGCTAGTTTATTCGCTTCATCTAACCCTAATGTTAGTGCTACTTGAGACAACGCACTGCCCTCTGATTGGGATAAGTCTTCAATTTTTCGACCTAACACTAGCATTGCTAATATTTCGTCCTGTGCCATATAAGGCTCGGAAAATAGCGTTAGCTTAGGTTGATTAACGGTGCCATCAGCTCTGACACCAACAGTGACACCATCTATCTCTCTGATCGCTTTAAATTGTATGCCGGGGTTTTCAGCATTGCCGAGAAATAACAACTGACCTTCTTCAATGGTCAGCTCTTGATTATAAAACGTAAACTTTCCTTCAGTCAGCGAGACTTTACCATTGAGTTTAATCGGTTGATTAGGGGTAACTATCGATTGAACTTCACCACTCACCTTACTATTCAACCCCATCGCGTTTAGCGCGACATCAGAGCCCGTTAAAAACTGAACTTGAACATCATAATCAAAGTTATTGTCTTGTGATTGTTGACCGACAATGACTTGATCATCACTCACCTTTATCGCTCGTTTTGGCAAGGTTTTGATTGTCAATCGGCCTTCATCAATAACAATACTGCCGCGCAGTTTAAAAGCGTCACGAGATAATTTAGCTGATAAGTTAGGGCTAAGTACCAATTGATTATCTTCACTGTTGATCACTTCAATGCGCTTACCCGCGATCAACATTTCTATAAACGGACTATTGAATAACTGACCATGACCATTAAGGTTCAGTTTTCCTAACCCGTTGGTTAGTTCGCCCTGAAAGGAAAGCTGGTTTTGCTTTACATTAAAATCAACAAAACTCTTTTTGATATCAAGCCCAAACTCTTCAAGTACCAACTGCTCAACCTTAACTTTTCCTCCTCCAGCGATAAGTGGCTCTGCAATGGTACCGGCAACGTTATAATGCTGTTGCAGTTCCACCGCTATCTTATCTATTTGGGGTGCGACACCCTTTAACCATTCAAACTTTTGAATGTTGCTGTCTACAATGCCATTTATTGAAGTTTCTTGTGTTATAGGCCAACCCGTTGTGATATCAGCATTTAAATAATCATTATCCGGCAGTGTTATCGAGAGTTTTGTTTGCTGTTGAAGACCATCAAGTGATGTTGATAGTTCAAACGCAGGAATGGAAAGTTTATTAAGTAAACGACTTTGTTTTTCAACTTCACCAGCGTTTATTATTTGGAAGTTTTCTTGTCTAAGATGTGTCGTAAACACGGTTAACGATTCTGGTACTATCGTCAAATGTCCTGTACCACTTTTTATCGCAAGTGCTTGTTGTTCAAAAAATCCTTTGCCCTCAACATGTTGCCATTTTACTTTTAATACCGATTGAATTTCTTGGCGAGTTAACTGCCCTGCATCAATATTAACATCATGAAAAACAATCGTATTGTCCTCAGAAAAGACACTAAAAGTGGGAATTTTCAAATGACCTTCGATACTTAATCCTTCGCTCGATAACTGCTTGAACGCTAGTTGCCCATCTATTTGCCCTTTAAGACTTACAGGCTGTGGTAGTGACGGATTGATGAGAGCAATAAGAAATTGATTATCGGCAAAATGCCATTGCTCTGCCGATACCGATACATCGAGAGCTGACTCTTGAAAGCTTCCTTCGACACACAAAGCACCTTGACCTTTGATGCAGCCTTTTTGAAATTGAATTTCATGTTCATTGGCTAAGATTTGTTCAGCACTGATTGATAGCTCGTGGTCAGGTTGACTCAACGTTCCAGTTAGCTGCGCTACCTGATAAAAATATTGAGCCTCTTGACCCATAGGACGATGCTGAAACCCACCGATATACTGAGCTCGCATATTTCCTAAACCTTCCGCTTTCATCGACAACGCAACTTGGTGATGTTCTTGCGTTCCACTTAAGGTTATTCTAGGTTCAATGATCTTCCCATTTGTCGATATCACTGAGCTAGCTTGAGCATTAAGTTGCCACTGTTTGTTAAAGTGAATTCGCCACTTAAGCTGCTGCACTGTGTGTTGCTGATATTTTACAGCGTTTGCATTTCCTTCACTTATCACACGCAAATTATCATTTTCAGTACGCACTGAAAGTTTTGCGCTAATATCTTCGACGGCGAGCAAGCCTGGTAGCGCACTAAAGTTACCATCGATATTTGCAGATAAGGCAAGGTTTTCGTCGTACCGGTTAAACAGGTTAAACTGACTTTCGATATCCAACGTTAAATCACCAAGTAATGCATCATTAGTGATAACTGTCGCGATGCCATCATTAACTTGCAGCGTCGCAGAAAAATTAACATTAAGTAAAGCCTGCTGAGCTTGCTCGCTAATCTCAATATTTTTATCAAGCAGCAACTCGCTAACCCATTGCACTTGCCTTGAGCTGACACTACTGTCAACGTGCATATTTGCAAGCGCGCGATGACTCCACGCCAAAATATTATCTACCTGACCCGACACCATTATTTTAGTCGGCTCTAACTGACTTCCCGCTAATTTTGCCTCGCCATCGAACTTTGCTTGAGGCCACGCCAACTGATACTTAGCGGCTATATCGGAGAGAGTAAATTGTTGACCTTGCCATTGTTGTTCATAGGTATCTATTTTCAAAACACCGTCTAAAAGGTGTAGCCCTTTTTGCCAGTGCCAACGCCCCGAAAGCTCCCCTTTTAACGGCTGATTAATCGTTGCTTTATATTGGCTGTTACTTAACAAACTGCCTTTTGAGCTCAAGGTAAAATGAAAACGTGTACCCGTTAGCTTGGCTTCAATGTGATGTTGCCATGTGTCTTTAAAATCGATCGAAGCGTTAAACGTTAAGTGGTGATTTTGATGTTCTGCTATTAATTGTTTAACCGCAAAACGATTTCCTTTAACGCTGATACGTTGGCCTTTTAGCTGGCTGATTAATATTGGCGCTTTATCTTGTTGTGTTTGCTTTATCGCAATACTATCGATGCTAAAGCGTTTTATCGTTAAAGAAATCGGTAACGAGACAGTTAATTGAGATAAATCTTGCTGAAATAATTCAGCTAAGTTGTCTTTTGAATCATCTTGACCTTGTTCAATCGCTAAGTCCACACTCCGCGCTTGAATAAGCATACAGTTAAGTCGACCTAGTGCTAATCCCAGCCAATGACAATCAAGTTCCAGTTGCTGAGCATTTAGATCATATGCAGCGTTGCTGATTGTTAAAGATTCTAATTTTACTCCGTGGACAAAAGTGCCATGAACACCGTTAATCTCAATACGATGCCCCTGGAGATTAATCGTTTGAGGTAACAACCAGCGCGCCGTTAACTCGGAAAATGGCAACACCGACAAAACGACCAGCAACGCTAATAGTGCACTATAGAACGTTCTTTTCTGCGACATTACTTTTTTCACAGATCAGGTCCTATGGTAATATGAGCCTGCCATTGGCGATCATCATCTAATGCTTTAGCAATATCCAATCGAATTGAACCAATAACAGTAACCCAACGAAAACCAAGACCAACCGACTTTTTCAATTGCCAGTCTTGCCAGCGATTAAAGGCATTGCCTTGGTCTGTAAACAAGGCTAGGCGATACTCATCAGAAAATAAGTAATCTACTTCTAATGATGAAGCTAATAAGTGCTTTCCACCAACGCGATACCCATCCTGCTCGGGTGAAAGGCTTTGGTAGTCGTAACCTCTTACTGAAACATCTCCACCAGCAAAAAATCGATAGTCAGTTGGCATGGCAAAGTTAAAATCGTTAGTATCCATCCAGGTTGCACCAACGCGAGTACGCCACAATAAACGCCACCTATCATCTAATGACCATATTTTTTTGAGTCGCTGATCGGTTTGAATAAAATCTACGTCAGGACTGCTCAAATATTTAGAGCCAATACGAAATAGGCTTTGCCAACGCCATCCTTCAATTGCTCGAAATGGTTCAGCAACACTGTAATAGTTGACTTGCCAACTGGGAAATAAATAATGCAACCTATTCTCAACATCGGCGTCACTGGTTAACGTTTCTTGTGCTAATGTTAACCGCCATTGGCTTGACCAAAATCGGTCTTTTTGATTAACCAAAGAAGATTCAACGGTAAACGTTTCTGTTTGACCTATTTTCTCATTTTTTCGCTGAAAGCTGGTTGTGGTATTCCATTGGCTCATCGCATTCGATAACGGCACTCGATACTGAAAGGCAACGTTAAGATCTGGCTGATTTAAATCAACCCTCCCAAGCTCCAAATTGATGAGATAACTGTGCGCCCGATCATTAACTCGCCTATTAAGCCAACTCGCTCCGAGCTTTGCACCGGTATCGGTTCCGTAACCAAGAATGGACTTTAATTCGTACTTATCATTGTCGGTTCCGATAAAACTGATATCTACTCGCTTTTGTAAATGATCAATATCTTGTCTGACAAAAACACTTTTTAAAAAACCTGCACGATTGAGATTTTGCTGGCTTTCGATTAGCTTCTCTTGTTGATAATAATCTCCTGAGCTCACTAACACATATTTTTGAAGTAATGATGAAGACAACTCGGTATTTAGGATATTTATAGTGCCAATTTGATAACGTGGTCCACAATCAAGCTGCCAATTCAACTCTGCTTTTGCTTGTTCAACATTAACGTTTAACTCACTAACAACAAATTTAGCGTTTAAAAATCCATTCTCCTGAGCATTAATCAGTAATTTATTTTTAAAATTTGTGTACTGACCATGGTTAATTACTTGATTAATGGTAAACGGGGCTGCCAGTTCAACGATTGCTTTTTCTTCAGCGGAGCACAGGTAATCAATGGTAATTCTTTGCCAAAGTAATGCAGGCCCAATATCAATGGTAATTTTTTTATGTGCATGATCACCAGCGAGGTTGATAACGGGTTGATAATAACCTAACGCTTGCAACGCTTGTTTGATGTGGCGTTCAATATAGGCATCGGTTCGAACAAAACCTAACGCTGATGGCGGTAGTTTATCTTTTTCAACATTTAGATGAGCTAGTATATTTTCTTTTATTACGTTTTCGACCCCAATAATTTCAAGCCTAGTACCCGAAGTTTCCCGCGCGCTACTCATGCTTTGAAAAAATAGCAGACAACATAATAACGTCATTGCCAATTTGTTTTTTATCTTCCAACCCACCTTGAGTAAGACGTCCTTAGCTTTAGCAATATCTCTTTATTGTATGCTACCTGTAACTAAATGAAACCTTCTTAGCTTCAATCATTTAGTTATTTTTCATTGCGTTGAGTGCGTTACGCTGTCAAGAAGGCTTTTTAATACCAATTGAATGACATGTTTGACCATTCAGAAAGAATTAACAGGCTTAGCGGCAAGGCATTGATTGCAGATAATAGTAATTCTCGGCAACTGCGTCCTGTGTTGCTCTAATGGCCCACATTTTTATGGAAACCTTGTCAACATCAATAACGATGTATATAAGCCTTTTCACTCATTCGTGCACCTTGATAATCGCAAAGATCCACTCGCGCTATAAATGTGCTATTATACGCCCCCGAAATATTGTCAGAGATACCTAAGATTTTGCCAACATCACCAAATTACCTCAGTGCCGAAACCGATTTATTTGCTTTCCCTAAATATTGGGCCGAATGTTATGGCGTTGCTCCTTTTCTGCCGACATCACGTCAAGAAATGGATGAATTGGGCTGGGATAGCTGCGACATTATCTTAGTGACTGGTGATGCTTATGTAGACCACCCTAGTTTTGGGATGGCTGTTATTGGACGGATGTTGGAAGCGCAAGGCTTTCGTGTTGGTATTATTGCACAACCAGACTGGCACACTAAAAACGATTTTATGAGCTTAGGAAAACCTAACTTATACTATGGCGTGACAGCGGGCAATATGGATTCAATGATTAATCGTTATACTGCGGAAAAAAGAATTCGCCATGACGATGCCTATACACCAAACAATGAAGGTGGTAAAAGACCTGACCGCGCAGTATTAGTTTACTCGCAGCGTTGTAAAGAAGCATACAACGATGTCCCCGTGATTATTGGTGGTATCGAGGCGAGCTTAAGGCGTATAGCCCATTATGACTATTGGTCTGAGAAAGTACGTCGTTCAGTATTATTTGATGCTAAAGCTGATTTGCTCATTTATGGGAATGCAGAACGGCCATTAGTTGAAATCAGTCATCGCCTCGCTAAAGGTGAAGCGATTGATCAAATAACCGATATTCGCGGTAGTGCATTTATTAGCAAGCAACCCTTACCAGGTTGGCAAGGTATTGATTCTAGAAACATCGATAAGCCAGGAAAAATAGATCCAATTCCAAGCCCTTATCAAGAAATAGATCAAAGCTGTCAAAGCAATGCTTCGCCGTCAGATATTGCGCAAAAAACTGATGATGCCTCTGACATCACCAAAACACCACAAGCAATAAGTATTGCTGATTATCGAAATAAAACGTGGCAAAACAAAACCAAGCCTTGGTTGACAACTTACATCAACTTACCAACCTATGAACAAGTAAAAGACAATAAAATGCTATATGCGCATGCTTCGCGCATCTTTCATCAAGAAGTCAACCCTGGTTCAGCAAAGCCTTTGGTTCAAAAACATGGCGACAGAATTATTTGGCTTAACCCGCCAGCATACCCGCTAACGGAATCAGAAATGGATGGTGTTTTTGGCTTACCTTATCAGCGTGTGCCGCACCCAAAATATCAAGGCGCGAAGATCCCTGCCTATGAGATGATTAAAACCTCCATTAACATTATGCGTGGCTGTTTTGGAGGTTGCACATTTTGTTCGATCACCGAACATGAAGGACGTATTATTCAGAGCCGCTCTGAAGATTCGATTATCGAAGAGATAGAAGATATTAAAGCCAAAGTACCAGGCTTTACTGGCGTAATTAGTGATCTTGGCGGCCCAACAGCTAACATGTACCAGTTACGCTGCAAAAGCCCGAAAGCTGAAGCAACGTGCCGAAAACCATCTTGTGTTTGGCCAACCATATGCGGTCACTTAGACACAGATCATACACCAACGATTAATTTATACCGTCGTGCTCGCCAAGTTAAAGGCATCAAGAAAGTATTAATAGCCTCTGGTGTTCGCTATGATTTAGCCATTGAAGATCCTAATTATGTGAAAGAATTGGCAAGTCACCATGTTGGTGGCTATTTAAAAATCGCGCCTGAGCATACTGAAGATGGCCCACTGAGCAAAATGATGAAGCCAGGAATGGGCAGTTACCATAAGTTTAAAGAATTATTTGATCATTACTCAAAACAAGCCGGTAAGAAGCAGTACTTAATTCCTTACTTTATTTCTGCGCACCCAGGCACGACTGATATGGACATGGTCAATCTAGCGTTATGGCTTAAAGAAAATAATTTTAAACTCGATCAAGTGCAAAACTTTTACCCATCGCCACTGGCGAATGCGACAACGCTTTATCATACCGAAATCGATTCATTAAAAAACGTCAAAAGAAACAGCGCTTCGGTGACGGTGCCTAAAGGTGGTCGCCAACGTCGT
Source organism: Thalassotalea ganghwensis (assembly GCF_053485795.1). NCBI lineage: Bacteria > Pseudomonadati > Pseudomonadota > Gammaproteobacteria > Alteromonadales > Colwelliaceae > Thalassotalea > Thalassotalea ganghwensis. The sequence continues at coordinate 251,160 of NZ_JBQRUM010000002.1, forward strand.
TTACATAAAGCGATTTTGCGTTATCACGATCCAGCCAATTGGCCGTTGATAAGAGAAGCATTAACCAAAATGGGCTTAGCACGGAAACTTATTGGCACCAAACCAGGGTGTTTAGTGCCTCCAGAAAGCAAAGCTGAACTCAATTACCAACACTACAAGAAAAAAGGGAAAGGTAAAAATAACGCCAGTGGCATGAAAAAAGGTGAAGGACTTAAACGCCAAAAAGATGCTAACAAGGGCAAACCAGGATTGACTCGCTTTAGCGACAACCAATTTACGCAGCGAAAGCCAAAAGCGAAGCACTAGGTTTTGTTGAACTTTGTTTGTTTTTTATGCAATAGGCTATTTTTTAATAGTAACAAAGCAGCGTGAGTGAAGTTTGGTTATTCCAAATGAACGAATGCTAATGCCGTTAGTATTAAAAATAGTCATTGCCCCAAGGGCTGAGGCTAAAATGACACTACTCTGCGTTAAAACCTCATCGTTTAGCTCACTAAACTTCATCGCTTTTGCCTTGATTACCGTCACTTTATCGCTCAGCATAAATTTTAAACAAAGATCAACAGACCCTAGTAAAGCGTCGCGATATATCAAACGGTTCAACTCTATTTTCGTTAAATATTTATCAACTCGCGCGATGATCAGGTATAATCGCGCGCAAATTTTATAAAGGTCATTTTATTCATGCTAAGTGCAAACAATATCACTCAACAATTTGGTGCTAAGCCACTTTTTGAAAATATCTCTCAAAAGTTTGGTGGCGGTAATCGCTACGGATTAATTGGTGCCAACGGCTGTGGTAAATCAACTTTTATGAAAATCCTAGGTAAAGATCTAGAACCCACCTCAGGAAACATAAGTTTAGACCCAAATGAACGTATCGGTAAACTGCGCCAAGATCAATTTGCTTTCGAACAATATTCTGTTGTCGATACCGTTATCATGGGACATACTGAACTATGGGCAGTAAAAGAAGAGCGTGACCGTATCTATGCACTGCCAGAAATGAGTGAAGAAGATGGCATGCGTGTTGGCGATCTAGAATCACAGTATGCTGAAATGGATGGCTACAGCGCAGAAAGCCGAGCTGGCGAATTGTTGATGGGAGTTGGTATTCCCGTTGAACAACATTACGGTAAAATGAGTGAAATTGCTCCCGGTTGGAAGTTACGAGTATTACTCGCCCAAGCGTTATTTTCAGATCCCGATATTTTATTGCTCGATGAGCCAACCAACAACTTAGATATTCACACTATTCAGTGGCTTGAAGAAACCTTGAACGACCGTGACTCAACCATGATTATTATTTCTCATGACCGTCACTTTTTAAATAGTGTTTGTACACACATGGCGGATCTTGATTACGGCGAGTTGCGTGTTTATCCAGGTAACTATGATGAGTATATGCTTGCAGCGACTCAAGCACGAGCTCGTTTAATCTCAGATAATGCAAAGAAAAAAGCACAAATTGGTGAACTTCAAGCATTCGTTGCTCGCTTCTCGGCAAATGCTTCTAAAGCAAAACAAGCAACCTCTCGCGCCAAGCAAATTGAAAAAATTCAATTAGAAGAAGTCAAAGCATCTAGCCGAGTAAACCCGTTTATTCGCTTTGAACAAGAGAAAAAGCTATTTAGAAATGCGCTAGAAATAGAAAATTTAACCAAACACTTTGATGACAATAAAGTGCTAAATGATATGTCGATGATCATTGAGGTGGGTGAAAAGGTTGCCATCATTGGTGAAAACGGTATCGGTAAAACCACGTTTTTAAGAACGCTATTAGGAGAGGATGGTTACGAGCCAAGTTCTGGCACTTTTTCATGGTCTGAAAACGTTAATATCGGTTACTACGCACAAGATCATGCACATGAATTTGAGCAAGATATGAGCTTATTCGAATGGATGAGCCAGTGGCGTCAACCAGAAGATGACGATCAAGCAGTTCGCGGTTATTTAGGTCGACTGCTATTTTCAGCAGACGACATTAAAAAGTCAGTAAAAGTACTTTCCGGTGGTGAGCAAGGTCGAATGCTATTTGGTAAAATCATGATGCAGCGCCCAAATATATTAATTATGGATGAACCAACTAACCATATGGATATGGAATCAATTGAATCACTCAATATGGCAATGGAAAAGTTTGAAGGTACAATACTTTTTGTCAGCCATGATAGAGAATTTGTTTCTAGTTTAGCAACGCGAATCATCGAACTAAAAGATAACAGTTATGTAGATTTCGCTGGCGGTTATGAAGAATATCTCACTTCATTAAAATAAATTTTCACATACCACGCGCAAGCGTGGTATTTTTTTGCGATTAGGAAAGCTCATGTTAAGTTACCGACACGCCTTTCACGCTGGCAACTTTGCCGACGTCTTAAAACATAGTGTATTAGTTTCTATACTTAACTATATGCACAAAAAAGACAAAGGGTTTGCCTATATAGATACCCATGCTGGCGCTGGTATGTATCAGTTACAGGAGTCTTATGCCCAAAAAACTGGCGAGTATAAAGACGGAATCGAAAAGCTGTTAAATCATGATAATTGGCCAGAGCTATTAGCCCCCTACTGCGAATTAATAAACCAGTTAAACGTAAACAGCTTAACGTTATACCCCGGCTCACCTGGCATTGCCAAGTCCTTACTAAGAAGGCAAGATTCAAGTCATTTGTTTGAACTTCATCCAACGGATATTGAGCACTTACGGGCATTTTGCCAAAACTGGCGTAAGGCGAGCATTGATCAACAAGATGGCTATCAAGGTTTGCTAAAGCGACTGCCACCAGTTACAAGGCGTGGCGTTGTACTAATGGATCCTCCTTACGAGATTAAGGAAGATTATCAAAAGGCAGTTACCACCTTAATAGCAGCACATAAAAAGTTTGCCACTGGTACCTACATTCTTTGGTACCCTGTTGTTAAACGCACCTTAGTTGATGAAATGGAGGAAAAGTTTACCGCAAGTGGCATCAGAAACATTCTAAAAGCTGAACTCTGTTTACATGCTGATAGCGATGAATATGGAATGACTGGTACAGGATTGTTTATTATCAATCCTCCTTGGTTATTGAAAGATGAACTTACCCAAGCATTACCCTATTTGCTAAAATGTTTAGCGAAAAGTAAAGACGATGGCGCTTTCTATACGCTCAAGCAACTTGTTGAAGAGTAGCTAAGGCTATCATAAATTCAACCAACCAAGTTTTGATGATAAAGATTAATTGGCACGGCATACTGCACAACAAAAACATCCAGGACTAGCATAATGAAGGTGTAAATAAGAAACACTGGGGTTTGCAAATTGCTTTTTTAATTGGCTTTCTAGCGCTGTTCCTTCGCAGATATCGTGCGCTATCATTATGTTTCTAGTGTCATAAGCCCTAATTGAAAGTAATCGATGAAGAAGCATCCTCGGTACTTCATTCACTTCAAATTTTGCCGTTTCAGCTGATTCTCTTACTAAAATAGTCCCCACAGCTTTATAGGCTGATTCAACATCATGGTGCCAATAAGGCAAAAAGAGAACCTTCTCACCAACTTTGGCATCTACCATCGAAACTCTGCATGGATACCCTGGCTCTTCATCTACAGTCATCCACTTAGCCTGATGCTTGGCAAGCTCCTGCTCATCCAAAAGGAGCAAAGCATTAAAATTTTGCTTTTCAATTGCAATAAACTGAAAATCAGAATTCATTTATGTTAAATCCTTAATATTTATATTGTCGAATCGACATTAAAACATGCTCAACCGAGCTGTTCTTGATTTGCCCAGCGCTCTTGCACATCTTCAATCACGGTGACCGCTACTTCCATCCCGTCAACGGTCCACGTTTGATTCAACTCGTTAAAGAGCACTCGCGCAATTAATGTTTTTATTGAGTTATCATCATAACTGACGATCATATTGCAGATATGGTTGTGAACTTGCTGATAATCAGGAATGGCAACATGAACAGGTTTTACTTCCCGCCCAGTGAGGGTTCTACGTTTATACCAATCTTTCTCTATTATTTTGAACATCCTTGCCATAATACTTTCCTTCTCTCTTGCCTAAACAAAACTATAGCATCATATCAGAATAATAACTAACCCCTACGGAGGTTTTAACTAAGCTAATGAAAAATAAATTAAAGTTGTTCGCCCCAACAATACGCCATATAGTAAAATCACGTAAATTTTTCTTTTACTCACCAGAGACTATTACCAAAGGAGATAAAGCCACATATGGTAAATAAAGTAACCGCAGAGCACCTGTCGTTTAGCAGCGAAAGACTTATCGCCGAGCCTTTTACCCTTGATGACTGGCATTATTTCCGAGCACTTCACACTGATGAATTAATGCAATTTATTGGGTCTATGCAAACAACAGATGAAATACGCGAAAGATTTGAGCAACGAGTAAAACCTTGGACTGGTGAAGAGCACCACTGGCTAACGTTTAAACTGTTTACTAAAGTGAGTAAAGAGTTTATCGGCAGCGTTGGTTTTAAAATAGAAGATTTAGCATGTGAACGTGCCGAGTTAGGCTATATAATTTTATCAGACTTTCATGGCAAAGGTTATGTCACTGAAGCGTTAAAGGCACTTGTTGAACAACTATTTAATCAGTTCAAAATACGAAAAATTATTGCGCGTTGTGCCCCCGAAAATATCGGTAGCTGGAAAGTCATGGAAAAAATTGGTATGGAAAGAGAAGCTCATTTTAAGCAACACCATAAAACAAATGAGACTTGGTTTGATGAGGTTGTTTACGGTTTAGTCAAATAACGTGGCTAGTTACCGTTTGGATAGAAAAAGCATTATGCCATGATTGAGGGCATAGAAGCGCTATAGTCATCAATGACTATAGCGCTTCTAACAACCTTCTCAGGCATATAAGAAAGGCTGTATATAGAAATTATTCAGAAACGATAATTACAAACTGCCACGGCACAAGACTGTCTTGAAAACCATCGTTAGCGGTAACCGTCAAGGTATACCAACCCGGATCATATGCAATGAACTCTGTTGTTGATTGACGTGGCGTGCTTAAATCCGCCTGTGTACCTTCCTCTTGCTCAATAATTTGCCAATGATAACTCAGCGCTTGGCCTTCAGGATCTGTAGCTGATGCCTCTAACGTGGTAGATTCATTCACTTTTAATTTCTGACGGTAAACGACATTCGTAATAGGTGGAGCGTGATTTTGACGAGCGGTAATAACCACAGTTTCTGTATTCGATAACAATTGATCATCTGACACTGCTAATGATACCAGATAATCTCCCTGAGCATCTAAATACAGCTCTGGGGTTAATGTTGTATCGTTTGCTAGTTCAGCCGTGCTGCCATCAGGTCGAGAAGCTAAGCGCCATTGATAAGATAACTGGTCGTTTTCATTATCCATTACAGTCGCTGAAAAAGTAACCATTTCACCCTGCATTGGGGTTTGCTTATCAGCACGAATACTTACAACTACTGGTGCCGTATTAGCATTAGTGACTGATAGTGTCGTTGTTGCAGAGCTATCAGCAACTCCGTCACTTACAACTAAAGACACTGAATATTCACCAACCATATCAGGCAAAAACTCGGTTTGTTCAGCTGCCGCATCACTAAAGCTATAATTGGCACCATTGGGTGCTTGAACAACAGACCACCGATAAGTCAAGACATCATTATCAGGATCATTACTCTGTTCGGCAGATAATTCGAATGCTTGCCCTAAACGTTTAGAGATATTATCAACACTTACCCTAGCCAATGGTGGCGTATTTTGTGTAGGCGAAGTGGCGGTTACTGTATACGTTGTTTCCGCTTGATTATCCTCTGCGTCGATCAGCAAAAGTTTAATTTGAAACTCGCCAGCTTTATCGGCGATAAACTCAGTTAATACGCCTTCAGTTGACGTTAGCTGAGCTTCGCTTTGCTCTGGACGACTCACCATTTGCCAAGAAAAGCTTGTCTGACTCACCGTGATACTTGATTCTGCGCTAAGCTTGACAGTGTCATGCTGCTTTACTTGCGAACTGCCCGTAATAATCGCTTCCACATCAACACTAGATTGTTCTTCAACCAAGACAGCCAATGTTGTTGAATTGGTGGCTTGGCTATCATCTTCAACAGTCAGCTTAACTTGATAGCTGCCAGAATATTGCGTAAAAAACTTAAAATTTTCAGAGGCGTTATCACTATATTCAACCGCAAAACTATCATTTTCACTTGTTACCTCCCATAAATAGCGCGAGATCTCGCCATCTTCATCGCTACTGCCTGCGCCAGAAAGCTCAATCCAAGCATTAGTGCGGGGCGAAGTGGTTATGAGCGTAATATTCGCTATCGGAAGGCTGTTTTCACTAACGATTTTTTGAATAACTGAAACTTTTTGGCTGGCGGTGTGACTTTTACCTTTACTGTTATTCACCGTAAGATTCACTGTATAATCACCCTTTTCAGCAACACTAAACGTTACGGTTTCGCTTGATGCTCCAGTTAACTCGATGACTTCACCATGAGGATCAGTAATTTGCCAATTAAAGCTAAGTGTTTCTTGATTAGGATCTGTACTTTTTTCTGCACTTAGGGTGACGGTATCGCCAATGTAGTATAGATCTTCCTCTATGCTGATAACCGCTTTAGGTGGGAGAATGGTTTGTTCTGTTGGCGGGGCGGTATCATTCTGACTCCCTCCTCCACATGCAAACAAACCAAAATTCATTAAGACTAAAAACAAAAATTTTTCAAATTTCATATACACTCCTTGTATGTGTTAATTGTGCTTTTGTATTATTTCAGAGAAAAACAAACAATACAACATTGACACAAATAATTAATAATAAATTAACAATTATTGAACTCGCCAGTTCAACAGTTCCCCTAAAAACCAATTATCTGGTAGGTTAAGTTTAACAATTTCTGAACGCTCAGGAGAAAACTTCCCACCATGACATAGCAAAGAAAACAATAATAAAAATATGCTCGTAAATGTCTGTACAATTAGCATCAATACCTCGCTTAACACATTGGTTGATATAAATAACTTCTTTTAAGAGCTTTTATTATTGAACTATTATAAAGTCCCATAAAGAGTCAAACTTGAAGAATATAAGTTCCACTATGGAATCAATAAATAAAGATATAGCGTATCTTCTTGAAGTTTTTTGTCATGTTGTCGAACAGAAAAGCTTTGTGAAAGCTGGAAGCGTGATGGGAATTCAAGGCCCTGCAATTAGTAAAGCCATTATACGTTTAGAGAAAATATTAAATCAGCGTTTGTTGCAACGTTCAACTCGCGTAGTCGTTGTTACCGATGTCGGTCAAGCTTTGTACCAAGAGAGCATAAAACAACTGAACGCGTTAAATAATATGCTTGAAACGATAACCTCTGTGGAGCAAAAAATTAGTGGTATTATTCGGCTCAGCGCCACACCAACAGTAGGTGAATACTTGTGTCAATTTGTTTTACCTGATTTTTATCAGTTACATCCTGAGCTTAAGGTATCAATGACCTTGACAAACGACATGGTTAGTCTTCCCTCACAAAACATCGATATTACATTTAGAAGTAGTGTTCGCATAGACGATTCCACTTCAACCAGTCAGCATTTATTTGATTTAAAACGCGTTTTAGCTGCCTCTCCTGGTTATTTAGCGAAATACTCACTCATAAAAAACCCCGAACAGTTAAAACATCACGCTTGTTTACATTTTTCTCATCAAGAGCCTCTTGATGTTTGGACCTATCAGCGCGATGAAATCACGTCCAGTATCAAAACAAATAGCATATTAAGTTGCAACAGTTATCAGGCTTTAAAGGAAGCCTGCCTTCAAAGTGTCGGCATTGCCCGTTTATTTGCATTTCAAGTTGATGAAGAATTAGCGCAAGGTAGAGTGCAACATGTTTTAGAAGATTACACGTGGGGAGAACAACAAATTCATGCGGTTTATCACGGTAAGGTGCATGAATCGCCTAAAATTAACGCGCTAGTTTCCTTTATAAAGTCGCAAGATATTTAGTAATTTAGGCTGAGACAGAATTCTGAACGTCTTCGATCAAACACAAAAAAATCCGTGCCATTGCACGGATTTTATCTTTTGGAGTTTAGGATAAATCTAAACCAATAAGCTAACGACTATTCACCGCACTTTTTAGATTTTTCTTTGCCTTCGCCACATTTGCCTTTGGCTTTACCTTTGCCTTCGCCACATTTCCCTTCGCCACACTTACCTTTGGCTTTACCTTTGCCTTCGCCGCATTTTCCTTCGCCACATTTGCCTTTGGCTTTACCTTTGCCTTCACCACATTTCCCTTCGCCACACTTGCCTTTAGCTTTACCTTTGCCTTCACCGCATTTGTCTTTATGTTCTTTTTTCCCTTCACCACACTTACCACCGTGATCATCACCTTGAGCAGTTATCGTGACTAAATCTTGCGCCGCAAACGGATTTGACTCTGCTTTAGCTGCTGAACTAAATACTGCTGATAATGCAAAAAGACTTAGTAACGCCGCTAAAGAAGATTTTTTTATAATATTCATCATGTTTTCCTTTTTAATTTTAAATATAATTACAGCTTCTTATAAAATAGCTAAAGAGATTGACCAAGGCCAGTAAAAATAAATTTCACAAGAAAATTGTTTTTTTAATTCTATCAATCACACCATCTATAACTTAAAGCGCTTTATAGGGTTATTTTCAACACCTCTGTTTATTTATCTAAGGTACAATCAACAACAATGAACAATCAGATAACCGTAAATAAAGTCATATTAGCGCCAATGGAAGGCGTAGCTGATGGACTGATGCGCGAGCTTTTAACGTCAATAAACAGTTACGATTTTTGTATTACCGAGTTTGTTCGCGTGGTGGATCGTATTGTTCCAACGCATACCTTTGATAAAATTTGCCCAGAATTAAAAAACAAAGGCTTCACCAGCAACGGTACGCCGATAAGAGTGCAACTGTTAGGGCAAGATCCAACATGGATGGCAGAAAATGCCGTCAAAGCAGTAAATTTAGGTTCTCACGGAATTGATATTAACTTTGGGTGCCCAGACGATAAAAACTGTCAACGTATAGTTGTGTAACGGAATCAAAATTAATAACATCTAATAAAACAAGCTTATTAATGGAATGTCTTTGTCTGCTTTTAGATTTAACAAATTAGTCGTTATTCAATCATTAGAAAATGAAAAACCCACTGGTAGGCTTTTAGTTGATCAAATTGAGATATGGTGTGCAAAAAGCAATAGAGATATCCCTTTTAGTTATAACGAATTTAGTAAAGCATCTGACGTCCTAAAGTTTCTACAAGAATTAATAATTGAATGCTCTTCGAAAGACATCATCCCAATATTGCATATAGAGTGTCACGGTAATAAAAAAGGACTAGTCCTGAGTTCAGGAGATCTTATAAAGTGGGATTTATTATCTCAACAAGTTCGTCAACTTAATTTAGCTACAAATTCAAATCTTCTAATTGTCTTGGCAGCCTGCCACGGAGGCTATTTTGCACAATGTATAGATATATTTGATAGAGCACCATTTTGGGGGTTGATTGGAGTGATTAATACAATAGATGCCTCTCACCTATTAAATAGTTTAACTAACTTTTATCAAGCCTTATTTGAGAGTGCTGAATTAGTCGAACTATTTAATGCGCTTAATTACTCTTCAAAGTATGAAAATTTACAGCTGTATACCGCCGAATGGATTTTTAGCAAATTGTACTTGTATTTAATCAACAACAAGGAATATCTAACCCAAAATAAAAACACCTTAAGAAAAATTGAATTTCTTAATAATCGAGAAATTTTTGAAATGACTATTAAGCACTTTTTCTTATTAGATATTCATCCTCAGAATACGGATAAAATTTCTGTATCTTATAACAAGATTGTAAGAAATCTATTATGACAATGTATTCAACCACAGGGATATTGAACCTCCACAATGGGAGTTTAATCAGCGCAACAAACTTTTGAAAACCCATCTATGTCAAATATTGCAATATCTCACTAGTTTTCCTCAACTTTCGAATATCCATAAAAATATCGTCAGCCTCTGAGTAATTTAATTTCAAGTATCTAAACCATTGTTTAATTCTATTAGGAAAATAGTTACTTTTTTCACTTTTTAATTCTAAATTACTATAAACAGCAATAAGTTCTTTAGTCATTCTCCATGAATAAGGCTCGATATCATATTTAATAGTGCTTGCGAGATTTGGTAACGCCAATGCCCCCCTACCTAGCATAATGTTTTCACAGTCTGATTCTTTTTGGCATTTTAACGCATCTTCTCTAGACCAAATTTCTCCATTTGCAGTAACTGGTATTGATATCGTTGATTTAACCTTTTTAATCCAATTCCAATGCGCGGGTGGTTTGTAGCCCTCTATCTTAGTTCGAGCGTGAATAATCAACTCATTGGCTCCTGCTTCAGCTACAGCCATTGCATTTTCGACTGCTAAACTCTTATCTTCGTACCCTAGCCTGATTTTTGCAGTGACTGTAGTATCATTAGGGAGTGCCTCTCTTACGGCTTTAACTACTTGATAAACTGAATTGGGATCCTTTAACATTATAGAACCACCATTACTTTTATTAACAGTTGGAGCGGGACAGCCAAAATTAATATCCAATCCTCTAGAGCCTAACTCAATAGCTCGTAGTGCATTTTCAGCCATCCAATTGGGATTTTGACCTAATAATTGTACCCTGACTGGAACCCCTGAATTAGTGTAACCATTATTTTTAAGTTCGGGACAAATTCTATAAAAAACTTTCTTCGGAAGAAGGTGATCTACAACTCGAACAAATTCTGTTACACACAGGTCATATCCGCCTATTTCCGTTAACAGTTCTCTCATTAAGTAATCTAGAACTCCTTCCATAGGAGCAAGAACAATTTTCATAATCTAACTAAGCAAAATAAATTTTTTGTAGGTCATTTGTGCACAAACACTCTATTTGAAAGGACAAGTCTTAGCAAAGTGCTATTTTATAATTGAAAAAGCCCTTTACTTTAGTAAAGGGCTTTGGTTGAACACCGAGGATCAATTCAATGAACAACAAATTGATACTATTTGCTTTAGCATATCAAGTCAACCTGATTTGAGCATTGACTGTTTTAGACCCGGGTGCCCGGCAAAAACCGTTAATAAAAGTAAAGGCGGTGCGGTTTTATTAAAGAGCCCCGATGAGATTTTCAACATTGTTAGCGAAGTTAGAAATGCCCTACCTGCTGATGTTATAGTCTCGGCAAAAATACGCTTGGGCTTTGAAGACTCATCTCAACTAGATGAAATTGTTAGTGCGATTACCAGTGCAAATGCAACACAGTTAACCATTCATGCCAGAACAAAAACGGATGGTTATCGTCCACCTGCATATTGGCATCTAATCGGTCAGATCACACAAAAATACGCCATTGAAACCTTTGCCAACGGGGAAATATGGACCAGTACACATGCTAAGCAGTGTATGCAGGAGGCGAATACTCATAACTTGATGCTAGGTCGTGGAGCATTAGCAATGCCTAACCTTGCTAATGTCATTAAGAAAGACCACCCACCAATGACTTGGCCAGAGTTATCAAAACTAATTAAACGTTTTGCAGAGCTTGAATTGCAAGGAGATAAAAGTTTTTATTTTTCAAGTCGCGTGAAACAATGGTTGCGCTACCTTAAATTAATGTTTAACGAAGCGGATGTGTTATTCAATGACATTAAAACCAAAAAAAATAAAGATGAGATTATCAGCGCCATTGAGCAACTTAAACACTAAGGTATAATGTATAACCTTTTCCGTTCATCTATCTATAATTAAGTACAAGAAATTATTAAACAATATCCCCTTTAACCCAACGAAAATGATAGTATACTGCGACATTGACTATCTATTGATTAAAGCACTACCGTGAACGATTATTCAGAGCTCAGAGCGAGATATAATGACACCAATCGAGGTGTTTACTTTATTGGCACAACACCGCCTAAAAGCGATACCCCTTTAGAGCAAGTTGAAACGATTGCTGATAAGCTTTTACAACGTGTAAGCGACATTGATTTTGACGGCTTAATTGTCTACGACATTCAAGATGAAAACTCTCGAACGCAAAAACCGAGACCATTTCCCTTTAAATCAACACATGATCCTCGCCTCTATGCGAAATTGCTCAATGACAAATCTCATCGCCCAGTCATTACCTATAAAAGTGTTGTGCAATCTGATAGCGATGCCTTTGATGTATGGGCAAATGAGGCATGGCAAGATTACAATATTCGAGAAGTCGTACTTGTCGGCAGCCCTTCGAAGAACAATGACATTTCACTACCACTTGACGACGCGTATCGAACCTTACTGAATAACCAGCATGACTATTTTATTGGTGGGGTTACTATCGCAGAGCGTCATGCGAGTAAAGGTAATGAGCACCAACGTTTAATTGATAAGCACAAACAAGGCTGCAATTTTTTTGTATCTCAAGCGATTTACGATCCGCAAGCGACCATCGATATGTTGACGCGTTACGCGATTGAATGCAAAAAACAAAACCTTAAACCACAACGCATCATTCTAACTTTTTCACCTTGCGGTAGTGAGAAAACCCTGGAATTTATCGAATGGCTTGGTGTTAGCGTGCCAGAAGCAACCAGTTTACGCATTTTAAACGCCGATAAACCTTTATTTGAATCCATTCGAATTTGTCACAACAGTTTAGTACAGATACTCGATGCCGTTTTACCTTATCAATTGCCATTAGGATTAAACATCGAAAGTCTGACCAACCGAAAAGAAGAAATCGACGGTTCGATACTGCTCTATAAATTGCTGCGCTCAACAATGGATAATGCGTTAGCGAAATTTGAACTGAATCACTTGATTCGTTAGGTTGAAATCGCCTAATCTGAACAAGTTAATCATTTACAGGAGATAATTTGATGACAGGTACTACAATGGTCGTGTTGATTGTGCTGATATCAGTTGGCTTTGGTGTCATGTACGACATGTACAAAAAACATCTAGAATTTAAGGAGCGTACGATAAATGCGAACCACAAAACGGTTGAACAAAATTCAGTACTAAAAAAGCAAGTCTCTGATCTTGAAGAACGGGTAAAGGTTCTAGAGAAAATTGTTACTGATGAAGGTTATCAAGTACAACAAGAAATCAACAAACTTTAGTACGTATTAGTATTATCATGAAGCTTATTATGAGAACTGAGTTTGATAACCTCAGGCTTAATGATGAACATGGTGTAGAAGTAGATAGTAATGGTGATAAGCAGATTGTCAAAGTGTATGCTGGAGACTTGTTAATCGCCAAAAAAGTTACACAAAAAAAATCTATTCGCTACTTTGGTGTCAAAGGTTATCAACAATACTTAACCGAACAATAACTAAAGAAATGCCTACTAGAATGTAAAGGGTGTCACAGCTAACGACTAAAGTTATATGACTTAACTTTGCATTCACTTTAGCTAACCTGAGTTATTCAATAGGCGACCTTAACGCACTCCCAATACTAAACCTAACCTTACCTTTCTAAATCTAAATGGCGTAGTTTTCTATTAGAAATTATCACTCCGATAATAAATTTTAAAAAAGTTTCAAACTATTTACGCCGACAGCCCTACTTAAAGAATAACTTCGCATGAAAATTAAAGGGTATGCTATGAAGACACTTATTCAATCTAAAACATTTATCGGTGCATTAACCGCTGTTTCAATTTCTTTTGTGAGTGCATGGGGTATCGCCACCGCACATGACGCTCATTTGGGTTTTAATCAAGATATTGCTGGCATTGCCAGTGCACCATTTATCCAGTCTGGATTTTACTCTGATCGTGATGGTTACATCATTACCGTCACTCACGAAGACGACCTAGATAAAAAGCATTACTTGGTCAATGGTGTCAGCTTTTACTGGAAGGATTTAACCAAAGAACAACAACAACAGCTATCGGTTTACGAAAAAGAACTTTCGCAAATAGAGGACTACTTTCAAGATAAAGATGGTGAGTTTGCGAAATTAATGCAAGAAGTTGATCAAAAAGCAGCAGCGATCGAAGAGCAAATGAAGCACCTCGAGGACATGAAGTTTACCCTCGATTCAAAAGAAGTAACACTAAGAGATCTTGAAAAAATCGGCGAACAAATTTCAAAAAAAATGGAAGGTTTTGAGTTAGCGCTTGAGAAGAAAAACCTTGATTTATCATCATTAGAACAAGCTTTAGATAAGATGGAATTGGAAAAGCTTGATGGTATTGATGATGTTGCTAAGGAATATGAGCAACTGTTACTTAACATTGCAGAACAAAGAAAAGCCCTGTAATGCTAGCTCCAGCAGCTAAAGTTAGCTTAACTGATTAAGCTTAACTAATTCAGCCTTAACCAATTCAACTTAACACGATAAAAGCCCCACACGGGGCTTTTTATTATGCCAACAGCAAATGAACTAATATGGTTAGAAATTTCAAAGAGCCCCTAAGCCGAATACGCTCTAAATATCATTCGCAGATTCTGCCGCCAACCTAAGCTCATGATATTAAACTTAAATTTCTGTACTTTCACCGTCCAATTTTGCTTGTTCGGCTAATCTTGCCCGTTCAGCTTTAGAAATGTATCTCGGTTTATTGCTTTTATGTAACTTCGCATTGGCCTTTTTCTGCTTAGCCATTAAGGTGGTTTTTACTTTCTTTTTACGGTTCATGAATTCTACAGACCATCAATGCTATCAATGATGCACAAACAGATAATACCAATTGAATTAAAGTTTGACCATTCATCGAGAATAAAGGTAGTAGTATAATCTGAGTTAGCAGCATAAGAAATACAAATGACGATTGTTGTAAAACGTTGACTTTTTTTGATCGAAGGCTAGGCCAAAAAAGCAACTAAACTTTAATTACTTAAACCAAAGACTGTCGACTACCTGTTCAAGGGGGGCCTTACGTTCACTCGCTAACCACTCAACGATAGTTTTAGCAACATCTGGCATTGGCGTTGATTTGAGTAGCGCTTTTTCACTGAGCCAGTTATCTATTATCTTTTCATCAAGTGTTAACATCGTTTGCCCTAAACCAAGTGTTGATAGTGCTAACGCATTAGACTCTTGTTCCATCTGCCCTTTGATAGGTTTAGTCAATATCGGTACACCCAAGTGCATACATTCGCTATTGAGCTCAAAACCACTATTACAAATCACGCCATTAGCGCTAGATAAATCTCGCTTAAAACCTTTTAAGCAGGTTTTACGCAAAGCGACATTACCTTGTTGGTCATTGTCTAAATCTGGAGAATATTGAACAAATTGATGATGTGAAAATTGCTTTAAAATTGAGGTTACTTTTTGCTGATTCTCAAATGGTAAATACACCAAAACGATATCTCTGGTGTCGGCTGCCCTTAACTCAACATCGACAATCGGCGGCATAACATTGTTGTTAAACTTTGCCCAGTGCAAACCAATCGATTGCTGAGCAGGAGCAAAATATCGCATGATGCTTTTAGCAAGCCAAGACTCCCCTGTCATCGGCGTGTCTTCACCAAAGGCGTACTGATGACCAATGGCCAAACTAGGTTTGCTTGCACGTTTAGCAGCCCAAGCAGTAATTGGCTCAAAATCAGTAATCACTAAATCATAACGCTCGATATCCAATTGATAAATATCATTGATAAATTTGAAAATATTATTGCCCAGCGCTGTTTTAAGGTAGTTTATTTGCCCGTAGTTGGTTACAAAGGTTAAACCTTCTCGCCACAAATAATCACCAAAGACCTCCATTTCAAACAACTTATCGCGCGCTCTTCCTGAAAACAAATAGGTGACGTCAAATTGATGTTCGGCTAGATACTTCGCCATGACTCTGCCACGAGAAATATGACCATTGCCGGTCGCTTGTATGCCATACAGTATTTTCAAATGTTCACCACTAATCCAATCAATGTGCCCAACAAAGCGCCAGCTAAGGTATCTGATGGAAAATGCACACCAAGAATAACCCTAGAGCATGCGATAGAGATAGCCCAAATATAGATAGGCCAAGCGCTAACGCCGACAAATAGTATCACCAAACAAGCCAATAAAAATGCCGCCATCGTGTGACCTGACGGAAAGCTAAATTGATCAGAGGCTGTGATCACACTGGTAAAATCAGGAACAACTTCTGGTGGCCTTCGTCTTTTAAGTCGATTTTTTAGGGTAAAGTAAATCAATCGTTCAGCACTGAAGGCGACAATGGCGATGGTAAAAAACTTTTGACCATTGATTGGCGAATGTATTAAAAAAAGACAAGGGACTAAAACTTGCAGGTAGCCGTCTCCTGTTTTAGAAATTGCACGTACCAAGGTTAAAAATGTTGGGTAGTATCTAGACTTTCGACACCACAGCAGTAACCTAAGGTCGTACTGATAAATACTTTCTAACATGGTCATAAAGCCAAATTAACTTGCTTAAATGACAAATACGTGACAAAAAAAAGAAAGTTAAATGAACGAATATTAACCTAAGGTATACTAATGCGCTCTCCTTCTCCAATTAGACTTACTGATCATCAGCTCACATTAGAAAGTACCAAATTGTCGGAAAAAATTACCGATAAAAAAGCGTATCAGCTACAACTTGCTCAACTACAGATAGAAATGCTTAACCTCCAACAACATTGTTATCATCAAAAAAAGCGCGTCATCATTGTTCTTGAGGGATGGGATGCAAGTGGCAAAGGTGGGTTAATAAAACGCCTGACCGCTAAACTCGATCCGAGGGGCTATAGAGTTCACCCATTTGGCCCTCCTACCGCTCATGAGCAAGGCCGTCATTACTTGTATCGTTTTTACCAAGCATTACCCGTTCCTGGTAGTATCGCAATCTTCGATCGTTCTTACTACGGGCGAGTTCTGGTTGAACGGGTTAATCTACTAGCCAGTACCCATGAGTGGCAACGCGCCTACCAAGAAATTAACGAATTTGAGCGTATGCTTGCCGATGATGGCGTTTGTATTATTAAACTATTTCTGCATATTTCAGAGCAAGAACAATTACGCCGATTTAAACATCGCCTGATCGAACCCACCAAGCAATGGAAACTTACCGAAGATGACCTAATTAACCGTGAGCATCGCCAAGAATATTTAAGTGCGTTAAACGATATGTTTGAATTAACCTCTACAGCGCAATGTCCTTGGCAAATAATAGCCTTTGAAGATAAGTTGTCTGGACGTTTAAACGCGTTACAAGCCATTACACAACAAATGAAAAACACAATTGACTTATCAAAAACCATCAGCAATGAACAGTTTGTCGAAAAGGCAAGAAAAGCCTTGGGGCTCTGTTGAGCGCTTGCCACTTAGTTTTGATTTACAACCTTTAAACTATTGAAACAAATAATGCTGAGCGTAATCTTAATTATTGCAGCAAGTTACCAATAATTAACTAAACTTAAAACTAACGGCTTATCAACGTATCTGTATGGAGTGATAGTGCTTGAGCGCAATAATAACTATTTTCAGATAAAACTCAGACCTAAACTTTCTCATCAACTCTCCCTTCTGAGCCTTTATCTGTTTAGTGTATTTACACACGCAAATAATTCAGCACATGACCAATTATACGAATTAACGCTCGCAGAATTAATGGAGGTGCAAGTAACCACAGCCTCTAAATTTGAAGAGTCTGTTGAGCAATCCCACGCGAGTATTACCGTCATTAACGAATGGCAAATACAACAATTTGGGGCACACAATCTTTATGAGTTATTGGAAAGAATAGTCTCTGTTAATAGCAATTTTGGCGTACTAACCAGTATTACGACACGCGGCAGTCGCCCTTGGACATCACTTTTACAACACCTAGGCTTAATTAATGGTCGTCCTTTTGGAAATTTAAGTGGTGTACACAATCTTTACACTTCGGTCCCTATTTCTTCAATAGAGCGTATCGAATATGTTAGAGGTCCTGGCTCAGTGTTATACGGCACCAACGCCTATCATGGTGTGTTCAATATTATTACCAAGAAAGCGCAGACCAATGGTTGGCAAATTAATCAAGCAATCACGATGGGCAGTTTCGATACTCAAATTGTCGATGGAAGCTATCAATTTAAGCACGATGATTTATTAGTCGGTGCAAGTTTTCTTTATACCGATGTAAAAGGCTGGGATGCAGAAACATTTGATCCGTTTACGCAAGAATTTTATCACAGAGAGGCTTTTCAAAAAGAGCAAACCGTGCATTTTGAAGCTAGCTACAAAAACCTTTCCTTGAGCCATTATCACAATCAGCAAGAGCGATTTGCAAATTATTGGGATGCTGCAGAAGCAAATTATATACCTTGGTCAAAGCTTCACCCTATCAATGTAACGAATATCAGCTATCAACACCCTGTCGACGATACATTAAAGGTTGAGGGGCATTTTACGCTAATAAAAAAAACTATGGAATGGAGCAGCCAAGGCATAGCAGATGATATTGTTCGAATAAGATCACCTTTTAAAATAAGGTTATTCGAATTGAATTTATTTAAGCAAATAACTGCCCAAACGACATTGTTAACTGGTGCAACCTTTGAAAACCGTAAGATTTATGACGCCTCAACGATTCCTGACGCCAGTGAAGACTTTGCCAGTTTATATTTTCAGTATCAACATCAAGTTAATGCCAAACTGTCTTATTTGCTTGGTGGACAGTGGGTGAGATCTCTTAATCTTTGGGCTGATGCCGACAACCAATCACAATTTGTACCTCGCATCGGTTTAAGTTATGAATTTATCGACAATTGGACCGTAAAAGCTCGTATTGGTGAAGCGTATCGTCATCCAACCGCTGGTGAGCGGTCAATAGAAACCCCAGGTATTCAAAAAGGCTCTCCTGATTTACAGGCAGAGTCTATCACCACGAAGGAACTACAATTATTTTATCAAGCACAAGATAAGTATTTTTCACTGGTTTATTACAAGAGCAAAGAAGATAATTTAATCACGCTTGTGCCAACAAATGACCCTACCTTCCCGTTACAAAACAAGAATATTGGCAAAATAACATCTGAAGGGGTCGAGCTAGAGTTTAATTATAAGATCTCATCTCATTGGTATACTGAACTGTCTTCCTATTGGCAAACCAACAAAGATGAAAACCATATCAGCAACATAAACTTAGCCCCCAACTATGGCTGGAAGCTAGGCGTTGGTTATCAAAGCGAATCATGGCGAGTGGGCCTGTATAACCTGCATTACGCTAACTACCATGATACAAAACTATTTGATGCCTCAACAGAGTTGGTTAACCCTCAGGCAAAAGGCTACGACTGGCTATCGTTAAAGTTAACACGACAAATAAAAGGTGCGACCGAGAATGGACAATTACTTTTATCGTTAGAAATAAAAAACATATTAGATGAGCACGTTTATCAACCCAATGATACACCAGTTTTTTATCCTATCAATACCCTGCCCGCAAGAGAAGGAAGAGCTGCCTACTTAACACTTTCATATCGTTTATAAATACTGCTATTCCTGCGGATAATTATCTTATTTTCGCTAATAGCGATTTCAAAAACTACTACTTTTAAATCAATCATTCGCTCTCATTTATTTTTATTCATACTATAGTTATTAAGGTAACGTAAACTTGTTTCAAGGAAGCACAAACTTGCAACGCTTATTTATTCTTCTGTTAATTTCTTGGTCATGCTTATTACCGGCAAAACAGCCCAAAATATGGAAAATCACTTCGTTAGAGTGGCCGCCCTTTGCTGGTGAAAACCTTGAAGGACAAGGTATTGCAATAAGTACATTGAGAAGTCTGCTCTTAGAGCATAATGTCGAGCTAGTGGTTGAATTTATGCCATGGTCATTAGCACAACAAAAAGCAACTTTAAATGAGTATGTAGGCTATTACCCTGCCTGGCGATCCGAAATTGCACCAGGTTTTATTGCTAGCCAAGCGATAGTAAACTCCCAACTGGCATTAATGTCACTAAACAATGACATTAAAACAACTAACCTTGATGACCTTTTTACTCGCTTCAATATTGGTGTAGTCGACTCCTATACTTATCCAAGTGCTATCGATTACTTAATAAAATCATATACAAATAACATGATACTTTTTACCAGTGATCAAGAGATGTTACGTGGCCTTGAAAAAGGCAATATTGATATTGCTATTGCTGAGCCTAAGGTGTTTGAATATTTTGCCAAGCAATCAGGTACTCAATCTCCACAAGTCTTATTACAGTTTGAAAACCAACCTTTGGTCATCGCCTTAAGAGATCAAAAGGATAACAAGGCTGCCATCTCTATTCTTGAAATAGCGCTAACAGAAACGTCGTTAGAAAACGCCAAATATATAAAGCCCAAAAAATTACTCGCCAGCATGGTAAATGTTCCTGAAGCGCAAAAATTGGCTGATTTTTTTATCAAAGTCTACAACGATATAGGCATTACGCTTGAAGTTAGGACGGCACCTGCACGCCGAGGTTTATCCTTACTAAACGCAGGCATCGTCGATGCTGATATTGCGCGAATTGCCAACAACGTTAGAGCTTTTGAATCCATTAAAGTGGTTGAACCTGCTATAAGTGGTGTTTCTGCTACTTTACTTTGTCGCAAAGAAACCCCTTGTAATCGAGAAATACTAAATCAATCTTATAATACCATTGTCACTGGTTTAGGTGAGAAAGAAGCGCTTGATTTATTTGATATAAAAGCTCGACTAGTGTTTAACGAAAACATAGCAAACTCAATCGAGCTATTAAAGAATAAACGTACCAATTTCATTATCTACCCAACAACCGTGGCCAGCAGAAAACGGTTGTCTGAAGAGTTCAATGTAGTTGAATTAAGAAAATTAGCCATCAATCACGTTATTCATAAAAAACACAGCTCATTACTACCTGAGCTTGAACGAGCAATTGCCACTCGGCTAGATGAGCTAGATTTAGAAAATAATTAAATTCCGCTTGATGCTTAGGATTTAACAAACATTATGACTGACAGTTTTAATTGAAGGACTCAACCAAATCTGACGGTCCTAGATTTGCCAGAAGCGGACTTTCAGCGCCATAGTCTCTTGTTAGCTGCGAATTATATAATACCTTGCTCTGTACACCATTCTCGTAATGCTTCTTCAGTGTGCTTTGCTTCAAATTTATACCATTCTTCAATTTTACCTGCGCTCTCTAGTAAAGATTTGAACCTTGCATAGGCACCTTTACGATTAAAGATTGAACGTACTTTTTCATATTCTGTTGGCAAGTATTCTAGAGTAAAATCGAAAGCGAGATTATTGCCTAGGTTCAATTCATTTTTATGAGGGATGGCCAAATACTTTTCATCATTAATATCGTCTGGCAGTTCCTCTTCATTATCACCATACTCAGAATAAAAATATGTTTTTCCTGATTCTTTACAAATATACCCCTCATGAGCAAACGGAGAACCAAAATTAACTAGCTCAAATAGATCTAAAACATCGTTAAATTTAATATTCATGTCGACCTCTGATTGATTTCACTAAGCAGCTAGTGTCTGCTTAAAGGGCTAATGTACGTGTTGTGGCTGCTCGCTACCAACGTATATTAGGCCTTTCTTTAAAGCTTTTGTTAGTTGCCGTTTTATAAGGGATCGTTAAAAACTTTATCTAGCTCTCGTTTAAGGCGTTCAATCTTTTCATTATCTTTGCGTACATAAGCAAGTGCTAAACTTTGCAAATTGCTTGGCGTTGCGTGCCAAGCAGGGTTTACATCTAACGGTAATATATGATTCTGTACTTTTTCAAGCCAAATGTGATGGTTTTTCTGACCACTCACACCAAAACCTACATCTAAAAAAACACTATCGTATTTAATTTCGGTTTCTAATTCTTGATACAAGTTAAGCCACTCATCCAATTGCATAATTTCTTTACGAGGGATTGGTGTCTTACTATTTGTTTTTTCGGCTGCTGAGTTATTAACCGCTGTAACTTCTTCGGGGTCATTAGGTTTAACTACCCCCACGACAATGATAAATGTTGCGATACTGCAAAAGGCATTAATTACTATTTTATTAGCCTTATACCCTTGTTGTTTTTTAGTGTAACTATTGACGAGAAAGTAAACAGTTATTGTAAGTATAATTGCTAATATCATGGAAAAATCCTTTTAGGTAATACAACAGCCTATCGTTAACTTGTAAGCAACTAACAATTTAATAGTGATCGAATGGGTCATTTTTCTACCACGCCATTGCTCACTTTTATGATTACTCCATGGATATCAAATTTACTAACCTTTTGCTAGGTATAAAAATATTTAAAAATTAATAAAGTGGTCTAAGGACAAAAATGTGCAAATTGCTCATTTTCCTCAATATAGGGGGAAGTTCGCCAACTCTGTATATAAAAACAGTATCGAAAGAAAATATTTTCAATGTCCGATGTTCGCTCATAACAGCCCAACAGATGAGCCTAAACCTAATCAATGAAACGCTAGGTTAAAAATAAACAGCGATATAATTAACAATAATGAACTCCCCGAATAAACTGTCATAGTCGGTTGGCAATCTATACAGCTTGCCAAGCTAGCTTGCTAACTATTGCTGGTATAAAAACAGAGTTTGTTGTTATCTAAATCTCGGCCATAGGCTGAGTGCATATTCGAACGTATTTTAGGCTCACCTTCACATGTTCCTCCTAATTCAAGCTCTTTTTGATGTAAGCGATTAACTTCGTCAATAGAGTCAACATGCCATCCTAGCATTGTGCCATTGCCGTTTGATGCAGGCTTCTCATCAAAGGGTTCTGCAACCGCAAACATAAAATCGCCATTTCCCCAAAGCGTCATAGGTCCTTGTTCGTGGACTTACGCTACGCCGCAACCATCAAATAACACATCGTAAAAAGCCACCGCCTCGGTTTCATCGTTGGTACCAAAGACAAAGTAATTCATTTTCATTTTATAATTTCCATTTAATTGTTCGTGTTAATTTTGGTTAAATCTTGCTTGTTATTGTCGTAGACGCTGCCATCTTCTTTTTCTTCGATGATTTCCTTTTGTTGCGCCTCGAGAACATGTTTTTGTCCCGGGTTAAATATTGCATCAACTTCTAAAAAGGCACTTCCAACGTTTTGTTGCTCTGAAGAAGAGCGTACAGACTTCGGCTTAAACCAAGCTAAATCAAGATATTTATAGACAAAAACGATCCCAATCAAAGGGATAAGCCACAGACAAAGCAACAAAGTTAAGCGCTGTTTTAGCAGCGGAACCCAATGATAAATTTCTTTTGAGAGGTGGGCGTTTATCAATAAATGACACACTGCGATGACAGCGACTACGGATAAAAGTGCTTCGTTACCTATCATTTTTACTCCTTTAAATTGTAAGCTGCCGATTCAAAAAAATGACACGAGATTAAGCTTTCGCATCAAAAAACTGATTGGGCATTTTATCGTTAGTTCCTAGTAAAAGGCTCTTAGATGTTATCTTTTACAAACGCTAAGATCTCATTGTGAATCGCTAAATTAGTACCATGACCAATATCTGCATAGGTTCTAAATACAACGTTTTTATGATGCTCAACATACATATCTTGGCAACGCTGCCAGCGATCCGGTTGCATGTTTTTTCCCATAGTAGAATAAATAACCTGTCGCTCTACATCTGAATAAGAGTCATCAAATTCTGCAGCATCATTTGTATCTTTTGCTCCCATAAACAAAAATTGTGGTAAAGCTTGCCAGCGCTCTAACGAAAATGGCTGCCCAGTTGTTTTCTCAATATCGTTAATACCTAACGGATAATCTAATGTTTGTTTATCTAGCGCATTTACTGGCAACAACAATATGCCATTAAGTCCACCGCCAACAACAAGCTTTAACGCATCGGGGTGCATTAACGAGAATCGATTGGCAAAAGTTCCTGACGCAGAAAACCCCGTCATTATCACTTTTTCATTAACACTCACTTGTTCACAGCGTATATTTTTATCGAGCATTAATATAGGTTATTAAATAGAAGTAGAGAAAATAATTCCACTAAAAAGATGAAAATGAATGGTGAGAATGTGTGTCTTAAGTGGTTAATCGATATCGTTTAACGGCCAAGTAACAATGTAATCTTCAAAAAAGTCGATATCAACTTGCGCGGTTTTACAAACGTAACATCTAAATTGTCTTCCTTAGCGATTCATCATAAATAAAAAAGCCAGTTAACTTATAGTTAACTGGCTTTTTTATTTAAATGGGGTTATTAGTTAAAATAACTTAATAAATACTTCCGGTTCACCATCTTGACCTAGGTGAAATTGCTCTTCAAATAACTCAATTTGAAAAGACTCCAATTCACTCTCACATGGGTTTTCTTGCTCGCCGTTACAAATGTAGTACATTTGATCATATGAGTCATACTCCGCATAACCTAGAATATTGAAAGACAAATTAACGCCATCATAGGTATATTCACCATGGAAAAATTCATTTGAATCAGATGTTAACTCATAGCTAAGTGACACATATGTGCCATCGGGCTTAAAAGTCAACAAATAGAATACTTCGTCGATCATAATATAGCCGGCGTCACTGTAATACTGCCAAATGCCTTCAATAGTGTTTTCCACAAAGTTTACACGTTGCCAAGTTAATGAACCTTCATTTGGAATAGTCCAAACCATGCCCGACTCATTCAGCTCGTAATTGACTACTAAAGAGGAATCACAAAGCTCTCCTCTAGGCGCATCACAAGTTAGTGCTTCGCCATCTTGGTTGACTTCAACCGACATGGTTAGTTGGCCTTCAGAAGTTGTATAGCTTCCTTTTTCAAATCCAATAAAATCATTTTCTTCTTGAGTTTGAACACCAATATAGGTGCCATCTTCAAAGAAATACCATGTAACGCCTTCCTCTGCGAGCTCATAAACACCAGTAAATTTTGTAAACTCAACTCCTTTATCACTAAGAGTTCCAGTGAAGTGTTCAAGTGCTTGAGCTGTAGAAATCAGTTCAGTTGTAACCACCTGCTGACCACCATTAGCAATAACGGATAAAACGGCACTATCAACTTCGAAGGCTTCTACGGATTGCTCAAAATTGACGTTAATAGCATTGTCAATTGCTGTTTGAGTAATAGTGATACCATTTTCAGCATCACCATCAGCATCTAAAGTTTGTAATAAACGGATAATATTAATTACTTTTGGGTTAGTAACTTCATTTGAATCAGCTATGTCTAAAGGTGTTACGATTCCTGCTGCCGGAACAGAATCGAAGGTTAACGCACCTATAGAAAAAGTTACTGTTTCCCCTGAACGATACTCATACTGACCATTTTCATCGGTAAAGCCCGTATGTGTTTCAGTGGCATAGCCAATATTAGCTACAGCACTATCAAGCAGCACTCCAAACAAATCTATATTAGTAACCGTAACTGTAACTGTATCTGTTGCAGTATCACCATCATCATCAGTAACCGTCACTTCAAAAGTATATGTTGTATTCTCATCAACACTAGGTGCATCGAAGCTGACTTCTGAACTCTCGATTCCAGATAACGTAAGTGCCTCACCAGAAGTCTGTACCCAGCTGTAAGAAACAATATTGCCGTCAGAATCAGTGGCTGAAGCGTTTATAGTTACTCTAGTTTCTTCGTCTACAGTCAAATCATCAACGTTAACCGTAGGAGATACATTTGGTACTGGCGTTTGGGTATCATTATCGCTACCAGAGCCACCACATGCAGCAAGTAGCGTCGAAAATAATAAAATATAGGCAAGATTGAAGTTTCTCATATACGTCCTCATCAAAAAAATTGGCGATATTTTATTCAAAAAATAAGAGAAGGCAATCTATAAAAACATTAAAAATACTAAACTATTGTACAATAAAGGTATTTAATTTCTAGTAATGTAAAGGTAATCTTCTTAAATAGCTATACCTATATTTAGGGAGGCTACAGATTAAAAATCAACTTTAAAAAATCAAAAAGTATGCTGTTCTAGCAAAAACTGCTCTAAATCTCTATTTTGTTAATCAATATCCTCCAATGGCCAAGTAACAATGTAATCTTCAAAAAAGTCGATATCAACTTCATTGTCTTTAACGATTTTACCACGCACAGACATACCTGCTTTGTGCATCGCAGATTTTTTTCCTTTATTTAACAGTGGGTGCCAAGAAGGTAAACCGCGGCCTTCTTTTAGCCGTCGATAACTGCAACTTGGCGGCATAAAAAACACATCATCGAGATTGTCTTGAGTGAGCTGTACACAATCAGGCACGAGTTTGGTACGCTGCTGATATTGCGTACATTCGCAGCTTTTATCATTAAGCAGATAACAAGCAATATTGCTATAACTCATCTGCTCTCCTTCATTGATATGAGCCGTTGGCTTTAACTCACTTTCTTCATCAATAGTCGCATCATCGATAAATTTGTGTAAGCAACATTTTGCGCAGCCATCACAAAGCGATTCCCACTCAGTACGTGACATTTGCTCGAGAGTTTTAACTTCCCAAAATGGTGTTAATTTAGAATGAGTTGTCATAAGCTACCTAACGTATGGGTGGAAATTTTATACGATCGGAAAGGTGTCCAACCGAACTGACAAAATAATAAGATAAGTTCCAATGCATCAAGCTTTTATAATTATCATAGGCGAGATATGCACGCCCGTTTTCATCATCAGGAAACACCAAAGCGGCGTTTATATCTACGTTAGGCAAGTCGGTACCGTCAGTACGTCTAACACCGAGGGCCTGCCATTCCTGCAACGGCTTTTCGTACTGTTTCCAGGCCGCTAACCACTTTTTGCGATTCCCAGTACGCTTAGGGATAGCGAGGCTTTTATCAAAATGGCTCGGCAACTTCACCTGCCGCCCCCAGGTTATCTCGTTATTCCACCCTTCTTTAGCCAAATAATTCGCCATCGATGCAAACACGTCAGCCTGATTTGTCCAAATATCTTTGCGGCCATCACCATCGCCATCAACAGCATAGGCTAAAAAAGAGCTTGGCATAAACTGGCTTTGTCCCATCGCACCAGCCCATGAGCCTTTCATCTCTTCTAGGGTAATATGTCCTTGATCAATAATCGATAAAGCTGCCCAGAGTTGTTTTTGAAAAAACGCCTCTCTTCGTCCTTCATATGCCAACGTTGCCAAAGCAGAAACAACATTATAATTCCCCATAATTTTACCAAAATTGGTTTCAAGCCCCCATAAAGCAACAATAAATCGTGGTTGAACGCCATAACGCTCTCCAATATCTGTCAGTAATTCTTGGTGCTGCTTAAATAAAGTGCGAGCTTTTTTTACTTTCCAATCAGGGATCCTTTTGGGTAAATAGGTATCAAGGGTTTCTACTACTTCAGGTTGATTTCTATCGGCTTTGACAGCTCTTCTGTACAAGGTTGGCTTTTCAAAAACAGTGTTTAAAAATGTTTGACTAAACCCTTGCTTAAGCCCCAATTCCTTTAACGATTCAATATACTTTAAAAACCCTTGCTCAGAGAGTTCTTCCTGCTGTGCTTGACTGGAAAATGCCAGGCCGGTTAACAAAACAAGTACTGCGGAAGTTTGAATCAAAGATTTAACCAACATAATTAACTAATGAGCCCCTCAATAAAATGATATTCATAAAAAAACAATGATAAATCTTATGGTTTATCTAAACCGAGTTCTTGGCGATGTTGTTTAAGTAAGTCTTCCTCTGGCGGCGGTAGTTGCAGGTAAAAACCTTGCTCTATTAAACTCTCTTTGACTTTATTTATATCTGCCATAGCAAGCTTATCTTTGTTCGCCAAATTAATGATGGTGACCAGATTGGGGGTACCAAACATCGCTTTCAAGGCATCTGGCACTTGCGAGAAATCATCCCGCTTATTAACAAAAAGATAAGTTTGTGCTTTTTTAGGGCTTTTATATACGGCACACAACATGAGCTGAACCTTTAATATGTGTCAATAAATAGCAAAGCACCACTATAACATGACTGGCTTAGGCTATAAACGAATTGTTAGCGCCATAAGATTACAGAGAAGTAAAATTATCTTTGGCATGGGCGAGCAGTTGTTCACCAAATAGCGGTTTTCGCCAATCTCGTAAAATATCAATATCTTTATCGACATCAAGATGTTGTTCTATTTTGTAATGCCAACTCAAAAACTGATTGATTTGCTTTTTAGATGCAAAATTCTCTATCGCTTGATGATGCTGATCGGCAACTTTCTTAATGTAGCTCTTTACCTTTTTAAATACTTGTTTATATCCAGGTGTCTCATCTAGACGCAAGATACGCGGTGGAAAGTCTTTTTCATCTGTTTGATTTGCTTTTTTCAACACAGAAAGCAACGCTTTTCCTTTATGGCGGATATCACTGAGCTCTACACCTTCGATTGATGCCATCGCACCTACACTTTTGGGGTTAACTCGGGCAAGACCAATAAGTGTGTGGTCTTTAGCGATAAAACCTAACGGTAAATCACGAAGCTGTGCTTGTTCAAAACGCCATTTAGCTAAATATTTAAGTAAATTTAACTGACGAGAATTCAATCGCCAACTCATCTTAATCTGTTGATATAAGCTATCAGGATCAATAGTAGCGAATTTACGTTCGATCATCAGCTGAGTATCCAGTTGAGCGGCTTGATACCAAGAAGAGTCAATTAACTCTTGTTTTAAACGTGGATATAGCTGATACAAATAGTCGACATCGGCCTGAGCATAAGCAATTTGACTTTCCGTCAATGGACGTTTGAGCCAATCGGTACGTGAATCGGATTTATCGAGTTCAATCGCTAAATAGTGTTGTACCATACCAGCATAACCAATAGATAAGCCATGCCCTAAAAACGACATCATAATCTGGCTGTCGATTAAGTTTTGCGGTCGACAATTGCCATGAGTAAGGAAAACCTCTAAATCCTCAGAGCAAGCATGAATAACCTTTTCTAACTTAGGATCTTCAAGCAATTGCCAAAATGGAGAAAGATCTTCTATGGTCGTTGGATCGATTAATGCAATAACATCACCATCGCAGACCTGTAGCAAGCCTAGCTTTGGATAAAATGTCCTTGTTCGAACAAATTCAGTATCTATGGTAATAACATTTGCACGTGCTAACTGTTGGGATAATAAATTTAAATCTTCTTGTTGTTCTATATAAAGTTTTTGCACATCAACTTCCACTACTACATTTTATCAGGGCCTTAAACAGGCAAGCACTCTTATTAACTGCGGCGACGTCTCGTTGCTTGCTGATGTCGTTGTTGATGTTTCTTCACTGAGCGTCTTATTCTGCGACTTTTGGCATTATCCATTGCTTTTTCATCAACTTTCACTTTACTTTTGGTTTCCACCGGCAGTTTGACTAACTTGCGATAATAATTAACATCTGGCAAAGAAAGCTCTACCCAACCACCTAATGGCAACTGACGCTTCATTTCCATGTCACCATATCGAACTCGGATCAATCGACTAACCTGTACTTCCTGACTCTCCCACAAACGACGAACCTCTCGATTACGGCCTTCGGAAAGCACGACATGAAACCAATGGTTGCGTCCTTCGCCACCTCGGTAAGTGATTTTTTGAAACTTAGCAGGACCATCTTCAAGTTTAACGCCAGTTCTCAACCGTTGGATCATGGCTTGGTCAACTTCACCAAAAACCCTGACCGCGTACTCTCGTTCAACTTTCTGAGAAGGATGCATCAAGCGATTTGCTAATTCACCATCAGTGGTAAACAGTAACATACCTGAGGTGTTAATATCGAGACGACCAACCGCTATCCATCGGCCTGATTCCAATTTAGGTAAGCGATCAAACACCGTGGGACGCCCTTCAGGATCTTTACGAGTACACATTTCACCTTCAGGTTTGTTATACATCAGCACTCGACAAATTTCGTCATCTTTTGATTTCAACGTCACCGGATGACCATCAATTTTTATGGTTTCATTCCCTTCGACGCGATCACCTAAATACGCCATATTGCCATTAACGCTAACACGACCAGCACTAATGATTGCTTCCATTTCTCGACGAGATCCTTTACCCGCTCGGGCTAACACTTTTTGTAATTTTTCAGACATAGGTCTTAACTCTCTTCCGTCAGTAACATCACATGATACATTCTATTGCTGCATGCTAAGTTGCTGTCTCTTAAACTGAGTTTACTCTTCAATGTTCTCTTGATCCAATTGCTCAGAGCTTTTAAGTGCGATTTCTGATATCGGCATTAATTCTGGCAACTGCTGCAAGGATTGTAGTGAAAAATAATCTAAAAATTCTTTAGTCGTTGCATACAATGCTGGTTTACCTGGCACATCTTTATGACCAACCACTTTTATCCAATGACGCTCTAATAAGGTTTTGGTAATTTGGCTACTAACCGATACCCCCCTAACCTGTTCTATCTCTCCGCGAGTGATCGGTTGTTTATAGGCAATCATCGCCAAAGTTTCAAGTAACGCTCTTGAATATTTAGGCGCCTTCTCCTGAAACAGGTTACTGACCTGCTCTGCATATTCGGGGACTACTTGAAAACGATAACCGCTAGCCACTTCAACAAGGTTTACCGAGCGATGCTGATAATCATGCTTTATTGTCTCTAACGCTGTAGTTACCTGTTGATGGCTTACTTGATACTCGACCAATAATTGCTGTTTAATCTTCTTCAACGACAATGGCGTTGGCGAAGCAAATATTGCCGCTTCAATTAAACGTGATAATGACTGTCTAGTTATCTTGGGCATTAGTTTACCATCATCAATCAGATTTATCGCTTAATTCGAACATTTATTCTGGCAAAACTATCTACTTGCACACATTCGATTAACTGTTCTTTAATCAACTCAAGTATGGCTATAAACGTCACGACGACACCATGCTTTCCTTCTTTGACATCAAAAAGCTGTTCAAAAGGGGTAAAATCTTCATTTTTTGTTAATTGGGTTAATATTTGACTCATGCGCTCACGGGTCGATAACGCTTCTTTGGCAATATGGTGATGTTCATAAGCTTGACTGCGTTTCAAGACATCTTGCAAAGCAGCGACAAGCTCTACTAAATCAACATCACTATGCGCTGATTTTATGGGAATGTTCGCTGGTAAGCTAGCCGCAACGGGTAAAAAATCTCTATCGACTCTTGGTAACTCATCAAGCTGCTGCGCAGCATTTTTAAAGATTTCGTACTCTTGTAATCGTCTGACAAGTTCGGCTCGCGGGTCTTGTTCATCTTCATCTACATGTTGTTTAGGCAACAATAATCGCGACTTTATTTCTGCTAACACTGCTGCCATTACCAAATATTCTGAAGCTAACTCCAACTTTACATCTTTCATTAACTCGACGTATTGCATGTATTGCACGGTTATTGGTGCTATGGGTAAATCCAAAATATCAAACTTTTGCTTCTTAATAAGATAAAGCAGTAAATCGAGAGGTCCCTCAAATGCCTCTAAAATGACTTCTAACGCATCGGGTGGAATATACAAATCTTGTGGTTTTTCAACGAAAGCTTCACCACGAATAAACGCCAACGGTAATGACTGTTGTTGCATTTCACCTTTAGCACTTAATTGACTCACCCAATACTCTCTTAGGATTATTCAAACGGACTTGGATCGCCCTGACCAACACGCAAAATTTCAGCATCTCCTTGCGAAAAATCAATCACAGTCGTTGGCTTTTCACCTAAGTAACCACCATGAATAATCAAATCCACTTGATGCTCTAGCAAATCACGAATTTGTTCCGGATCGTACTCGGTAGTTTGTTCACCAGGCATGATTAAGCTTGTTGACATAATAGGCTCTTCTAGCGCTTCGAGTAATGCCTGTGCAATAGTATTTTCAGGGATTCGAATACCGATGGTTTTTTTCTTAGGGTTCAACAAACGTTTAGGCACCTCTTTGGTGCCCTTAAAGACAAACGTATACGGTCCAGGCGTGTTATTTTTCATTAATCTAAATGCCGTATTTTCTACACGAGCATATTCTGACAGTTCAGAAAGATCACGGCACACCAGCGTAAAATTATGCTCCTTATTTATTCCTCTGATCCGACAGATTCGCTCGAGTGCTTTTTTATCACCGATGTGACAACCAAGCGCATAGCCTGATTCCGTTGGATAAACAACGACGCTACCTTGATGAATCATCTCCGCGGCTTGCTTCATCAAACGTCCTTGCGGGTTATCAGGATGTACATAAAAAAATTGACTCATTTATCGCTCCAAGCGTTGTTAATTCGTTGCAATAATCACTATTGCCAACATTGCCAAATAGGTTGGCAGTTCTCTGGTAATACGAGGTTCTTTCCTAAATCGCTCCATCGACTCGGGTGGTGAAAATCAGAACCTAATGAAGCATGTAAATCATACTCTAAACAATAGTTTAGCATGCGTTGGCGCTGTTCAGGATTCATTTGCGGTAAAACAATCTCTAAACCATTGCCACCGGCTTCCTTAAATTGGATGATTAGTCGTCTAAGCCACTTGGCCGTCATATCATAACGTATTGGATGAGCCATTACTGCGACGCCACCTGCTTGATGAATAACCTCAATTGCAGTTTCTATGGAACACCACATCGGTTTTACATAAGCTCTTTTCCCTTTACCAATATACTTATCAAAGGCTTTTTGCATCGTGCTAACATGCCCTGCATTTAACAATACTTTGGCAAAGTGAGCTCGAGTAATAGAACCATTTCCCGCCAGTGCTTTCGCTTGTTGATAAACATTAGAAAAACCACATTTGATAAGTTTTTCTCCCATCATCTCGGCGCGTTGCTCTCGAAGCTGTTGTTGAGATTCAATTAACGACACCAAGGCGGGATGTTGTTCATTAATATTTAGACCGACAATATGGATCTCAAAGCCATGCCATGCCGTAGAAATCTCAATACCATCGATTAAGGTAATTGGATGATTACGTTCTAAAATATGCTTTTTGGCAATAGATAAACCCGAGGTTGTATCGTGATCCGTTATCGCCAAAACATCCAATTGGTAGTTAACCGCACGTTCTATCAGCTCTTGTGGCGATAAACCACCATCTGAACAGTGAGTATGGCTATGCAAGTCAACACGAGCATTTCGATAATCGACAAAATTTTCAGTTGACAATAACGACATAATCAGTTCTTCTATAGGGGGAATCAGCAAACTTATTCTACTTAGGTCAGTATTAGAATGATACATGTAAAACAAACTATTTCTCTAATTTGGTGGTGGCATAACTCTACATAAGTGGGTTGTGATAGTTTGCTGTATTTAACGTAAAAAATATCTTTAAAAACCCGCTTATTAAGCGGGTTTTTTGCTTTTTGAGAAAACAAAATTACTTGGAAGAACTCATGTTAACAACAAAAGTTAAAAGTTGGTTTATTTGGTGGCTTCAGCCCATTTACGCCGGATGACCCATTTAAATACAACATAGGACACTATCATGATCATCGTTTTAAAACCGCAAGCATCTGAGCAAGATGCCCAAGAAATACTTGATAAAATAGCCAGCCTTGGCCTCAAACCACTCTACATGCCAGGTGTAGAACGCACCGTACTTGGTGCCTTAGGTGACGAACGCATTCTTAGACAACTTCATCTTGACGCCTATCCAATGGTGGATGAGATAAAACCAGTATTAAGCCCTTATAAGCTTGTCAGTCGTGAACTGCAAGCACACGATTCTGTTATTTCTATTGGTGGCATAAAAGTCGGTGGTGGTAATTTTACCATTATCGCCGGCCCATGCTCAGTTGAAAGCCAACAACAACTCTTCAGTGTCGCTGAGATGTTAAAAGGCCATCATGTCCCGCTTCTCAGAGGGGGTGCTTTTAAACCAAGAACTAGCCCTTATAGCTTTCAAGGACTTGGCGTTGAAGGTTTAGCACTTTTAAAAGCAGCGAATGAAAAATATCAAATGCCAGTCGTTTCAGAAATTATCGATCCAAATGACGCAGAACTTATGTATGACTATATTGATTGCTACCAAATTGGTGCCCGCAATATGCAAAACTTCCGTTTATTGGAAGCGGTAGGCAAACAAAACAAAGCGGTTTTACTTAAGCGCGGTATGAGTGCCACTATCGAAGAATTATTGCTCGCCGCTGAATACATAGTGAATGCGGGTAACCCTAACGTCATATTGTGTGAACGAGGCATCAGAACATTTGAAACCGCCACGCGAAATACCCTTGACCTCAATGCCGTCGCCTACTTAAAAGAAAAAACCCACCTACCCGTGTTGGTTGATCCTTCGCACGGCACAGGTGTTAAATCACTTATTAACCCGCTATCGAGAGCGGCAGTTGCTGTAGGCGCCGATGGTATCATTGTTGAGGCACACCTTAACCCTAAAGAAGCACTCTCAGATGGTCATCAAGCGTTAACTGCTGAGGATTTTTCAACCCTAATGGCTGATATCAAACCCTTTATTTCTGCAGCAGGTAAAGCATTATGACCTCAATGTTTAATCAGCCGAATACCAGCGACATTGGTGCCGTGCATTGCTTAACCAGCAAGGCTAAATACCAGTGTGATCCACTGACGTTATTTAAAAAGCTTTGTGGCGAAAAACGCAATAACCTTTTGTTAGAGTCAGCTGAAATCGACAAAAAACACCAATTAAAAAGTTTGCTATTGGTCGATGCTGCGGCAAAGATAGTTTGTCATGGACAGCAGGTAACTTTTACACCACTGAGCTTAAATGGCGAAGCTGCCATCGCTTTTGCTGCCAAGCAGTTAGCTCAATATGCAAACTTAACCTTTGACAGAAAATCGTTAATTGCCAATTTTCCAACCAGTGAACAACCACTCGATGAAATGTCACGTTTAAAGGCCAGTAACCCGTTTCAGGCGTTACGTGTTTTTCAACAATTGGCTAATCAACATCATCACCCTTTTGCCGTCTTTTTAGGAGGAGCGTTTGCCTTTGATATGATAGCAATGAGCGAACAGCTGCCTGAT
Source organism: Thalassotalea ganghwensis (assembly GCF_053485795.1). Lineage (NCBI taxonomy): Bacteria > Pseudomonadati > Pseudomonadota > Gammaproteobacteria > Alteromonadales > Colwelliaceae > Thalassotalea > Thalassotalea ganghwensis. The sequence continues at coordinate 286,087 of NZ_JBQRUM010000002.1, forward strand.
GTTGATGATAGTGACAATAGCTGCCCGGATTTTGTTTTTTATTTAGCAGAGACATTAGTTGTTATTGATCATGAAAAGCGGTCATCTGAAGTCATTGCCAATGTGTTTTCTGGCAAAGAGCAGCGTAAGTGTCACTTCGAAATAGCGCGACGTTTATCGGTTATTAAAGATTTAGTAGAAAGCGATATCGCGCCACCTCAGACACGAAAACTTGAGCGCTGCCAGCCTTTAGAGATTAGTTGTGACATCAGTGATGAAGATTTTTGCCAAACGGTTGAACAATTAAAAGAGCATATTCGCGCTGGCGATATTTTCCAAATTGTGCCATCACGAACTTTTTCTTTGCCTTGCAAAGATACCTTTAACGCCTACTTAGCGCTACGGGAAAGTAACCCAAGCCCTTACATGTTTTATTTACAAGATGAAGACTTTGTTATGTTTGGCGCTTCTCCAGAATCGGCGATTAAATACCAACAACACAACCGTCAAGTGGAAATTTATCCAATTGCGGGTACTCGCCCTAGGGGCTTTGATCGTCATGGCAATTTGTCACTCGATTTAGATTGTCGAATTGAGCTTGAATTGCGTCAAGATAAAAAAGAACTTGCTGAACATATTATGTTAGTTGATCTGGCCAGAAATGATGTTGCACGAGTGAGTAAACCGGGCACACGCCATGTTGCTGATTTACTAAAAGTTGATAGGTATTCTCATGTGATGCATCTAGTGTCTAGAGTTTGTGGCAAATTGCGTGAAGACCTCGATGCACTGCACGCCTACCAAGCCTGTATGAACATGGGGACACTTTCTGGCGCCCCTAAAGTGAAGGCTACCGAGCTTATTCGCCAATTTGAAGGTAAACGACGCGGTAGTTATGGCGGTGCAGTAGGTTATCTTACTGGCGAAGGTGATATGGACTCATGCATTGTTATTCGTTCTGCATTTGTCAAAGATGGTTTAGCTCACGTGCAAGCTGGCGCGGGTGTCGTTTATGACTCTGTACCACAGGCAGAAGCTGATGAAACACGTCAGAAAGCACAAGCGGTTATTAACGCCATCAAAACCGCTGCACAGATGGAAAACATCTCCACCACAGTCAAGGAGCACAACTAATGAAGCACAGCACGCAATTATTTATGCTCGATAACCTCGACTCATTCACTTACAACTTGGTGGATGAATTTCAAACCCTCGGGTTTGAACCGACAATCTACCGTAATACCCTATCCGCAGATTATATCGTCGCACAAATGGAAGCTTGCCAATCGCCAGTAGTTTTGGTGCTTTCACCAGGTCCTGGTGATCCACAAAGCGCGGGATGCTTAATGGAATTAATTGAAAAAACTGCTGGTCGCTTTCCTATTCTTGGTATTTGTTTGGGGCATCAAGCGCTTGTTGAGTACTATGGTGGTACCATAGGTAGAGCCCCTGAAATTATCCATGGCAAAGCTTCTAACATAACTCACACCGCCTCTGGCGTGTTTGCTGATATTAAAAATCCTCTGCCCGTTGCTCGCTACCACTCGCTCGTGGCTACACAAGTACCGAGTTGTTTGGAGGTTATTGCAAAATATGACATTAATGATGACATCAATTTGCCAATGGCCATTAGTCACCAAAACGATAGGGTTATCGGTTTTCAGTTTCATCCAGAATCAATTCTGACCACATTTGGTAGCACGCTGATAGAGCAAAGTTTGACACTGCTTACCGGTGTCGAACTCAAAGAAAATGATTTAACCAATGATGGCTTAAACCAAAAGTTAAAGGACGTTACTCATGACTAAAATTTTAGATACGTTAGTGAATGGAAAATCTCTGTCACAACAACAATCACAACAATTTTTTAGCGACGTATTTGCCGGTAATGTTGAACCTGCGTTATTAGCTTCTGTGTTAACGGCTTTAAAAATTAAAGGAGAAACTTCAGAAGAAATTGCTGGAGCGGCTCTGGCTATTCGAGATTTCGCAACATCTTTTCCGAAAGTAAGCTTTGATGTTACCGACTGTGTTGGCACTGGTGGCGATGGTGCCAACACCATTAACATCTCAACAACTGCAGCGATTTTAGCTGCCGCTTGTGGGGTAAAAATGGCGAAACATGGCAACCGCAGTGTTTCTAGCATGTCTGGTTCTGCAGACTTATTAGAAGCATTAGGGGTTAATTTGGAAATGTCACCGGAGCAAGCCGCGACTTGCATAGAGCAATCCAACCTTTGTTTTTTATATGCTCCGGCCTATCATCCAGGGTTCAAGTATGCCGGTCCAGTGCGCGCAGCAATGGGCATTCGTACCATATTTAATATTCTCGGACCTTTGGTTAACCCCGCCAAACCAAAGACAATGCTATTAGGTGTTTATACCCCAGCGTTGCTTGAAACGATGGCCGAAAGTTTACTATTAACAGGCGTAGAACGTGGCTGGGTTGTTCACGGTAGTGGTTTGGATGAAATTGCACTCCATGGCGAGACAAAAGTGATTGAAATTAATCATGGCAAGTTAACTTTTCGTACCATCACTCCTGAAGATTTTGGCTTAAAACGTTATACCTTAGATGATATTAAAGGAGGCAGTCCAAAAGAAAATGCCGATATTATCAAAACAATATTATCAGGTGATGGCTTGCCAGCGCATAATAGTGCCGTGGTTGTTAACTGTGCCGTGCTACTCTATTTGCACGACATGGCTGATAATTTACAATCGGCAGCACTACTCGCTCAAGAAGTACTAGCTTCGGGACGCGCGCTAAAAACCTTAGAAACTATGGTTCACTTATCGCAAGGAGATCGTTAACATGGCGAACGTTTTAGAAAAAATCGTTGCTGATAAGCGCTTAGAGGTTGAAGCGAGGAAACAAGAATTTCCGTTATCGAGCTTTGTTGACCAATTAGTTCCTTCAAACAAAGACATGTATCAGGCTCTTGACCGTCGCCATGGAAGTGGTCATGCGGGTTTTATCCTAGAATGCAAAAAAGCTTCTCCTTCTAAAGGGCTTATTCGCCCTGATTTTGACGTTGAAGCAATTGCTAAAGTCTATGATAAATATGCAGCAGCGATCTCAGTGCTGACCGATGAAAAATACTTTCAAGGCCAATTTGATTATTTAAAAAAGGTCACTGAAACCGTCAATTGTCCTGTGCTCAATAAAGATTTCTTTATCGACCCATATCAAGTGTATTTAGCTCGCTATTATGGTGCAGATGCGATATTACTGATGCTGAGTGTTTTAACCGATGATGAATATCGTCAACTGGCTAACGTTGCAGAGCAATATAACCTCGCTATTCTTACCGAAATATCCACAGAAGAAGAACGTGATCGAGCAATTACATTAGGTGCTAAACTTATCGGCATCAATAATCGCAATTTACGCGATTTATCGACCGATATCGCCCGTACCTTTGACTTTGCCCCTACCTTGCCTGACGACAGGATCGTTATCTCAGAATCAGGCATTTATACCAATGCGCAAGTTAGAGAGCTAGCACCGGCTGTCGATGGCTTTTTGGTGGGTAGCTCGATAATGGCGCAAAAGGATATTGATTTAGCCTGCCGTCGTCTGATCTTTGGTGAAAACAAAGTTTGCGGTTTAACTTCAGTAGAGGATGCCGAAAAAGCCATGAACAGCGGCGCGGTCTATGGTGGGTTGATTTTCGCGAAAAAATCACCTCGATGTATCAATGAACACACCGCCCGTGCCATCGTTAACCAAGTTTCAGGGCTCGATTACGTTGGCGTCTTCGTTAACCATTCTATTGATTTCGTCGTTGAAATGGCAACATCATTAAATCTAAAGGCTGTTCAACTGCACGGCGGTGAAAATACAGAATATTTTGATCAACTCGCTTCCCTGCTGCCAGGACGCTGTCAGATTTGGCAAGCAATAGCAGTTGAAAATGATATTAACCAGTTTGCCACTTTGGCCAGTCATGTCGTACTAGACGGAAAAACAGCAGGAAGCGGGCAAGCGTTTAATTGGCTGTTACTCGATAAAAGTGACCAAGATTTTTCCAGCTGTTTTCTTGCTGGTGGCTTGGCCCCCGAAAATATTAGCGAGGCAATCAATGTACTTGTCTCACAAGAACTATTTGGTCTTGATATCAATTCCGGCGTCGAATCAAGTCCCGGACAAAAAAGCCAAGAAAAACTAAACCAAGTGTTTACTCAGATACGGAATTACTAACATGTCACAATCAACGAATGAAAACATGAAAGAGAATAAGCTACCTGCCTATTTCGGTGAGTTTGGTGGAATGTTTGTCGGTGAATTATTAGTGCCGGCACTTGAGCAACTTGAACAAGCTTATCTCGACTCGAAAAACGATATCGCTTTTCAAGAAGAGTTTAACAAACTGCTAGAGAGCTATGCGGGCAGACCAACACCGCTGACATTAACAAGAAACCTGACAAAAAACCCATTAGCAAAGATCTATCTAAAAAGAGAAGACTTATTGCATGGTGGCGCCCACAAAACCAATCAAGTGTTAGGCCAAGCATTGCTAGCCAAAAAAATGGGAAAGAAAGAAATTATCGCTGAAACGGGCGCTGGTCAACATGGTGTTGCAACAGCTATTGCTTGTGCTTTACTCGGCTTAAAATGTAGAGTTTACATGGGTGCACATGACTGTGCTCGTCAACAACCGAATGTTTTTCGGATGAAATTAATGGGTGCGACTGTTATTCCTGTCACTGCTGGTGGCGGTACCTTAAAAGATGCCGTCAATGAGGCATTGCGTGATTGGTCAGCAAATTATGATAGCGCACACTACTTATTAGGTACTGCTGCAGGACCTCACCCTTTCCCAACGATTGTTCGTGATTTTCAAAAAATGATCGGTGAAGAAGCGAAAGCGCAACTCTTGGCAGAAGAAGGACGTTTACCTGACTATGTCATTGCCTGTGTCGGAGGTGGCTCCAATGCGATAGGTATGTTCAATGATTTTATTGGAGATGAACACGTTAAGCTCATTGGTGTTGAAGCTGGTGGTAAAGGTATTGATACCGACCAGCATGGCGCAACCTTATCAGCCGGGACGAAAGGAATGCTACATGGTAATTATACCTACATTATGCAGGATAAATTTGGTCAAATAGAAGAGTCTTATTCTGTTTCAGCAGGGCTTGATTATCCTGCGGTTGGCCCACAACATGCCCACTTAAAAGAAACTGGCCGCGCGCAATATGTGCCAATTAATGATGATGAAGCTCTCGATGCTTTTCAAACTTTAGCGAGTAGCGAAGGTATTATCCCAGCTTTAGAATCTTCCCATGCATTAGCACAAGCAATAAAGATGGCAGATAACGTAGATGAAGAAACCATATTCTTAGTCAATCTATCAGGTCGTGGTGATAAAGATCTCGCCCATGTTCATAGCGTTCTTCACCCCGAGCAAAATCAACAAACGGAGCAAAACTAATGACTGTTACTAATGAACCTCAAATTGGCCACCGTTATCAGCACTGTTTTGCTTCATTAAAAGAGAGCAATCAAGGGGCGTTTATTCCTTTTGTCACCATTGGCGATCCAAATCCGGAATTATCTTTTGAGATCATCAAAACTTTAATTGATTCAGGAGCTGATGCATTAGAGCTTGGTATTCCATTTTCAGATCCTAGTGCCGATGGCGTTACAATCCAAAAAGCGGGATTACGAGCATTAAGCGAAAATGTTAACACAGACACTTGTATTGATATTTTAAAGCAAGTGAGAGCATATGCCCCAAATATCCCTATTGGCTTATTGTTATACGGTAATTTAGTCTTTGCTAGAGGGATAGATAAGTTTTATCGAGATATGGCAGAGGCTGGCGTAGACTCTGTGTTAATTGCAGATTTACCGATAAGAGAAAGTCAGCCGTTTAGATTAGCTGCTCAAAAAGCTGGTATAGCGCCAATTTTCATCGCGCCGCCAAATGCCAGCGCTGAAACCTTAGCAAAAGTCGCCGAGTATAGTAAAGGATATACTTACGTCCTCAGTCGCGCTGGTGTTACGGGTACAGAAACTAAAGCAAGCACCCCAGCTGAGCATTTAGTTACGACCCTAAGAGATAACCACGCCGCACCTGCAGTGATCGGTTTTGGTATTTCAGCACCAGAGCAAGTTAAAGCCGCCCTTGATGCTGGAGCCGAAGGTGCCATCAGCGGCTCAGCTGTGGTCAATATTATCGAACAACATCTAGACCAACCTCAAGAAATGTTAGCCGCACTTCGTGCATTCGTTCAAAAGATGAAGGCCGCAACTGTGCGCTAACCGTTGTTATTGACAGAAAAGTCTTTCTTAGCCCATCTTAACGTTATCGATGGGCTTTTTTTTGCCCACTTTACGTGGCTAATCAGCTCTATTGTTATGTAATTCTTTGATCGGTAATGACGATCTCAGTACCACCTAAGAAAACTACGCTTTGCAATATACTGTTAGTCATTTTCTGCGCCTATTGGCGCAATTATTCTGAATATACAAATACTTGTTATACCACCGTAAAAATTGTGCTTTAATATCTGATTAATAGAATAGTAATAAAGGACCCTAAAGCATCACAATGCAAGGACTTGATCTGACACTATTTATCTTTACACGTTATTACTTGGCGGTATTCTTCACGTTTGTCGCCACGTTTTATACTGTTCGCATTATTTGGCTACAACTAAAATTAAATAAGCAAATGATCCATCCTGGTAAAACGTTTTGTGCGACGTGGTGGAATCATCTCTTATTTAGAATTTTTCGCGCTGGTATTTGGATTGTTTGCTTAACGAGAGTTTTTTACCCACAACTAGATGGTTATCTCGGTATGTTTACTTCATTTAATCATGCAGGGATTATAATGAGTGGGTTAATATTACTTACCTTTGGCTTTGGTTTCACCTTGTATATTCATCTAAAAATGAAGAACCTATGGCGATCTGGTATCGATCCTAACTCACCACATCAGCTCCTGACCGATGGTGTATACGCAAAAAGCCGTAATCCAATGTATATTGGCGTTATTACGGCTCAACTAGGTTTTTTCTTAGCGCTGCCAAGCGTGTTCACATTTATTTGTTTACTTATAGGTATCACTGCAATTTACCGGCAAACCTTGTCTGAAGAACATGCTCTAGCGGCTAAGTTTCAAACGACTTATCTGCAGTACTGTCGGAACGTACCTCGATGGTGGTAACAGTATAATAATAGATGCAGCGTAATTAGCGAGATAACTACCAATGTTGATAGTGCCTAGAGCGTGTTGATCTTTGATGTACATTTTTGCAGCAGTTCATTTGAAGTTTATACAAGACAGAGCCTATGTCATGTGGTTATTCCCCATAAGTAGGCAATAACGAAGTAGAAATTTCAAATGGGCGCTGTCCTTCGGATTCGTTTAAACGTGATTTACGCTCTGTTGTAACTCATTTGTATAGAATAACTATACTGTATTCGCTACGCCTCGATTAAATCACGTTTAATTCGAACAAAATTTGTACCGCAAAGATCAACACGCTCTAGCATAATAACGCTTTACGACTGCGATTGCTGAGCATCTATCTTAGCTTTAGCTGCTTCCACTTGGCTAAAATCAAGCCCTAGCTCTTCGACCGCTTCCTTTATAAGTGATGGGTTTTGCATCACCATCATCATTAGGCTTTGTAACTTATCTGCAGGAATACCTAAAGTTTGAATCGTATTCATTGCCATTAATGGGTTCTCTGTTAGTGCTTTAAATACGTCATTAATTTGTTGGTCACTGATATTTTGTTCTTTTAATAATGCAATGATTGGGTTCATCTAATTACCTTACCTGTGATGAGAAGAAAGCATGAATTCTACCATTAACCTAGGGCGTGTTGAACTTTTGTGGTTGAGTTTTGTTCGAATTAACTGCATTTTAATCGCGGCACTTGTGATACGCATAGTTATTCTACGCACAGAGCAAGTAACAAAGCGTAAAATGCAGTTAAACGAATCCAAAGGACAACATTTCTGATGTTTTTCTACTGCGTTATCGTTAATTCATGTGGAATAACCACACGACATCAACGCTGCCTTGTATAAAAACATCATCAATTGCTGCAAAAACAACCTCTATAGCTCAACAGACCCGAGTAAAAGCAAAACAATGTCAATAGCTTTGACGCGTTGCTTTTCGTAAGACATCCTGACCATTATCACGCATAAAAGCCAAAAAAGCTTTCGCCAATAAACTTGGCTGTCGAGTGTTATTTTGTACCAGGCGCCACTGATTAGTGATCGGAAAGTTTTCCACGTTTATGATTTTTAGTCCAGAGAGCTGCCCAAAATCTAAGCTATGGCGACTCAACACGGAGATACCTAATCCTGCAGCGACCGCTTGCTTAATCGCCTCACTGCTAGCAATCGTCATATGCTCTTTTAACGTTAAACCATGCTTGGCAAATAATGACAAAGTCGTTTCTCGAGTACCAGAACCCGGCTCTCTTAAGATAAACGGATAATGAGATAGCCTCGCCAAACTAACCGAAGGTTGCATGATTAACTCATGTCGCTCTGGAACAACCACCACCAATTCATTCGTTAAAAACGGCGTTTCAGTAACATTAACATCGCTAGGAATTTGGCTAAATAAGTAGAAATCATCGAGATTACTTCTTAAGCGTGCATAAATCGTCTCCCTATTGCCGATTTCCAATTTTACTTCAACATGAGGATAATGCTTATGAAAAGCCGCTAACAATAGGGGTAAGAAGTATTGAGCAGTTGTTACAACAGAAATAGATAAAGTTCCAGTCACCACGCCTTGCAAATTATCAATATCAGTATGCAAGTTATCCAACGCTTGAAAGACTTGATTAGCGGTTTTTAAAACCACAAACCCAGCATCGGTTAATTGGATTTTCCCTCCTTGGGTTCGATACAAAGGTAGCCCGACAATATCAGCCAAATTTTTCAGCTGAATCGACACTGATGGTTGTGAAATAAATAACTTTTCAGCCACCACAGATAAGCTTTTGTAGCGAGCCAACGCTTGTATCAATTGCAATTGGCGAATCGTTGGTTGCTTCATCAAGCCCCTTAAGTATAGATAAAAACCTATAAAGAAAATAAATATTATATATTGGACTCTATTTTATGAGCATTCTAAGATCAAGCCATGATTAAATAAAAAAAGGTGATTCATGCTTGAGACTATTTCTCAAAATATTCGCGCATTAGGTACAGTACTCGGTAAAACCATTGCTAATCAATCAGATCAACGTTGGTTAGACAAAGTTGAGCATGTGCGACTTCTGGCTAAAGATGGCGTTGCCAATGAACCTCATGCAGTAGACGAATTAAAAAGTATGTTCCAGCAGTGTGATGAAATAGAACTACTGATCTATGCGCGCGCTTTCAGTCAATTTTTAAACTTAGCTAATGTTGCTGAGCAACAGCACACCACCAGTGAGCAAGGACTAGCTGAGTTGGATTTACCACATCCACTGCAAAGCCTTAAAGAAAAAATAACCGATGTCAGCAGCGACAAATTTCTCGACGCGATTAGTAAGCTTCATATCGAATTAGTATTAACGGCTCACCCTACCGAAGTTAATCGTCGTACTTTTATTCACAAATATCATGAAATTGCAGAGCAACTGGAGCAAACCGGGCCAGCGCTAAATAGCAGAATTGAAGAACTTATTGAACAAGCTTGGAATACCAACGAAATAAGGCAACAACGCCCAACCCCCCTTGATGAATCTCGATGGGGATTAAATGCCATTAGTAATAGCTTGTGGCAAGCGGTCCCCAAATTCGTTCGAGAACTAGATGAGTTATGCCAAGAGCTAGCAGATAAACCGCTACCCTTGGATGCTCGGCCAATTACGATGGCCAGTTGGATGGCTGGCGATAGAGATGGTAACCCGTTTGTCACTGCAAACCTTAGTCGTCAAGCGATTATTCAAGCGCGATTGCTGGCAGCAGAATTGTACCTAGATGACTTTAAACAATTATATTTAGAGTTATCAATGCACCAAGCAACCGATAACCTATTACAACAAGACGTTGAAAATATCGGCCCGTATCGTAATCTCATTAAGCAAACAACTGACAAGCTCGAGCATACGATCAGCGAGCTCAAAGACGGTCAAACTTCTGGGATCATTGCTCATCCAGATGAATTACTTACCCCGCTTTACCAATGCCGTGAAAGCTTACTTTCGGTTGGTCTGAGCAAATCAGCAAATTCGCTATTAATGGATGTGATCCGTAAAGTGCATTGCTTTGGCATTTCATTAGTGAAACTTGATGTTCGTCAACACAGTGAATTTCATGACCAAGCTATTGCAGAAATTGTTAACGCATTAGAATTGGGTGATTACCTTTCATGGTCAGAAGCCAAACGCGTCCAATTTTTACAACAAGAGTTGAAGAACAAGCGCCCGCTACTACCCAACGTTGAGTGGTCAGCGCAAACGCAAGAAGTGTTAGACACCTTCCGCTTTATTGCCGACCAACCGAAAGAAGTTCTCGGTATCTATGTTATTTCTATGGCCAGCCATCAAAGTGATGTACTCGCAGTAAACTTATTAATGAAGGCAACGGGTGTTAGCTGGGAAATGCCAATAGCACCGCTATTTGAAACGTTAGATGATTTAAATAATGCAGCCAGTGTTATTGATACGTTACTAGCTGATCAGGAATATGCGCAGCGCAGCCTTGGCGCTCAACATGTCATGATTGGCTATAGCGATTCAGCTAAAGATGCTGGAGTGCTAGCAGCCGCATGGGCACAATATCAAGCACAAGAAGCCTTGGTCGCAACCGCTAAAAAACATGGTATTACCTTAAAGTTATTTCATGGCCGTGGCGGCACTATTGGCCGTGGCGGTGGTCCAGCGCATGCAGCAATAGCATCACAACCACCTGGCACTTTAGAAGGCGGCCTGCGCGTTACTGAGCAAGGGGAAACCATTCGTTTTAAATTTGGTTTACCAAGTTTAGCGGTCAGAAGTCTTCATTTATACGCCAGTGCGATTTTAGCGAGTTTGATCAAGCCACAACCAGCACCTAAAGAAGATTGGCGACAGCTGATGGATAAAATGGCCAAGCGCAGCTGTGAAATATATCGAGGCTATGTTTGTGACAAAGAAGATTTTGTTCGTTATTTTCGCCAAGCAACACCAGAGCAAGAACTCTCTTCTCTTCCGCTTGGTTCAAGACCAAGCAAGCGCAAATCTGATGGCGGCATTGAATCGCTGCGTGCAATCCCGTGGATTTTTGCTTGGAGTCAAAACCGCCTCGTTGTGCCAAGTTGGTTAGGCTTTGGTCAGGCAATAAATGAAGTCATTGATGAATATGAAAGTGTCATCGAAGACATGCTTAACAATTGGCCTTATTTTAAAGCCCGAGTATCGTTAACAGAAATGGTATATTTAAAGTCCAACAGCAACATCGCCAAACTATATGATGAAAGCTTAGTTGAGCCGCAATTGCAACCATTAGGTAATGAGTTAAGAGCTCAATTGGCAAAGGATAAGCAAACGGTTTTACATTTACTCAAACAAACCGAAAGCTTGCAAGGTGATCAATGGAATTTAGCGTCATTCCAACTAAGACAGCCTTATTTATTACCTTTGCATTTACTACAAATAGAAGCCTTAAAGCGCTTAAGAAAACAACCAGAGCACCCCATTTGTGAACAGTTACTGATGGTGAGTATGACTGGCATTGCAACAGGAATGCGCAATACCGGATAGTTAAACTGATGGTTTGGAAAACTAAAAACAAAAAACCGAGTCTATAAACTCGGTTTTTTTATTTCAATCATCGGTGCTTGCTATGCACCTTCGTTATGCATATCAATAATAGAGTCAGCATTTTTATCCGTATTTTCTTTACTTTCGTTATTACGAGCTGCATCAAGCTTCTCTAAATAACCTTGGTCAATGTCTTTAGTGATATATTGACCATTAAATACCGATATTTCAAAGTCTGTAATACTTGGGTTAGCAACCGAGACCGCAGCTTTTAAATCTTCAATTGACTGATAAATTAACTTATCTGCACCAATTAACTGGCAAATATCATCAAGCTCTCGGCCATGGGCTATCAACTCATTGGCGCTTGGCATGTCAATGCCGTAAACGTTAGGGAATCTTATTTCTGGTGCTGCCGAAGCAAAATACACTTTCTTAGCGCCAGCATTGCGTGCCATTTCAATGATTTGCTCTGATGTTGTACCACGCACAATAGAATCATCGACCAACAAAACATTTTTACCGGCAAATTCAGCATTAATCGCGTTAAGTTTTCTACGTACTGACTTTTTACGCTCTTCTTGACCTGGCATAATAAAGGTACGGCCGATGTAGCGATTTTTAACAAACCCTTGGCGGTAAGGGATGTTTAGCGTTTGCGCAATTTGAAGTGCACTATCACACGACGTTTCCGGGATCGGAATCACCACGTCAATATCTTCATCTGCCCATTCTTTAGCAATTTTTTCACCCAGTTTTTTACCCATTTCGATACGTGAACCGTACACTGAAATATTATCAATGGTTGAATCTGGACGAGCAAAATAAACATACTCAAAAATACATGGATTAAACTTAGGGTTTTCGGCACATTGCTTACTGTATAATTGACCATCTTCTGTAAAGAAAATCGCTTCACCTGGTGCGACATCTCTAACAAAGGTAAAGTCGTTAGCATCAAGCGCAACCGACTCTGACGCAATCATGTATTCAACGCCTTTTTCGGTTTCACGCTTACCAAATACCAATGGGCGTATACCATGAGGATCACGAAATGCCACCATACCATGACCGATAATTAACGCGGTAGCAGCATAGGCGCCACGGACACGTTGATGCGTTTTTGCAATAGCACCAAAAATATCTTCTGGCGTTAAATCGATGCTACCAACTTGTTGTAATTCATGACCGAGGATATTTAACAATAACTCTGAATCAGATGTCGTATTAACATGACGGCGCGCTTCTTTAAACAGCCAAGTCTTAAGTTCTTCAGCATTGGTTAAATTACCATTATGTGCCAAAGAAATACCAAAAGGAGAATTCGCGTAAAAGGGTTGAGCTTCAGAAGAACTCGAGGTGCCAGCGGTTGGGTAACGAATGTGACCTATACCAATATTTCCTTGCAGTCTTAGCATGTGACGCGTATGAAATACGTCTTTTACTAAGCCATTTGCTTTACGCAACCTGAAGGTATTTTCGTTAATGGTGACAATACCTGCAGCATCCTGCCCTCGGTGCTGAAGCACCGTTAAACCATCATATAGCGCCTGAGCTACTGGTGTTCTACCAACAATACCAACTATACCACACATAAAGTTATTCTCCGCCGAACTAAGCTTTATTTAAAAAACTTGATGATTGTTTGAGATACTCAAAAAACCACTCAATAATTAATGTAAATTCTGGGATCAATTGTGAACCTTGCCACCATGCACTTTGAGACGCAGGAGTAAATGCATCAAGGAAAAATAAAATAGCACTGGTGATGAGCACGCCACGCAAGGCGCCAAAAACAATACCTAAAACCCTATCCGTGCCAGACAAACCAGTTTTAGCCACAAGTTGACTAATAATATAGTTTACTAATGCACCTAAGATCAGGGTGACGACAAATAAAATAGCAACCGCTGCTGCATTTCTGAGCAAAGATTCGGAAATATTCGTCAGTAAAGGGGCAAGATCTAAGTAGAACGTACTCGCGATAAAAAAGGCACTGATCCAGATCACCAGTGAAACAGCCTCTTTAACGAAGCCTCTCACCAAACTTACCAGCGTTGATATAGCGATGACTGCCAAAATGGCATAGTCTATCCAAATCATAAATCGAGCGTTCTCATTGATTAGAGGCGCGCATTCTACCAGAACAGCAACCTAATTAGCCAACTTTTTTATCATTTAGTTCGTTTGTTAGCTGTTAACTCGTTGGTCTAAAACGTGCAATTTTACCTTCAACGTTGGTTAACTTTTTCAAAGGTTGGATCTTTTTCTCCAAACTCGATTTAATCAGTTCTGGTCCAACAAACACCTTGGTTAAGGTTCCTTTGCGAGTTTTAATAGGCCGACTATAGGCGGTATATCCATTTGCCTTTAATTTAGCTAACAAGTCATCAACGTTTTTCTGATGGCGAAAACTACCAAGTTGAATCACCCACGCTTCTTCAACTACCGCTTTCTCAGGCAATGACGGTGAAGTTTGTTTTTCTGATTCAACAATGACATCGTCATCGGCTGGGCTTGACTCAATGAATTGCTCCTTGGCTAACGCTGAAACTTTCAGTGTCTCACTAACGTGCTCGGTATTACTATCGTTGAGCGAGCCAACGTCTTGCTCGGCATCAGCATCATTGCGATAATTTTCATCGTCATCAAGCGCCGCCTCATCAACGACGTCTTCATCTGCCAACTTCACCAGTTTTGATTCATCGAATGTTGGTGTTGACGAAGAAAACTTAGCACTGGGTGGAGAAGGAATTTTATCAAACTCTTCCTGATAGGTTTGTTTTTCGCCATCCAGAATATCCGGCAAAAAAATAATCGCTAAAGCAGCCACGATAACGGTTCCGACTAATCGATTTTGAAACGGTGTAGACAAACCAACTCCTAAACTAATAATTTTCTTATTTTAGCGACAGTATAAAAGGACCCAAAAACGAGGATAATATCCGTTTCTTTCGCCTGTTTTTGTGCCATTTTAAAGGCATCTTCAACATTGTCAAAATAATTAGAGCAAGGTGCTAATTGTGGCATTTGCTGGCTTATGTACTCAGACGTTGCACCTCTTGCAGTATCTAAGCTGCCGATATACCAATGATCAACACAATCGACTAATTCATTTAATGTACTTTTAATATCTTTATCCGCTAACATCCCAACAACCGCTAGAATACGCCGATGCTGATATGCACTGATATAATCTCTTAGATATCTTGCTGCTAATGGGTTATGACCAACATCAAGCACAATATCACAGCCTTGCTTAAAAGACTCTGTACGACCAGGTACTTTGGTTTTGTTAATTACGTCACTAATGAGTTGCTCAGTTAACGTTAATGAAAGTAAGGATAGTACTTCGATTGCCGTAGCAACGTTGTCTAGTGGTACAAATGGTTTTGGCAAGTGATTAAAACATTGATGAGACGACTGCCAACACCAACGACCATCGTCACTAAGGGTGACACTAAAGTCTCGCTCGCGCTGCTTAATCTGCGCGCCAATAGAATCAGCATGAGCGATAACACTGTTTGCAGCCACAACCTCGCCGATAACGGCTAACTGATTTGCTCGCATTATCCCGGCTTTTTCAAAGCCAATTGCCTCTCGGGTATCGCCTAAAAAGGCTTGGTGATCTAAATCTACTGTAGTGATCACGGCAATATCGGCATCAATAATATTGGTGGCATCTAAACGTCCGCCTAACCCGACTTCTAAGATAATGAAGTTGGGTCTGATATCCATCAAAACCAGAAACGCTGCCAAAGTCGTGTATTCATAATAACTTAAGCTAATCTCCTCGCGGGCACGCTCTATTTTTTTAAAGGCGTCGATAATCGGCTGATCATCAATATCTCTCGCGTTGATACGAAGTCGTTCATTAAATTTGTTTATATGTGGCGAAGAATAGACTGCTACAGACTCACCCAAGGTCAATAAAGTTTGTTCGATAAAGGCACAAGTTGTCCCTTTGCCATTGGTACCAGCAACGGTGACGACTTTGGCAAAACTCAAATCAATAGATAATCGCTTGGCTACTTCGCCAATACGGGCTAAACCTAAATCAATTTCTTGGGTATGTAATGACTCTAAATAATAAAGCCACTCATCGAGCGTATGCTCGCCTAAGTGGCTATCAAATGGTGTTTTCATTTTTAACAAGATTAATTAAATGCTGATAACTCTTGCCCTGTAAATTTGGCTAAAAGTCGAGCTAAAGTATCCCGCATTTGACGACGATCAACAATCATATCAATCGCCCCTTTTTCTAATAAAAACTCACTGCGTTGGAAGCCTTCCGGTAACTTCTCACGCACTGTTTGTTCAATGACTCGAGGCCCCGCAAAGCCAATCAACGCTTTAGGCTCTGCGACATTGACATCACCCAGCATTGCCAAACTAGCAGAAACGCCGCCCATTGTTGGGTCAGTTAATACTGAGATATAAGGCAGGCCTTTTTCACTCATTTTAGCGAGCGCCGCACTGGTTTTTGCCATTTGCATCAATGAAAATAAGGCTTCTTGCATGCGAGCTCCACCGCTTGCTGAAAAGCAAATAAGCGGTATATTATGCTCTAAACAATATTCAGCGCCTTTAACGAAACGCTCACCTACTACTGAGGCCATTGAACCGCCTAAGAAAGCAAACTCAAATGCTGCGACAACAACAGGCATACCATGTAATTCGCCTTTCATTACCACGAGAGCGTCTTTCTCACCGGTAGCTTTTTGTGCAGCTGCGATTCTATCTTTATAGCGTTTAGAGTCTTTAAATTTAAGGATATCTTGCGGCTCTAAATCAGCCCCTAACTCTAAACGTTCGCCATTATCAAGAAAGCCTTCAACTCGTTTACGAGCACTAATACGCATATGATGGTCACACTTAGGACACACCGACATTTGTCTTTCTAATTCAGCCTTATACAAAACGGCATTACAGGCACTACACTTACTCCACACCCCTTCAGGAATGTTACTACGTTGAGTTGTCTTTGCTTTTGGGAGAATCTTTTCTATCCAGCTCATAATCTATCTATTGCCTATTGCGCGAAAAAACGTTGATAAAAACATCAAATCGTCATTATCAACCTACAAATTATTAATAATATCAGGAATAACCACTAATTAGACCACAGTTTATTGCACTTTGAATACAAAAAACTGGTCTGTTTTCTCAATTTTTCTAATGCGATTACTGAAAAATAACAATAGCCTAACAGCTCAGCATTCTATCGCCAAGCCACGAGCACCATTTTAACAACCTAACGGCCCGAAGGTCTGTTTATGTTATCCGCAACCATACAAAGCTAAAACCACGTTTAATCTAAAAATAGTGGTCCTAAATGACGTTGCGGTAACTGAAACTCCTCAGGATAATCAACATCAACAAAATATAAACCGCCTGCTGGTGCGGTAATACCTGCTAAACAGCGGTTTTTAGCGTGTAAAACTTCTTGAATCCATTCTACAGGCTCTAGTCCTTGACCAATTCGCATTAAACTTCCCGCAATATTTCTAACCATATGATGTAAAAAAGCATTGCCTTTTACATCTAAGACCAAATAATCACGATAGCGGGTGACATTGCAATGATAAAGCGTTCGCACTGGAGAGTGCGACTGGCAATGGACGGTGCGAAATGAGGTAAAGTCATGCTTGCCAACAAGGTATTGAGCGGCTTGATTCATCAACTTTTCATCAAGTGGGTAATGACAAAAACTTAAGCCTTTACTTAGTATTGCTGAGCGTAAGTTATTATTGTAAATGATATAGCGATAACGCCTAGCTGTCGCACTAAAGCGGGCATGAAAATCTTCATTCACCTCTTTTACCCATGTTACAGCAACATCTGCTGGCAAATTGGTATTTACCCCTAATGTCCATGCAACATCTTTACGTTTTTGATTGGTATCAAAGTGAATGATTTGATTAGTCGCATTAACCCCCGTATCGGTGCGGCCAGCGCAAACGACTTCAATAGGCTCATTGGCAATTTTGGATAATGCCTTTTCTAACGTTTCTTGCACGCTAATGACATTTTTTTGTCGTTGCCAACCATAATACTGGCTACCATCATATTCAACGCCTAATGCATATCGCATCTACTACCTCTAACTTTATTGACTGCCTTATTCTTTGTAACCTTACTACCCAGTAAAGAAACAGCGGCGCGCATTATCTAACATTTCCTAAATTATTTCGACTATTAACCTGCTAGCTATCGATTTATCACACTTTATTACAAGTTAAGCTTGATAAAGACGACGCTCACCCCTATCTTTGCCAATAGACAATATAACAGTTTTAGTGCGAGTTATGCGCAACCCAAGAATTTATCAAGATCAATCGCTTGCCGTTAATCAAACCATTACTTTAGACGATGACGCCTTTGGTCATATTATAAGAGTATTACGATTGCAAGAAGGTGATGCCATTACCTTGTTCAATGGCCAGCCATATCATGGTTTAGAAACAAGTGGCGACAATCATCAGCGTCAGCTGGGTGAATTTCAAGCCACCCTTGTCAATGTCCAAAAGAAAAATGCACAAGCATTAATTACCGGTTTTGACGTTAAAAATAGTGAATCACCACTTCACATTCATTTGGGCCAAGGCATTTCTCGCGGTGACCGCATGGACTTTACCTTGCAAAAGTCGGTTGAATTAGGGGTCAATTCCATAACCCCACTATTTACGCATCGCTGTGGTGTAAAGTTAAACCAAGAACGGCTCAATAAGAAACGTGATCAATGGCAAAAAATTGTCATCAGCGCTTGTGAACAAAGTGGACGATGCTTTGTTCCAGAGGTTAAAGAGCCAATATCGCTTGAAGAATGGCTTAGTCAATCGACGTCAGCATTAAAATTAAACCTACATCCGAAAGCTGAACACTCGATAATGTCGATTCCGAGTGAAAATGATCGTGTAAGGTTGTTAATCGGCCCTGAAGGTGGATTAACCGATGAAGAAATAGCACAGGCGGAACAAGCACATTATCAACCCGTTTTATTGGGGCCTCGTATTTTACGAACAGAGACAGCAGCATTAACCGCAATAACTGCATTACAATGTCGCTTTGGCGATATAAAATAATAGAGCTTTCAGCTCTTAGCTAAAAAAAATTAGGAAGTAAATAACATGACAATCAAGCTCGGCGTAGTAATGGACCCTATTTCAACCGTCAAAGTTGCCAAAGATTCTTCGATGGCGATGATGCTTGAGGCACAAAGTCGAGGCTACGAGATATTTTATATCGAGATGAGTGATCTTTATTTAGAGCAAGGTGTCTGTCGAGCTCAGGTTCGCCCTGTAAAAGTCTATGACGATCAAGATCATTGGTATGATTTAGGTGAAGCCGAAGATATAGAGCTCTCTAGCCTTGATGCGGTGTTAATGCGTAAAGATCCACCTTTTGATACCGAATATATATATGCCACTTATATGCTTGAAAGAGCTGAGCAAGCCGGTACTTTGATTGTTAATAAGCCGCAAAGTTTGCGCGACTGTAATGAAAAGTTATTTACCGCATGGTTTGCTGACCTAACGCCAAAAACATTAGTCACGCGTGATGCTGGCCGGATTCGTCAGTTTTATCAACAAAATAAAGACATTATTTTAAAACCGTTGGACGGTATGGGTGGCTCATCTATTTTTAGATTGAAAGAAAATGACGCTAACGTTGGTGTTATAATAGAAACACTGACAAATCACGGACAACATTACGCTATGGCTCAAGAGTTTATTCCAGATATTAGTAATGGTGATAAACGCGTCCTGATTGTCAACGGAGAAGCAATGCCTTATTGCCTTGCTCGGATCCCTGCCAAAGGTGAGACACGTGGTAACCTAGCGGCTGGCGGCCGTGGTGAAGCAAGACCAATATCTGCTACGGATAAAATGATTGCTGAAACCATTGCTCCTGAGTTAAAAAAGCGCGGTCTAATTTTTGTTGGTCTTGATATCATTGGCGATAAAGTGACGGAGATTAATGTCACCAGTCCGACTTGTATTCGTGAAATTGAGGCCGCATATCCAATAAATATCAGTGGTAAACTTATGGACGCCATCGAAGAATATTTAGGCAAATAAATGCCTATGTGGGTGACAAGTTTTTGAAATCGATAGGTAAAGGTGTAATTGTGGAAAGTTTAGAAAATCATTTACTTATTGCGATGCCGAGTATGGGTGATACCTTTTTTGATCGCACCGTAACGTACATTTGTGAACACAATGATGAGGGTGCGATGGGGCTTATTATTAATTTGCCCGTTAACGTCACACTCAACGAATTATTATCGCAGATAGATGAAGCTAGCATCAAAAAACCTGAGCTCGAGCAACTGGTCTTAACCGGTGGACCGGTATCTCAAGACCGAGGATTTGTTTTACACAGCCCACAAGACGGTTGGCGAAGCTCTCTTGCATTGAGTAAAGATGTCATGATCACAACCTCAAAAGATATCTTATTAGCCTTGGGTACACATCAAGCACCAGACAATTACATTGTTGCATTAGGATATGCTGGATGGGGGCCTGGACAGCTTGAGCAAGAGATTAAAGATAACTCATGGTTAACCACACCTGCTGATAGCGAAATCATTTTTAATACACCAATTGAAAAACGCTGGCAAAAAGCCGCTGAGCAGTTAGGTGTTGATATTGCTCATCTCTCATCAGATGTTGGCCACGCTTAATGGCTAAATCTTCACACAATATCGGCCAAAGAACCATTTTAGGATTTGATTTTGGTAAAAAGTATATCGGTATAGCGATTGGACAAGAGCTCACTGGCAGTGCCAGTCCACTTGGTTCAGTAAAAGCAAAAGATGGTATTCCGCAATGGCCTGATATCGAAAAATACGTGAATGAATGGCTTCCTGATTTATTTGTTGTTGGTTTGCCCCTTAATATGGATGGCAGCGAACAACAACTAACTTTAGATGCAAAAAAGTTCGGTAATCGTTTAGCCAATAAATTTGCCAAGCAAGTGATATTTCAAGATGAACGTCTGACCACAACAGATGCCAAAGCTCAGCTGTTTTCTTCAGGTGGATACAGAAACCTGCAAAAAGATCATATTGATGCGATGAGTGCTGCGCTCATTATTGAAAGCTTTTTCGAATCTCAATACCAGTAGCTCGCAAGTTAAGTGATCACTTTCCATGTATCTAATTGACATTGTTTTACCATTAGCTTTAGTTGCTGCTCTTGGCTATTTCCTAACGAAAATACAGTGGCTCACAAAAATCGACATTGATGCCATCAGCAAATTAACTTTCACCTTATTGATCCCGTTATTTCTATTTACTAAGATGTCTAAGGCTGATTTACAAGGGAATGTAGATATTGATTATTTTTTAGCATTTTATCTACCATTATTGATAAGTTTTTTTATCGCCTTAACTCTACATTACGTTATCAGCAAACCTCGTAAAACTAATTTAGCGCAAGCAAGCGTATTCGCGTTAGGGAGTAGTTACTCAAATACGGTAATTATTGGTATTCCAATTGTTATCGCAATCGTCAATGAACAAGCACTGGGGTTAGTATTCTTAATTATTACCTTTCACAGTGCGCTGCTTTTCACCTTAACGAGTCTGCTCGCAATAAAAGCACCTACACAAAGCACGAACACCAGTGTAGTCCAAAACTTGGCAAAACAAACCTTATTAAACCCTTTAGTCGCCAGTATTACGCTTGGTTTAATAGCCAACCTACTTGATTTACACCTGCCGAAAACAGTAGACACGGCCATTGGTTACCTTGGTACGCCAGCCATTGGGCTTGCGTTATTTTTATTAGGTAGTTCGTTAACTTTTTATCGCATAAAAGAGCAAACTTTGCATATCAGTTTGGCAACTATACTAAAACTGGTATTGCTACCTTTATTAATTTTAATGGTAAGTCATCACTTTCTGGAGTTACCAGTTGAGGTCACCACGACGTTAGTCATCATCAGCGCCTGTCCAACAGGGGTAAACGCTTATCTGATAGCGAAGATGCAACAATGCCAACAAGCCGTCGTTGCTGGCACCATTGTCGCATCAACGCTAGCCAGTCTGATCACCTTACCGCTTTGGCTGTTATTACTAGAGAAGCTAACCTGATGATGTCAAGCTCATTTAACCAAGATACCGCGGTTACAACTAATGGCCCCAAGTGTTTCATCTCGTTTAAACAGGATATTACTGGCTTTGAACTGCCTAAAAAGTTCAATTATCCCCATTACTATCAACCGCATCCACTTACTGCGTTAGCTGCTAAAGAGCTCCAAGATTATTTGACCACTCAGCAAGAGTGGCGTCATGATTTTGGTCTAACCGATAATGATAGCCCAGAAGCCATTGGTAAAATGTTTGGTGTTTTATTAGTGCAAAATAGCACAGGTGAAATCGGTTACCTTAGCGCATTTTCTGGTAAGTTAGCTGACAGCAATCACATCGGCAGGTTTGTCCCACCAATTTATGACTTACTGGCTAAAGAAAGTGTTTATCAACAACAAAATCAACGAATTAATGAGCTTAACCAGCAAATTACAGCACTTAAGCAATCTAAAGATATCTCAATAGCTGAAGGCAAACTCTCGCGGTTAAAATCAAATGCAGACAAGGCTCTTCAGCAATTTAATGACATAGCGAAAAAAGCAAAGTTAGCTCGCCAAAGCAAACGCTCACAGCTAGAGCAATCAAAGCCGGCAAATTACCAAGAGCAACTAGGGCTTTTAGCTAAGGAAAGTGTTGCTTATAAAGTAAAACTAAAACACCTTAAAAATTACTGGCAGATGGAGATTGATAACTTAGCACAGGATTTATCACAAAAATTATCAACGATTGAATCACTTAAACAACAACGTCTCTTCTTATCGAGTGAACTTCAAACACGCATTTTTGAACAGTATCAATTTCTTAATACGCAGTTGGAAACAAAAAGCATCAACCAACTTTTTAGTGCGGCTGCTCACCCTCCCCCCGCGGGAACAGGCGAGTGCGCAGCACCAAAACTATTGCAATATGCTTTTCAATATCAGCTTAAACCTTTGGCCTTTGCTGAATTCTGGTGGGGGAAATCACCTAAATCGGCAATAAGACAGCATGGTAATTTCTATCCAGCATGTATGGGAAAATGCCAGCCAATTCTAATGCATATGCTCAATGGACTTGAGGTCGAAGAAAATCCACTGCAGCAAATTAACACAGCTAACCTGTCGTTAGAGGTCATTTATTCTGATCAAGACATCGTCGTCATCAACAAACCTAGCGAGTTACTGTCAGTGCCGGGTAAATATATTAAAGATAGCGCATTTCAACGTGTAAAGGCGCTCTACCCTCATGCAAGCGGACCTATGGTGGTTCATCGCCTCGATATGTCAACATCAGGTTTATTGCTTTTTACCCTAAATCCAACAGCGCACAAACGAATACACCAACAATTTATTCGTCGAGAAGTAAAAAAACGCTACGTTGCGGTGATAACTCAGTGTATTGACCAGCAAAGTGGCACGATTGAATTACCATTACGCGGCGATCTTTATGATCGACCTCGTCAATTGGTCTGTTTTGAACAAGGTAAACCGGCAAGCACCGACTGGCAGTTGATCAGTAGTACAGAAAGTCAAAGCAGGCTTTACCTTTACCCTAAAACAGGTAGGACACACCAATTAAGAGTTCATTGCGCCCATCCTCAAGGATTAAACGCACCAATTGTTGGTGATGATCTTTATGGGAAGGCAGAGCGACGACTGCACTTACATGCAGAGCAACTGACCATTATTCACCCAAGAACTCAAAAGCCGATCACCTTCAATTGCGCTCCTGACTTTTAAATGGTTTTACTCGGGTATGTTAATCTTGTACGGTGAGATTTTGTTCGAATGAACTGCGTTTTAATTGCGGCACTCGTGATACGCATAGTGATTCTGCCCACAGAGCAATTAACACAGTGTAAATGCAGTTAAACGAATCCAAAAGACTGAATTTCTAATGCTTTTCTGCTACAACAATAACCGCTAAAGATCAACTCGCCCTAATCCCCCCCTTACTTTGGATTAGTCATTAAAAAACGTGTAAAGCAACATCGTACTCTACACGTTTTAATCATAACTACCCGTTAAACAATAAGCGGTTATTCGTTTGGCTCTAGACCATCAATAGTTACACCCGCGAGTGAACCGGAGCCACCTTGTTCATTGCTACGAAGTTTAATCATTAGACGTAAGTCATTAGGCGAATCAGCATGATGTAATGCATCCGCGTAATTAATTAAGCCACGTTGATAAAGGTTAAATAACGCCTGATCAAAAGTCTGCATACCTTGATCGGTTGATTTTTCCATCACTTCTTTAATACTGCCGACATCACCTTTCTTAATCAGCTCAGAAATGTAAGGTGAGTTAAGTAATATTTCAATGGCAGCAACACGACCATTGCCATCTGTGGTTGGTACCAGTTGTTGAGCAATAATACCGCGCAAATTCAATGCTAAATCAAACAGTAATTTACCGTGTTGCTCTGCCGGTACTAGATGCATAATGCGATCAATCGCTTGGTTAGCATTGTTAGCATGTAAGGTTGCAATACATAAATGTCCGGTTTCAGCAAAACTTAATGCATGCTCCATGATTTCTTGAGAGCGGATCTCACCAATCAAGATAACGTCAGGTGCTTGGCGAAGCGAACTTTTCAGCGCAGCGTCAAAAGATTCAGTATCTAAACCAACTTCACGTTGCGTGATCATTGACTTGCCATGCTCATGAACAAATTCCACTGGATCTTCTATCGTCAAGATATGACCTCGAGAATTTTTATTACGATAACCGATCAATGCTGCCATTGACGTTGATTTACCTGTACCTGTACCACCCACAAACAGCACTAAGCCACGCTTGGACATAACAACATCTTTCAGCACACTAGGCAGCCCAAGCACATCTGCGTCAGGAATGTCAGTGACAATTCGACGAATAACCATACCGGCCATATCGCGTTGCCAAAACGCAGAGACACGGAAAC
The DNA here is from genome assembly GCF_053485795.1 of Thalassotalea ganghwensis. Classification (NCBI taxonomy): domain Bacteria; kingdom Pseudomonadati; phylum Pseudomonadota; class Gammaproteobacteria; order Alteromonadales; family Colwelliaceae; genus Thalassotalea; species Thalassotalea ganghwensis. The sequence goes on from NZ_JBQRUM010000002.1 coordinate 310,781, forward strand.
GGCCGATACCATCGATTGATATTGCAAAGTTACATTCTTTTTCTTCGTCAAACTGCTTTTTCTGTTTATCATTCATGGCATCATGAACTAGGCCTAAAGCAGCTTCTGGTGTTAACACTTCATCGTCGATAGCTTGCAATTCGCCATTGATTTTGGCGCTAACTGGCAATTTAGCCGTCACGAACATATCGGATGCTTCGTCTTTGACCATCCGCTCTAGTAAGGTATGAAATTTCATCGTAAACCTCTCTTAGATCAATGACTAAAAACTTTTAAACTGATTTTTATCAGCAGCTTTTTCCATCGCATCTTGACGAGAAATCAAGCCACGATTCACCAAGTTTTGTAAACATTGATCCATTGTTTGCATACCATGTTGCATCCCTGTTTGGATAGCAGAATACATTTGCGCAATCTTATCTTCACGAATTAAGTTACGAATAGCGGGTACACCGATCATGATTTCATGGGCAGCGACACGACCACCGCCGACTTTTTTAACCAGCGTTTGTGAGATAACGGCTCGCAAAGATTCAGACAACATCGACCGAACCATCGATTTTTCTTCGGCTGGGAATACGTCAATAATACGGTCAATGGTTTTAGGGGCTGAAGTGGTATGTAAAGTACCAAAGACCAAATGACCCGTTTCTGCCGCGGTCATTGCTAAACGTATCGTTTCCAAGTCACGCATCTCACCAACAAGGATTACATCAGGGTCTTCACGCAATGCTGAACGCAAGGCATTGTTAAAGCTTAATGTATCTCGGTGAACTTCACGTTGGTTAATTAGGCATGAGTAATTCTCATGGACGAACTCGATCGGATCTTCGATGGTCAAAATATGGTGATACTTGTTTTTATTAATGTAATCAACCATCGCTGCCAATGTCGTTGATTTACCAGAACCCGTTGGCCCGGTAACCAACACTAATCCTCTAGGGTTATCGGATATTTCACGGAAAATCTCCGGACAGCCTAAGTCTTCAAGAGAAAGTACTTTACTAGGGATTGTACGAAATACCGCTGAAGGCCCTCGATTTTGGTTAAAGGCGTTTACCCTGAATCGAGCTAAATTAGGCACTTCAAAAGAGAAATCGACTTCCATATTCTCTTCATACTCTTTTCGTTGCCTATCATTCATAATATCATAGACCAACGCATTGACATCTTTTGCATCAAACGCTGGAATGTTTAATTTTCTAACATCACCATCAACACGAATAGACGGTGGTGTGCCAGTAGATAAATGTAAATCTGATGCATTATTGTCTACGCTAAAGGCGAGTAATTCGGTAATATCCATAAAAACCTCTTTGATTAAATAGAGTCCCAGCGAGGCGCAGGAAGCCTATAATTATTTTATGATGTGTATTAAAGATAATATTGCAGCGGTTAATCTGCAAATAGAACATGCTTGTCAACAAGCTAAACGAGCGCCGGAGCAAGTTACTTTGCTGGCGGTAAGTAAAACCAAACCTATTGAAATGATTGAACAAGCTTATCATATAGGTCAACGCCACTTTGGTGAAAACTATATTCAAGAAGCGATTGAAAAAATTTCGAAGTTGACACATTTGCGCGATGCAGTTTGGCATTACATTGGTCCCATTCAATCAAACAAAACCAAGCTTATTGCTGAGCATTTTGATTGGGTACAAAGTGTTGATAGAGCCAAAGTTATCACTCGTTTAGATGAACAAAGGTCTTCTCACCTTACCCCGCTAAACGTTTGTTTACAAGTGAATATTAGCGCAGAAACATCAAAATCAGGTTGCGCTTTAGCTGAAATAGCTGAGTTAGCTGAACAAGTGAATTCCGCTGAGCACTTAATCTTGCGTGGTTTAATGGCCATTCCCGAAATAGGCAATCCAAAAGAAAGCTTCAAAAAACTAGAACGTGAGTTTAATCAACTCAAGCAAAAATATCCGAGTGTTGACACCCTATCCATGGGAATGTCGGGAGACATGAATGAAGCCATTCTATTTGGTTCAACCATGGTACGTATTGGTACAGCGATATTTGGTACGAGAAGTTAAACGGTGTGGGGCAGCATTATCAACTCAAATATGTTAACCTAAAGCGTGTTGACATTTCGCAGTTAAATTTTGTTTGGGTTTTATGCATTTTTATCACGGCACTTGTGATACGCATTGTTATTCGGCACGCAGAGCAAGTAACAACGAGTAAAATGCAGTTAAGCGAATCCAAAAGACAGCTTTCACGATATTTCTGCTTCGTTATCGCTGGCTCATGTGGCAAAACGACATTACGTCAGCGCTGCTTGGTATTAAAGCCTCATCAATAGCTGAAAAAATAACCTCGAAAGGTCAACACGCTCTAAACTGAATGTTTATCTGATTTAACACAACAAGAGGATCTATGCCCAAAATAGCATTTATTGGTGCTGGCAATATGAACAGCGCAATTATTTCAGGTTTGATCGCCAAAGGCTTTCAAGCAAGTGACGTTATTGTATCGAACCCTTCAGCGCCGAAAAGAGAAGCGTTATCGGCAAAGCTTGGTATTGCTCATACGTCGTCTAATGTCGAAGCAGCGAAATTTGCAGATTATGTAGTGCTTGGAGTTAAACCACATTTTATCGAAGATGTATGTCGTGAAATAGCCACTGAAGTTGACGTAAAAAATAAGTGTTTTATTTCGGTAGCCGTCGGTTGTTCAATAAACGCTATGCAAACAGCCCTTGCGTGTCAATGTCCAGTTATCAGGACGATGCCAAACACTCCTTCACAATTGGGGCTAGGAGTTAGTGGTTTATATGCTTCAGCGCAAGTGACTGAGAAGCAAAAAGAGACCACTGAGCAACTTATGCAAACGGTAGGGATTGTAAAGTGGCTTAAAACCGAGCAAGAAATTGAACATATTATCGCTATTGCTGGCTCTGCACCCGCCTACTTCTTTCTCTTTATGGAAGCAATGCAAAACAAAGCCAAAATGCTTGGTTACAGTGAGCAGGAAAGCCGAGAAATGGTTCAACAAACCGCTTTAGGCGCGGCGCAGATGGTGATTCAAAATGATCTATCGATTAGCCAACTAAGAGAAAATGTCACCTCTAAAGGCGGCACCACGCAAGCAGCACTCAATACCTTTATCGATGGAGGGCTAGAACAATTAGTTTATGATGCGATGGATGCGGCCATACTAAGAGCAAAAGAAATGGCTTCTTAGCGCTAGCTTATCAACGTCACAAAAGGTTGTGTCGCTTTTTGTGACGTTACGATAAGTCAGTGAAAATAATCTGTAAAAATTTCTGACAAAAAAGGTTTCAAAAAAACGATAAGTACCTCAACTCTTCAAACAATTTCTGTTACGCTTACCATAATTAAACAAGGTATGTCCTAATTGGAGCTGTTAATGGAAGCCATTAATTATTTATTCAGATTTATATTTGATACCATCGTATGGATTTTAATCCTACGTGTATGGTTACAGTTAGTCAAAGCAGATTTCTATAACCCTTTGAGCCAGTTTATCGTTAAAGTCACCAATCCAATGGTTGTGCCAGTAAGAAGAGTTGTACCTGGCTTTGCTGGCCTTGATATGGCAACAATATTACTGGTTATTTTAGTATCTATGGCCAAGTTTATTGTTATTCCGATGATAAATGGTGGACCATTCGATCCGTTAGGTGCTTTATATTTTGGAGTGCTATTTGCTATTAAGCAGGTTGGCTTTTTGCTATTCATCTTAATGCTTGTGATGGCAATTATGAGTTGGGTCGTACAAGGCTATAACCCGACACAAATTATTTTACATCAACTTACCGAACCATTTTTAGCACCAATTCGCCGTATAGTGCCAAGTATCGGTGGGTTAGATTTATCAGTACTGATTGCATTTCTATTGCTAAATGTTATCAACATCTTGCTTTCTGGCGCTATCCCATATTGGCGAGTGCTATAAGTTAGCAAGCAAATAAGGAGAAAATCATGGTACGTTTATTCGCGAAACTATTATTGAGCTTTAGCTTGCTGTTATTATCAATATCAAGTTCACATGCAGAGAATATGCAAAAGCTTGGTGGTATGAATGTTCACTATATGGCCATTGGTGCAACATTTTTAACCCCTGAAATTGCTAAAGCCTATAATATCGAAAGAAGTAAGTACAATGGCTTGGTTAACATCTCAGTTTTGGACAATACAAAAGCGGGCTTACCGGCGAAAACTGTCTCTATTACAGGTTCAGCAAAAAACTTAGCAGGTCAGCGTAAAAACTTATCTTTTACAGAAGTAAAAGAAGGTGATGCCATTTACTATCTCGCCCAAGTAAATTATCGAGATCAGGAGACGATAGTCTTCGATTTAACCATTAACGATGGTAATGAAACTCAACAATTAAAGTTCTCGCAAAAGTTTTATACTGAATAGAAATACCAACGACGCATAAGAGTAAGCCGCTATAATTCACTAGCGGCTTTATGTTTTCGGAACCAGTTAAATATACGAGTATAGCGACCAGACATACTGTTTATTAGCAAGCCAAACATGACTAACAGCCCACCATACACCTGCATTCCATTAAGACTTTCATTAAGGAAAAATGCCGCAGACATTAACCCAACAACGGGAACCCCTAACGTTAATGGTGCAACTTGTCCGGCCGGATAATGTTGTAATAAATAACTCCACAAACTGTAAGCTAGAATAGATGCAGCAAATGCCAAATACATCACCACAGCAATTGCACTTGTGGTGATATTGCTTAATGCACTTAATATGCCTGCTGGCGTTTCTATAATAACGCTAGCCAATAAAAATGGTATAAATGCCACCCAAGACGACCAAACCACTAAGCCGATATTCGCTTGATACCCTTGCTGATTGATTTTTCGATTTATGACGTTTCCTGTCGCCCAACTAATAGCGGCACAAATGGTAAAGACAAATCCTATTAATGTCATTGACGAGTTAGTTTGAGAATAACCTATTACCGCTAACCCGGCTCCGGCAACCATCATCGCTATCAATTGTGGCGCTTTAATGACCTCTTTTAGCATCAAAGCTGAAAATAAAATGGTGAAAATAGCTTGAGATTGCAAAACTAAAGACGCTAGGCCTGCTGGCATACCAAAAGCCATTGCACTAAATAAAAAAGCAAACTGCCCAAAACAGAGGGTTAATGCATACAATGCCATCCAACGCCATGGGATCAAGGGTTTACGAATAAACAACGACCCAACTAGGGCGATGGTTAAAAAACGCAATGCTCCCAAAAGCAACGGAGGAATATCCGTTACGCCCCATGCGATAACCGTGAAATTAAATCCCCAAATAAAAATGATTAAAACGCCTAACAGGCTATCCTTTAACGACATGGTGTTCCTTAACGTAAAAAATCAGTTAGAGGCTCCCTCTTTGACTGATATTAGGGTATGATGCGCGCCTAATTCGGCTGGTAATTTTGGAAAATAATTTATGACGACAATAGTACTCGCTACTGGTAATCAAGGTAAAGTAAAAGAGTTAAGTGAGTTGCTTGCTAAGCACCAAATAGCCATCAAACCACAAAGTGACTTTAATGTGAGCGATGTTGCAGAAACCGGCACCACTTTTGTCGAAAATGCCATTATTAAAGCAAGACACGCATCAAAAATTAGTGGATTACCAGCGATTGCCGACGATTCAGGGCTTGAAGTAGACGCACTTAATGGTGCTCCTGGTATATATTCAGCGCGATATGCAGGCCAAAATGCTGATGACAACAAAAATAACCAAAAACTACTTGAAGCAATGCGCGGCATCGACAATCGTTCAGCTCGGTTTCATTGTGTTTTAGTTTATATGCGCCACTATCAAGATCCTATTCCCGTTATCTGTCATGGTGTCTGGGAAGGAGAACTGCTAACTGAGTTAAAAGGTGAGCAAGGTTTTGGTTATGATCCGCTTTTTTGGGTCGAAGCTGAGCAAATGACGTCAGCCCAACTACCTAGAGCCATTAAGAATAAACTCAGTCATCGCGGAAAAGCGCTTGCTTTATTAGTTGAACATATCAGTAAGTCTTTATAATGAAACAACTTGTCGCTCCGCCCTTATCACTATATATCCATATACCTTGGTGCGTGCAAAAGTGCCCCTATTGTGATTTTAATTCTCATAACTTTTCAAAAGATCTCAACAATGGGGTATTACCCGAGCAAGACTATATTCGCGAATTGATCAAAGACCTTGATGACGATATCGAGCGGTTTCAGCTAAAAAACCGTCCTCTTCATAGCATTTTTATCGGCGGTGGAACACCCAGTTTATTTTCAGCCAACGCGATAAAGTCAATATTGGCGCAAGTTTTTACTCGTTTTACCTACAACGATGATCTCGAAGTAACCTTGGAAGCCAATCCAGGTACTGTAGAAGCCGAAAAGTTCAAAGGTTTTGCGCAAGCGGGAGTTACTCGCTTATCCATCGGTGTGCAGAGTTTTTCATCTGATAAACTGATCAAACTTGGCCGAATTCACGATAGCGAGCAAGCCAAAACGGCGGCAGATTATGCTAAACAAGCGGGTATAAAAAGCTTTAACCTCGATCTAATGCATGGGCTGCCTAATCAAACACTTGATCATGCATTGGACGATATTCGCACCGCTATTGCCTTAGCACCTGATCATATTTCTTGGTATCAATTGACGATTGAACCCAATACTGCGTTTTACAGTAAACCACCTAAACTCCCTGAAGATGAAACCTTATGGGACATTCAAGAGCAAGGGGCACAGTTACTGGCACAAGCTGGTTACCAACAATATGAGATATCGGCCTACAGTAAACCCGGTAAACAATGCCAACATAATCTCAATTACTGGCAATTTGGTGATTACTTGGGAATAGGATGTGGTGCTCACGGAAAGATAACCATCCCAGGTGAAAATAAAATTTATCGCACCGTTAAAGTAAAGCATCCAAAAGGATATTTAGAACCTTTGCGCCCAGCACTCGATCAACTGCTAGAAGTAGAGCAACAAGAACTTGCTTTTGAATATATGATGAACGTCTTGCGCTTAAGACAAACGTTTACATTAATTCAGTTTGAACAGTTTACCGGTTTAGAGCAGGAGGTTATCGCTGCGACGTTAGCACAAGCCAAACAAAAAGGTTTGCTTGCCAACGACCAAGAGCGCTGGTCTGTGACAACATTAGGTCATCGTTATTTAAATGATTTATTGGGTATGTTTCTAGATGAATGATCACGTTAGACAAGAACAGTTAGATCAGCACTATATGGCAAGAGCGATAGCGCTTGCCAAACTTGCTGAGCAACAAGGAGAAATTCCTGTAGGGGCTGTCGTGGTAAAAGACAATATCATTATTGGTGAAGGGTTTAATCAATCTATCACATTAAACGATCCCTCGGCCCATGCTGAAATGCTTGCTATTCGCCAAGCCGGTGCTCATGTTAATAATTATCGTTTGATCGACTGCACCCTGTATGTCACATTGGAGCCCTGCCCTATGTGCGCTGGCCTGCTCGTTCATAGCAGAATTAAACGGGTGGTATACGGTGCTAAAGATGAAAAAACAGGCAGTATCGATAGCATTTTCAATTTAACGACGCATGAAAAGCTTAACCACCAAGTATTTGCAGAAAGTGGCGTCTTAGCAGCAGAGTGCAGCGAAATGCTTTCCAGTTTTTTTAAACGTAGACGTGCAGAAAAAAAAGCCTTAAAAAAGCTTTCTCAACACGATAGCTAGATGTGAATTTGCTGCGATTGATTTTCTAATAAAAATTGTGAGTGACGTCGGCAATTTAATTTTTGCTTTTGTCTTTGTAATAAACGTTTACGTTGGATTGCTTGTGATAATTTTCGATTTCTATTTAACATCTTAAAACTCCTGTTTTACAACTTCTCTCTATAAGTTACCTTTTGTAATGTTGTCACCATTATCACTTAGTATTGTGACTTTTTTATGACATTTCAAGGCAACTATTCAACTATTTCCTCCGCTTTAATTGTAACATTTTGTTGTTCTAGCTGTTGTTCTACATCAGATTCCCGCTCAATCTTAGCCTGTTCCTGCTCGACTTTTTGCTTATCATCTATCCAGGTCAAGGTATCGTAGTATCGACGAATATTTTCAACATAATTTACCGGTTCATCGCCGCGTGCGTAACCGTACTTGGTATTTTTATAGTATTTCTTCTGCTTTAACAGTGGTAAACGCTCTTTTACTTCTACCCAACGATCAGGATCACCACCTTGTTGTTGGGTAATAATGCGCGCATCATTCAAGTGACCAAAGCCCACATTGTATGACGCTAGCGCAAACCACAATCTATCGGGATGAGGAATTCGTGCCGGCATGCGATCAAATAGCTGCTTAAAATACTTTGCACCACCACGGATACTTTGCTCTGCATCTAAACGACTTTTAATCCCCATTTGCTTGGCTGTCGGTAGTGTAAGCATCATCATGCCTCGCACCCCAGTGTATGAACGCGCTCTTGGGTTCCAGTGAGACTCTTGATAACTGATTGCTGCGAGTAAGCGCCAATCCATATCTTGTGCGTATTTCTCAAAAATTGGTTGGTATTTAGGTAAGGTTTCTTCAACTGCTTGAATGAACATACGTGTATCAACATAGTTAAACTGCTCGACATGCCCATAATATTTATCATTCAACGCCAGTAGTGTTCCGTCATGATGAACTTTACCAAAAAACTCAATAACACTAGCAAAAATGCTATCATCACCTTTTTTACTGAGTGCCCACGCTAAAGGTTGTTCATCTTTTATCGTAAAGCCAATGCTAATTTCAGGGTAATAACGACGGTTAACAGCCAATCGATGGCTATCGACAACGGTATAATCGATACTTTCATCAAGTACTTGTAAAAGCAATTCTTCACTATCTAAATCAGCGCTTTCTTGCCAAGACAATGACTGATGGGTCTGTTGCAATTTTTCTAAGTTTTCAACATGACTGGAATGTTTGGTAACCAATAGCTTTCCAGTTAAATCACTGATTTCTCTAGGGCGCTCTTTACCTTGCTTGAATACCAGTTTTTGGCTGATTTCATTATAGCTGGGTGAAAAATGATAAAGGGCTTGCCGATTAGGGGTTACCGTTAAGCCAGCCGCCAATAAATCTACTTCACCATTATCCAATTTGATAAAAAGTTCATCGAGACTGTAGCTAGGGACGATTTTTAGTTCCACTCCCAAGTAGTCAGCGTAGCGTTTTACCAATTCATATTCAAAACCGGTCGGGCCTTCAGCATCTAAGAAGTAACTAGTTGGTCCATAGGATGTCCCCACCACGATGTAGCCGCGTTCTATTATGCGAGACAAACTCGCATGCTCCGTTTGTGTATTGCAGCCTTGAATCAAGCTTAGTGCCAACAAACAGCTTACCAGCAAAAAATGATATTTTTTAAATGCTTCGATGATCTTTTCCTTCATAATGATTCATTGTCGCGTGATTTTTGCCGATGATAAAGTACTTTTTAACTATAGTTGTATCTTGGCAAAGTTTTCCTTATCAAAAGCGGTTAATTCCTCTATAATACGCGCGATTTTTACCCCTAATTATTTTTACCAGCGAGTAAACTAATGGCGATGTTGATCCAAACCCTCCGAGGCGCTCCGGCACTATCTGATTTTCGAGTTAATAAGTTACTTTCACAATGTGAAGAATTAAGTATCCCTGTTAATGATATTTATGCGGAGTTTACTCACTTTGCACATCTTAACGATGAATTGTCTGAGCAAGAGTCAGATGTTCTCGCAAAGCTGCTCACCTATGGCCCTAAAATAGAAGAGCATGAGCCTGTCGGTAAGCTTGTCCTAGTGACACCGCGCCCAGGCACCATTTCTCCGTGGTCATCAAAATCAACAGATATTGCTCATAATTGTGGTTTAGACAAAATTGTTCGCTTAGAGCGAGGTATTGCTTATTACATTGCCGCTGAATCGTTAAGTGAACAGCAAGAAAAACAATTACTTTCATTATTACATGATCGCATGATGGAAAGTGTTTTTGCTGAATTTGAACAAGCGCATGCATTATTTGCTACTGCTGAGCCAGGTAAGTTTAGCTCGATAGATGTTATGACGGGAGGCCGCGAAGCATTAGAAAAAGCCAATATAGAGCTTGGCTTAGCTTTAGCCGATGATGAAATTACTTACCTTGCGGAAAATTTCAAGAAATTAGGACGTAATCCACACGACATTGAACTTTACATGTTTGCACAAGCAAACTCAGAGCATTGTCGCCATAAAATATTTAATGCCGATTGGACTATCGATGGCGTTGTTCAAGAAAAATCGCTGTTTAAAATGATCCGTAACACTCATGAAGTTAACAGCGACTTTGTATTGTCCGCTTATAAAGATAACGCTGCAGTGATGGTCGGCTCTGAAGGTGGTCGCTTCTTCCCAGATCCAGAAACCAAAGTTTATGGATATTCGCACGAAGACATTCAAATTTTGATGAAAGTTGAAACCCACAACCACCCTACTGCAATATCACCATACCCAGGTGCAGCAACGGGCTCTGGAGGTGAAATTAGAGATGAAGGCGCAACCGGTGTTGGCTCTAAACCTAAAGCGGGTTTAGTCGGTTTTTCGGTATCAAATCTAAGAATTCCAGGGTTTGAACAACCATGGGAAACGGATCATGGAAAACCAGACCGTATCGTAAGTGCATTGGACATCATGATTGAAGGTCCACTTGGTGGTGCAGCGTTTAATAACGAATTTGGACGCCCAGCTATTACCGGTTATTTCCGTACCTATGAAGAACAAGTTAATTCATTTAATGGTGTTGAAGTTCGTGGTTATCATAAACCAATTATGATCGCTGGTGGTTTAGGTAATATTCGTGATGAACATGTCCAAAAAGGTGAAATTTGCGTTGGCGCTAACCTAATTGTATTGGGTGGGCCAGCGATGAATATCGGTCTAGGTGGTGGTGCTGCATCAAGTATGGCATCAGGACAATCAGCAGAAGATTTAGACTTTGCTTCAGTACAACGAGAAAACCCTGAAATGGAGCGTCGCTGTCAGGAAGTAATCGACAGATGTTGGCAACTTGGCGACAAAAACCCTATTTTGTTTATTCATGATGTCGGTGCTGGTGGTTTATCAAATGCTTTCCCTGAGCTTGTATCAGACGGCGGACGTGGTGGTGTATTTGAGCTTCGCAACGTACCCAACGATGAACGTAGTATGACACCTCATGAAATTTGGTGTAATGAATCTCAAGAACGTTATGTATTAGCCGTATCTGACGAGCAACTGCCTTTATTTACTGAAATCTGTCAGCGTGAGCGTGCGCCATTTGCCGTTGTTGGTAAAGCAACAGAAGAAGAACATTTAACGGTAACTGACCAGCATTTCAAAGACGATGATGTCCTAAATACCCCGATTGATTTACCACTTGACGTCTTGCTAGGTAAAACACCTAAGATTAAAAAAGACGTTAAATCTGCCACTGCTGCCGGCGATGAGATTGCCTTAGAACAGATTACAGTGAGCGACGCTGCAGAACGTTTATTGCGTTTACCAACGATTGCAGAAAAAACGTTCTTGGTTACCATCGGCGATCGCACCGTAACCGGTATGGTTTCTCGTGATCAAATGGTTGGCCCTTGGCAGATACCAGTTGCTGACTGCGGTGTTACCGCTGCCTCTTTGGATTCTTATCATGGTGAAGCCATGTCTATGGGTGAACGCACGCCGGTTGCCTTGTTAAACTATGGCGCATCCGCTCGATTAGCTGTTGCTGAAGCCATCACCAATATTGCTGGTACAGATATTGGCGATCTTAATCGCATCAAACTCTCAGCTAACTGGATGTCACCAGCTGGCCACCCAGGAGAAGACGCAGGTCTTTATGAAGCAGTAAAAGCCATTGGTGAAGAATTATGTCCAGCGCTTGGTTTGACGATACCCGTTGGTAAAGATTCAATGTCAATGAAAACCCAATGGCAAGAAAATGGTGAAGATAAAGCAGTTACTTCGCCGTTATCATTGGTTATCACTGCTTTTGGTCGAGTTGAAGATATTCGCAAAACCGTTACTCCTCAATTACGCACCGACAAAGGTGATAGTCGTTTAATCGCTATTGACCTCTCTGCTGGCAAGAACCGTTTAGGTGGTTCATGTTTAGCACAAGTTTATAAACATCTAGGTACAACAACACCTGACGTAGATGATGCACTAGCATTAAAGAATTTCTTTAACGCTTTGCAAACCTTAGTTGCCGAGCAAAAACTATTAGCCTATCACGATCGTAGTGATGGAGGCTTATTTACGACCGTTGCTGAAATGGCATTTGCGGGCCACACTGGGGTTGATATTGATCTAAGTGCGCTTTCAGGTTCTGATGTTGAAGTATTATTTAATGAGGAACTCGGTGCGGTTATTCAAGTTCGAGAAGAAGACTTTACGGCGGTAAATCAGGTATTTCATGACCACAACCTAGCGCCTTTCTGTACAGAAATTGGAACGTTAAATAACGAAGATATGATCCGCTTCACTCGAAATGGCCAAGAAGTACTGACAAACTCTCGAACCTATTTCCGTACAATGTGGGCAGAAACTACGTTAAGAATGCAATCTTTACGTGATAACCCTGCATGTGCACAGCAAGAGTATGACGTTAAATTCGATACTGAAGATCCGGGGTTAAATGCAGCTCTGACCTTCGATTTGAATGAAGATATTGTCGCAGATTTAATCGCGAAAGATGCGCAAACAGGCCAGCATCCAAGAGTTGCTATCCTCCGTGAGCAAGGCGTTAACTCTCATGTCGAAATGGCAGCAGCATTCGATAGAGCAGGTTTTGTCGCTGTCGATGTTCACATGTCTGATATCCTTTCTGGCCGTACTGATTTAGCTGACTTTAATGGCCTCGTTGCCTGTGGTGGTTTCTCATACGGTGACGTATTGGGTGCTGGTGAAGGTTGGGCAAAATCTATTTTGTTTAATGACAAAGCCAAATCGATGTTTAAAGCATTTTTCCACCGTGAAGATACCTTTACTTTAGGGGTATGTAATGGTTGTCAGATGCTGTCTAACCTGAAAGAAATCATTCCAGGTACTGACACATGGCCGCACTTTGTTCAAAACCGATCAGAGCGATTTGAAGCACGTTTTTCAATGGTTGAGATCCAAGAAAGTCCATCTATTTTCTTTAAAGGCATGGAAGGCTCTCGAATGCCAATTGCAGTTTCTCACGGTGAAGGTAGAGCTGAATTTACCTCACCAGAAGCTGTTAGCGTAGCGAATGATTCTAATACGGTATCGATGCGCTATGTTGATAACTATGGAGAGATCACAGAAACCTACCCAGCAAACCCGAATGGTTCACCCGATGGCATTACCTCACTAACAACAACAGATGGCCGTGTGACAATTATGATGCCACATCCAGAACGTGTTTTTAGAACCGTCGCGAACTCTTGGCACCCTGATAAATGGCAAGAAGACTCACCTTGGGTGCGCATGTTTAGAAACGCGCGCAAGTTCATTGGCTAGTCATTAATTAACAAAAAACGCTCTGAATACCAGGGCGTTTTTTATTCGAATAGCTTAATTATCACGGCTAATTTGGACTTACCTAGAGAGCCATAGCCCGCATATTGAGGTTGTTGATATAGCAACCAAGAACTGCTCACTAACGGCAGCTTGTAATATGGCATCACCTGCTCTGCCCACGCTTTATCGATAAGCATTGCGTCGACTTGACCTGCCATTAAATAGCTAAAGACACGCGGTATATCCCTATCGCCGCGAATATAATAAGACGCTGTCACTAATACTTTTTCTAAAGAGTCCAGTTGTTCAAGCATAGCTGCAGGGTAAATGTAATCTCGCCCTAATAGCACCCTTTTAATGTTTGGGTTTTCAAACGCATTTTTACTCAATAATGGTTTATCTTTATGGGTGACAACAGCAATGTCCCAATAGGCGATAGGCTTTGGTATTAAAGTGAGCTCATCAGTATCATCCACAAACAAAGCAACATCGTAAATGCCGCCCTTTGTGCCTATTGCACAACGAGAAAAGGGTAACTCGAAAAACGTTAAAGTAATCCCAAGCTGTTCTGCTCGATTTCTAAGTTTATTAATAGTAACGCCATGAAAGTCACCTTTTTCGTCTTTAAAGGCATAGGGACGCCACTCTTCGTAACAAACATCGACGGAACTCACATTTTTGGCAAAGGCGATAGCACTCATATTGCAGCCTACTAGCAATAGCAACAATACAGAGAGTAATTTCATATCACCAACGCTTAATCGACCCAACTTAATTAAGCTATAGAGGTAAATTCAAAATTTGTAAAATTTGTCGATAAGAAAGTTAACTAGGGCGTCTTCAAGATTGCTCTTTTAACCAAGCCTCGATTAAATAGCGTGCGATAGACTCTTTACGTGGAATTTGCGTACCAGAGAGCTCGCTCCCCCAATCATTTAACGCTCTGACTTGCTCCTCGTTATACCATTTAGCGCTCGATAGTTCTTCCTTATCGATAGTGATGACATCATCACTAACCACGGCATGAAAACCAAGCATAATAGAGTGAGGAAATGGCCAAGGTTGTGACGCGATATAATGAACATGAGCAACCGTTAACCCTACCTCCTCTTTTACTTCTCTAACCACGGCCTCTTCTAATGATTCTCCAGGATCAACAAAGCCAGCTAAGGTTGAGACTAAATTGTCAGGCGAGCGTAAATGATTTGCTAGCAAGCAGCGCTTTTCTCCACTTTTTGACACATGCTCTACTAACATAATCACAACGGGGTCGGTGCGTGGAAACAGCTCTTTGCCACAAGCAATATTGGTGCATTTTCGCATATGCCCAGATTCATGGCTTTGAGTTTTCTCTCCACAAAACCCACAAAAAGCATATGCCCTATGCCAATGTACCAAAGCTCGCCCATAAGCAAGGTATGCTGCTTTTTCTTGTTCAAGCCACATAGCGCTAGCTCTAAACTCGACAGCTTGCGCATCTGACGCTAGAAATGAAAGTAAATCTTCTAAGCTAATATGAGTGCAATCAACTACAAACAATGGCTGAGCATCATTTAAACCTAAAAATATTGCTTCAAGTTGATACTGCTCTTCTAAGCGCAAGTAATCCTCTTTTGAAACGATCACTTGCGTTTCTCCGTCAAAAAGATAATTTCCTTTATGGATAGGTAAAAAAGATGCTTTCGGTTGAGCAAGCTGCCTTTGAAACCATTGAGGTGATTTTCGCTCAGCGCTTGCCCGTTGAAGGGGCATTTGAGTAAATTTTATCTCATTAATCATCTTTTTTACCTCTACTTCCCTGAGAATTTTTTTCAACTTTCGTTAAACTATTTGCCCAATCTTGTGACCACTGGCTTAACGGTGCGATTAAACAAAAGAGACTATCGCCCAATTCGCTCAGCTTATACCCATCAATAGTACGTTCAACTAATCCTGCAGCACTGAGTTCTTTTAATCTTGTCGTTAGCAAAGAAGGTGAAATGCCATCACACTTTCGTTGTAGCTCTCTAAATGGCAAAGGTTTATATTGTAATTGCCAAACCACTCCCAAAGCCCATGTTCGCCCTAATAAATCAAGTAAAGCCATAATAGGCTTGCCTGTTTTTGAGCCCCTAACCGGCAGCCCTGGTAATGGAATATTCATCAGTCACCTTTGATACAAATTTTGTAGCATACTATAAAATTTGTATCAAAATTACCACAAGTAAAACGATTATAATTACCTATTGCGGCGTTTAAGCCAAAACGACTCTAGCCAGTTTGAGAAAAAAACTGTTTTACTCCCGAAGTAAAGCTCAGCGTTAGTCACAACGCATATTTTAGGCTACTATTAAAACTAAGTGACGAAGCTTAAGTGTTGCAACAAGGAGGTCTCAACGTGCAATGTTTTATCTTTTTGGCTTTTACCGTCTTAGATCCCTTATATTGTTTAATAAAACTTATCACTTTTACTACTGATAACAATACTACTTCTAAAATTAACGCTTTCATCTTATCAACATCGGGTCATGATAACGGTAAAGCCTCTAATAATTATTTAATACCTAGACAACTTCTCAACTTCGACAATTTTAGTCATTCATCGAGCAAATTTTTAACGCTACTAGATAGAGCGAATGATGCTTGCAAAAGCAAACACTTCAACCTGCTAACGCTTGATGAAATGCAAGTAAAAAGAAAGGTAAGTTATTAATATAAAAGAAAATGACAAATAAATTAGCTAAATAATTACAAAGGTGTAGCCAAATCTCGTGTAACAGCAATCTTTTTTAAATGCATTATTATTATATTAGGTTTGATATGGAAATAATTTTAATTCGCCACGGAAAGCCAGCTTCAGCGGATAATCCCGTCTTAAATGCTACTGATTATACCAAGTGGATTCGTCGATATAACTTGTCTAGCGTATCAGAGCATAGCCGCCCAGCATCAATCAACCCCAAACTAAGATCCTATTTTGTTTTGTCGAGCGATTTTAATCGAGCGATTCATTCTGCTGAAATTTATACTGGTCGTAAACCCGATTATATTTCCTCTTTATTCAAAGAGGTAGATATGCCACGCTTTAAGCTACCGTTTAAATTTAAAGCGATGACATGGCTATATTTTTGTCTCGTTCTTTGGATGCTCGGATTAAATCGCTCATTCGAGTCCTATGCCGCTTTAAAGGCTCGCTCTGAAAATGCCGCTAATCAGCTCATTCAGTTAGCTCAAGAAAACGGTAAAGTCGTGCTGTTTGGTCATGGGTACTTAAATTTTCATATCCGCAGAGCTTTAGTGCGCCGAGGCTGGTCATTAAAATGTAAAAGTAACACATTTTGGGGGATATCGAGATTGGAGACCTAGCGGCTTTTTGCGAGCTACTAAAATTTATGCCAAGCACGACTTTATCAAGGTACTAGGTGAACAGTAATAGGTGAATTAGCTCAGACAAAATCTCTCAATCATGGATCATTAATTCAAAGACACTTTTGCACGAGATTTCTTAATTTGTGCTCGTTGGGTTTTCTGATCTAAGCGCTTTAGCTTGGACGATCAGGTCGGTTTAGTTGCTCTGCGAACTTTTTGCACCACAGCAACACTTTGAATAAGTTCAACTAAACGTTCAATGGCATCTTCTCTATTCTTTTCTTGCGTCCTAAATTGCTGCGCTTTAATAATGATTTCACCATCTTTGGTTAACCGCTTATCTTTTAAAGCAAGTAATCGCTCTTTATAAAAAACTGGCAAAGATGATTTTTCTACATTTAACTAGTTTAATTAACCGGAGCAATATTGAATGCCTTCAAAGCAGTGAACAATGCCAACCCAAAGTTGAAACCAGACATTGTTGCTATTAGCCATCCAATTCGCAAGTCGGTTAAATGATGCACTAGATATTTAGCTATTTAGGCTGACGCAATGTTCTGAACGTCATATTTCAAAACTTTAGGTAGCGCAAGTATTAAACGTTTGTCATCTCATTATTTTTATTTATTTAATTTAATTGCTTTATTTCTCCCACAGTGAGTGCTCAACAATTGGCAACCAACTTAGAATTAAAACTCCTCAAAATTTTAGTCTTTCCTTCAGAGCTTCATTAACCTCCAAACGCCTGTCGATTCAGCTCACCTTTATGTCGATTAACCAAGGTTTCATGTCCATTCAAACAAAACAAAACGCAAGTTATGACTAGAAGGCGTATTGTTCAAACATTATTTATTAAAATGAGAAATACATTATGGTCCCAAAACTAAAACTTCTACTCTCACTCGCGTTACTTCACTGTTTTAGTGTACAAGCAATTGATTTACGTATAGATAATCTTAAGGTTTATCAACCAACAACACAGAAATTTAGTCCACCAAGCACGGTATATGTTAACAACGGAAAAATTATAGCGGTAACGGCAAGCAAATCCCAATATCAACATGCCAATAAAATAATTGATGCACAAAATCAGTATGCGCTCTTTGGATTAACCGATTTACATGTTCATCTGGGCGCCTCTGGAAGTAATTATAGCGAATATCAATACCTACCTGTTGAAGCGCATTTCAACGCCAATCTATATTTAGGCGTGACCAGTGTTGTCGACCTATTTACCTTTAAACAAACAATTGACTCAGCAAAGCAAGCGGCAACTGAACAAATAACACCAGATTTTTACTACGCTGGAGCATTATTTACCAATCCAGGAGGGCATGGTACACAATTTGGGGGGCAAGTGAATATTATTGAAAAAGACGCAGATATAGAAACATTATGGAAAAATCACCTTGCTAAAAATCCTCACGTAACCAAAGCAGTAATAGAATCGTTTGGCAATCAGGGGAAAACGCTAACAGACAAGCAATTGTCTCGACTGGGTGAACTATCAAACCAAGCAGGGTTACCGTTTTTTGTTCATATATCAACGTTAGAAGATGGAAAAAGAGCCATTAAAGCAGGTGCAACTGTTTTGGCTCATGGAGTAAACTCAGAAGCGATTGATGATGAATTTATCGAGTTAATGAAACAATATGACGTTGCATATATTCCAACGCTTTCAGTCTATTATAACAATGGACTCGAAAAAGATGAAAAATATCTCAGCCACCAAAAAAAATTACTGCCCATAGTTCATCAAAACCTACAAAACTGTTTGTTTAAAAATGTACCAAGTCCTAGTAAATGGCAGCAGTCTACTTGGCAATCTCGTTATTTTGCTTATCAAAACCTTATTCAACTGCAAAAGGCCGGAGTGGTAATTGGTACAGGCTCTGATGCTGGAAACCCATACACTCTTCATGGCTTAGGCTTACACAATGAACTTGATGCCTTAGCCATTGCAGGATTAAGCAATGGTGAAATAATAAATGCTTCAACAATTAATGCTGCAACAATATTGGGAAGGGAAAAAAATTATGGAAAAATAGCTCCTGGCTATAAAGCAAACTTTTTAGTTATCGCAGAAAATCCATTAGAAGATATTTCAGCACTACATAACATTAGCATGGTCATTAAAGATGGTCAGCCATTGAATCGAGAAGCACTTGCAACAGCTAATCAAAAAATTGAGCCACTAGGAAAACCTTGTCACAAAAAAGTCCCAAGCAAACAGGCTAAGCAGGTAATAGATGACTTAAACACTGAACTAAATTGGCAAACGCTGAGTGATAATATAATGGGTGGGCAATCTCAAGCAACAATAACGTTGCATGATAACATTTTAAAAATATCGACTTCTTTGGGAAAAGCAATGAACTTTGGTGCTTGGGCAGGCGCTGAATTAAAGTTTAATCACACTATTGATGCATCTCATTATAATGGTATCGAAATTACCTATCGAGGTTCACAGACACCATTTGTTTTTTCTGTTTACCATCAACAGGTTAAAGACTGGGATCATTTTGCAACCCCCCTCCCCTCAAGCTCTGAGTGGAAGACCGTTAAAGTTGCTTTTGAACAATTAAAACAATATGGTTACGGTAGTCCAGTAAATTGGTCAGCTTCACAACTAGACGGGGTTAGTTTGATGTGGCGGAAAATGCCAGGTACCGAGCAACTCAGTGATCAAAATGAGTTAGAAGTTAGCGCCATTCGTTACTTTTAATTTTTCTATTGGCCAAACAAGTTGTAAGTTAACACCTTGTTTGGTTGTTAAAAATAAGTTCACAAATATTAATGAAAACTATACAACATCCGTTTTTTAAATATAGCTTTTTGGTGCTATTACTAGTTGATATTGGCTATACCTTAGCCTTGATATCGGTTGATGCTGCCACTTTTTCATTAGATACGTGGGTAGCGTCAGCGATCTGGTTTGTTACTTTCTATTGGTTTCCAGTTTGGCTATCGGCGTTTATTATTTTTAAGCGTCGCGAGAAGGGAAAACAAAATACGATTGGTGAATGGATAATTACAGTGATATTAATGATTAGTGGCAATGCTGTCACTGACAACCTTATCCATGCTCTTTATCAATCCCCAAAATTCGGGTGGTTTGTTATTTTAAACGGTTTACTTTGGGGAACCGTGATTTACGCTGTAACACGTTATTTAGAATCTCGACAAAAAATACTAATCGAGCAAGCAGCGAGAAAGCAAGCACAACTTGAAAGCTTGCGCTATCAATTAAACCCCCACTTCATGTTCAATAGTCTCAATACTATTTCCGCCTATATACACTCTAACCCTAACCTAGCTGATGAAGTGCTTCATGAATTGGCGGATGTGTTACGATACTCACTCGATAACGTTAAACATCAATATGTACCATTAGCCCAAGAATTATCGATAATTAATAAGTATTTAAATATAGAAAAAGCCCGATTCGGCGACGAGTTAACCATTAACATTAATATCAAGGAAGAACTTAAAAATATTCGTATTCCGCCATTATTGATCCAACCTATAATAGAAAACTCAATTAAACACAATGCTAAGCAAAAAAGCTTAGAGATTTCATTAACGATCAAACCTAGCCCTAATGGCATCGAAATTATTGTTGAGGACAACGGTAAAGGCTATAGCCAAGATATTTTAATGAAAAAAGGCAGGCAAGGAATTGGACTTGAAAATGTTAAAAGGCGCGTCGAGCACATGTTGCATGGAAAATTAACAATTGGTAATACTAACGGTGCAAAAACCCGATTAGAAATGAGCTTATGAATAAACTGAATAGCATTAATGATAACACCTATAAACTGTATTTTGCAGAAGATGAGAAACCAGCACGAGATAAATTAACTTATCAGCTGAGTTTGATGAATGATATCGATGTTATCGGTTATGGTGTAAATGGTAAACAAGCCATAGCAGACATAAATTCGCTAAAACCAGATATTATTTTATTAGATATTCAGATGCCTGAAGTTAATGGTATAGAGCTCATTGATTTACTTGATTATCAACCTGTTATTATTTACACAACGGCTTATGATCAGTTTGCGGTAAATGCCTTTGAAAAGTCATCCCTTGATTATCTATTAAAACCCTACCCTCTAGTAAGGCTTAAACAGGCACTTGAAAAAGCGAAGCTTAGAATAACGCAACGAGAGGCTGCAGCCCATTTAAATAAAAAGCCACAATTGAAAAATAATAAATCAATTGCAACGCTGAATAAATTAATCAGTAAAAAAGGCGAGCGCATGAGAATAATATCGCCTAACAATATTATCTATATAAGCTCTGAACAAAGCAGTGTTAGTGCCTGGGATGGTAAAAAGTTCTTCCCTTTAGATAATAGCCTTGAAAATTTGGAACAAAATCTATCGGCGCATAATTTTATCAGAATACACCGCAGTTACTTGATTAATATTGACTTTATAAAAGAAATTCAACGATGGTTTAATGGTAAGCTCATGATCATCATGAATGATCAGATAAAAACAGAATTGACTACCAGTCGCACAGGCGCTAACAAATTAAAAATGATACTTGGTATCATTAAAGATTAAACCAATTTAATAAACTGAATTAGTCCAGACAAGATATCTCAATCATGGATCATTAGGTCAAAGACACTTTTGCACGAGATTTCTTAATTTGTGCTCGCTGGGTTTTCTGATCTAAGCGCTTTAGCTTGGACGATTTGGTCGGTTTAGTTGCTCTGCGAACTTTTTGTACCACAGCAACACTTTTTATAAGTTCAACTAAACGTTCAATGGCATCTTCTCTATTCTTTTCTTGCGTCCTAAATTGCTGCGCTTTAATAATGATTTCACCATCTTTGGTTAACCGCTTATCTTTTAACGCAAGTAATCGCTCTTTATAAAAATCCGGCAAAGATGACTTTTCAACATCAAAACGTAAGTGAATCGCTGAAGATACTTTATTCACATTCTGCCCACCAGCCCCTTGCGCCCTTATTGCAGTTAACTCAACTTCGTTTTCATCAAGCTGAACAGCATTAGAAACAATTATCATGTGCACGGCCTTTATTTAACAGTATCAATAGTTTTTATCACTGACATTCTACTTGAACAAAAACGGGGAACCAAGTTCCCCGTTTTCTCTAACGTAAATTGAACTATGCTAAATCAAGAGATTGTACTTTCTCGAATGCAACTTCTTCTGCGGTAGATGATGGTTTTTGGTGCTTGTTTGCTTTTAACTGTCCTTTACGATGCTTCAATGCCGTATCGAATTTTTTCATCGCAGTAGCAATAGCAGGGTACATTATCTCATCTTCGCCTTCTGCTGCTACGCGAGCCCCCTCAAACTTAGTGGTAATTTCTACATGATGTTTACCATGATTTTTCGCAATAATCATGTCGATCGATATTAATGTTGGAAAATGTGAAGAAATTTTTGAGAACTTTTCCTCTACGTGCTCTCTGATTGAATCGGTGATTTCTACATGGTGACCAGAAAGATTTATTTTCATAGCTGTTCCTTTTTTAATTATCACTCAATATAAGACTTGGGGTTAAAGCATAAAAAGGCAAGTAAAAAACGATAAATAATGCAATTATTTTCACACTTGATTAAATAACAATCATTTAGCATTAAAAATCAACAAAGGTTTATTTCGAATTGGGTGTGTTGACCTTTCAAGGTTATTTTTACAGCGCTAAATAATCTTTTTATACAATGATATCTTTATAAAATTTAGCGTTGTTCATTTGAAAGAAATTTAACCACTAAAAATTTAACTATTACAAATTTTTTAACGATTTAGTGATTTGACTAAAACTTCCCTATTTGCGCCATAAATTACTGATATCGGCCATTTCGCAAATTACCAGCAGCAATCAAAATAAAACAAAAACCTATTGATATCAGTTAATTAAATAGTTTGGCATTGTGGTTGCAATTTCTTATTCGGACACCAACAGGAGAATTGCCATGAAAACATTAACAAAAGTTTTAGCCACTGCCGTTATTTCTATTGCAACCGTTGCAAGCGCAAATGCTGCAAATTTCAAAGCCAGCAATGAAAGTAACATTACCAACCTTTGTATGGTAGCTGCACAAGGAACCCGTATTGAAATGAACAAAGCAATTAAAGAATCGGGTTTTAGCAAAAGTTATATTTATGAAAACGTCAATTGTAACAATCAGCATATTACCGATTTTGCCTTAGATAATAATCCAACGCCTGATAAAGTCGCGGCATTATTAATGCAAGGACAACGCAAAGGCAGTGTTAGCATTAACGACATCGCCAAACTGTAACCTATTAATAATTCATTAGTTTTAATCTCTCTCGACCTTTGAGCACTCCTACGGAGTGCTTTTTTTACGTTAACGTTATATTTTTATAAGTTTTACGTTACAATGCGGCGTTTTAAATTCCCTAGTTTTTTCGCGCGAGAGACTTTTTCAAATGTTTGATGATATTCGCCCTTACCGAGACCATGAAGTTGTCGGCGTCTTACAACAGTTATTAAATGAGCCTGAATTAATCAGCGCGATCTCAACGTTTTTAAGCCCTAAGCTACGTAAAATTGCCCCAAACCTTGTAGATTTTTTCGTACAACGTTCGTTACGAAAAAGAGTGAAGCATTGGCAAACTGTTGATGATATTCAGCTTCATGTAGCGGATTACTTGCATAAACTTATTGAAAACTCTACTCAAGGAGTTACCTTTAGTGGCATAGAGAAACTCAACCTTTCAAAACCGACACTATTTATCAGTAACCACCGAGATATAGTACTTGATGTTGCATTAATTAATTGGGCGCTTTTTAAGAACAACGCCCAAACCGTCGAAGCTGCTGTCGGTGACAACCTACTGCATAAAAAGTGGGTTGCCGATCTTATGCGTATTAACAAAAGCTTTATTGTAAAACGTAACGAAAAAACCAAAAGAGATATGTTAAACGCCTCTAAACAGCTTTCTGCGTACATCCATCATAGTTTAACCGACAACCAACAAAATATTTGGATCGCTCAAAAAGAAGGCCGTGCCAAAGATGGGCTTGATAAAACCAATGCGGCATTAATTTCAATGTTATTACTGAATAAAGAGAAAGAAATCAGTATTGAGGAATACTTAACGATATTAAATATCGTCCCCGTGTCGATATCTTATGAATATGACCCTTGTGACACTGACAAAGCAATTGAATTAGCGCAGCGAGAAGCAAATGGTGATTATAAAAAGTCTGACGATGAAGATTTAAAAAGTATCACTCAAGGTATCGTGGGTCAGAAAGGACGTGTTCACATCGCTTTTGGCGAACCTATCAAAGGTGAATACACTAACGCTAAAGAAATTGCAGCTGCAATTGATCAACAAATTATCACTAACTATCGTATTTATGACAGTAATACCTCATGTTATCAGGTATTGAAAGAAGGTAAAAAAGAGCAAGAATTGCTCCCTGATTTATTGTCTCGAATGTCTTCATTAACTGAACAACAAAAACACTGGTTATTGATGATGTACGCAAACCCTGTCTTAGCAAAGAAGACATTAACCATCGATTAAAAAAGGGAGCAAATGCTCCCTTTCTTAACAAACGACTCTTCGCCATTATTCGTGCGCAAAAAACGCTGACATCGCCTTGTAGAGCGAATATAAATCTACCTTAGAACCAATAGCGTATGGCGAATGAATAGACAAAATTGGTACGCCAAAATCAATCACTTCCATATTATCATCAGATAAAGATGTACCAATCGTCCCACCAGAAGCTTTACCCTTATATGTAGACGTTTGCCACTTAATGTTATGCTCATCTAAGTAATTACGCGTCCAAGCCAAATATTCAGAATTGGCATTAAAACCACCACCATAAAGTTTCAAGTTTACACCATTCCCTAATCTTGGTGCATTACCCAATTCCCAGACACCAGGCCAAGTTGGGTTGACACCTGGATTAACATCGGTAGAGATCACTTTAGTATTTCGCAACAACTTACGTAAGATATAATCGTTATAATCTCGACCGAGTTTGTTGTATAACATGCCGCTGAGTAAATCGACTAGATAACTAGAACTTGCACCAGTGTTGTTGATATTGCCGACTTCCTCGTTATCAACTAAAAATGCAATTGACGTATACTCTGGTACCTTTTGTTCGATAATCGCTTTTACCGAAGCAATCGCTGCTGCTTTGTCATCATGCCCATAAGCCGCTATCATGCTGCGATCAAAGCCAACATCGCGAGGTTTAGTTGCTGGTACTAACGCAAGTTCAGCAGACACTAAATCATCAAGAGTTACATCGTAGTTTTCTTTTAAATATGCCTCTACCTGCTCTTTTATCGATTTATCAAAGTCAGGCCTTGCTGCAATAATAACATCGAGCTCTTCTTTTTTGATTACGTCGCGACTTTTTCTTTCGCGATTAGGATGGTCGACATGAGGAGCAAGATCTGGAACCATTAAAATCGGTTCGTCTTCATTAAATCCCATCGATACATTAACAACAGAACCGTCTTTTTTATCGATACGCCCAACCAACGCTAATGGAATATTAACCCATTGATAGGTTTTGATACCTCCGTGAACATAAGTTTGGAATAAGGCAAACTTTTGCTTTTCATAAAGTGGACGCCCTTTCAATTCTAGTCTTGGTGAATCGATATGTGAACCGACAATATGTGTACCTTGCTCGAGAGGTTTCTTCCCGATAACAATTAACGAAATCGTTCTATCCCGATTTACATCATAATATCGAGCACCAGGAGTTAATGGGCTTTTTTCGGTTAATGGTTTGAAGCCATTTTTTTCAGCGCGTTTAATGGCTTCTTTAACAAAAGTTAATTCTGTAGGGCCATTAAAGATAAATTTTTTATAATCACTGGCATAAGATTCTACGGCTTGAAGTTCGCTGTCAGACAAATTTAACCAAGAAGATGCATGATCTTTATCTTTTGCTTTAACCTCTTCTTCAAATGCTAACGCTTGCAAAGGAAAACTCAGGGCACTAACTGCCGTTAGTGTCATCAAAATTGTTTTTATTTTCATAAGATACTTTTTATTGAGGAAACCACGGCCGCTATAATAAAGTCCTTAGTACGTGAATAACAAGTGCAATTCGATAGTTTACAAATTAGTATCGATGAAACACCAATGATGAGGTGATAAATTCAGCCAAAACTTACCCTGAAGCTGCCGAAGTAACCATTAACATTACCCCTATCCACGCAACGACTATTCCCACCCAAACCTTAGTATTGGTTCGCTCACCTTTTATCAAAGCGATGATACTAGCAAATATAGCGCTGGTCGCGATCAAGGTTTGCACAATGGCAGCCGGTGTATTGATTAGCGCAATTTGCACCAAAACTAACGCCCCCAATGTGCCGATTAAACTGCCAACAACCAGTTTAATTGCGCCATTAAGCCCCAAAGCCGAGTGAGGCATCAATGATTTAACGTTTCCTCGACTCCAGCAAATAATAAAGGCTAAACCACCGAGAATACGTAAAAAAGTAGCGACAAATGGATCCACCGAAATATCTACATAGACATCCCTCACCATAAGTATGCCAACGGCCTGGCAAAATGCGGCTCCGATAGCGAGTAAGGCGCCTTTAACCAGTGAATCTTTAGCCTGCTTAGTGCTTCTTCGTAATTGCAAAACCCAGTCGACCGAAATAATGATCATCACAATCGCGATAAGTTGTTGCCAAGATAGCCACTCATCAAGCAACCAGATCCCCCCAATAACAACAAATATCGGCGCTATACTCTCTGCAATAACCAAGGTATGTTTTTCTGATAGCTTTTTTAACGCGGCGAATAGCAAAGTATCACCGATACCTATACCGATAATGCCACTGATGAGGATAATGCCAAGTTGTTGGGATGTCATTTCAACATAGTTAATCTCTACCAAAAAACTAATGGCCACCAAGGCGATAATCGTTATCCCCCCTTTAGCGAAGTTGAGCCCTAAAAAACTAAACTGCTCAGTTAACCCTTTAAACCATCGCGTAGCAATTGCCCAAAAAAATGCAGCCAACAACGCAGACAACATGCCTAATGCTGATGAAAAATCCATAAAAACTCGTTACGAACAATAAGAAACCGCTAATAATCGCAAAAGTTTACCATGTTACTAAACAAGCGTTTTAACTCATTCGCGACGAACAACGTTTTTTCAAGACAAAATGTTAAGAAACTGGTGGTTTTTTATGCTATAAAACGCCGTTGAAATCTTTCCTCGCAGCAGTGGCAGTTCAATTCGTCGTGAATCAAATCAGTAAACTAACGAAAACTAGCCAATACCACCGAGGAATTTAGCACGTTAAACAATCGAATTACGCAGTAACAAGCCAAAATAATAAAACGAGTAACGTTACTAACAACAATGATAAATATTGTATTTTGCACCAGCGAATTCGCCGTTACCTTGATAGGAAAACATAATGAATAAAAACTTTTCATTCTCGTTAAAAGCACTACCAATTGCCTTGGCAAGTGTTTTGAGTTTAACCGCATGTGATAATGCTCCCAAAACAGTTCAAAGCGAACAAGTTCAAACGCCAAGTATTGTCAGAGTCGCCAGCGAATCTCTTTATGCTGACTATGCTGAAATGCGGGCAAAACAGGTAAGCAATGTCACTTACGAGTTAATGCTAAATTTGGACAATGAATCCACTGAGTTTTCTGGCGTCACAACCCTAAATTTTGACCTTGCTGAAAACAATAATAATGACCTAACCATTGATTTTGATTCTGGTAAGGTTAATAACGTGACGGTAAATGGTAAATCCGTTGATGTCGGTTACGAGAAATGGTTTATTACGATAAAAGCCTCTTTTTTAAGACCAGGTAAGAATACGATTTCAATTGATTATCAACGTCCCTACTCTACCGATGGCTCTGGTTTACATCGCTTTGTCGATCCAGAAAGTGGGGAAGTTTATCTTTATACCGACTTTCAACCTTATAATGCCAACAAGTTGTTTCCACACTTTGATCAACCTGACTTGAAAGCTACTTATACCCTTACGGTTGATGCACCAAAACAATGGAAAATCATTTCATCTACGCGTGAAGAAAAAATAGAAGACAAGGGCGAATTAGCCACATGGTATTTCCCAGAATCTGCTAAGTTTTCTTCCTATGTATTTGCTATGCATGCTGGTAATTTCACCGTGTGGGAAGATAGCTACCAAGACATCCCTTTAAGACTATTTGCTCGACAAAGCATGGCGAAATATGTCAAAACCGAAGAATGGTTCCCGCCGACAAAACAAGCCTTTGCTTTTTTCAATGACTATTTTGGCATTAAATATCCGTTTATAAAATACGACCAAGTGATTGTTCCAGACTATAACGCAGGTGCAATGGAAAATGTTGCGGCAGTTACATTTAATGAAAATTATATTAGCCGAGGTGAAAAACCAACACGTTCAAAAATGCGTTTAGCTAACACCATTGCACACGAACTCGCCCACATGTGGTTTGGCGATTTAGTGACAATGCGCTGGTGGAATGGTTTATGGCTCAATGAGAGTTTCGCCACTTATATGGCAAACTTAGCCATTGATAAAGCTAGTGATTATGACAATGCCTGGGATGTTTTTTACTCAGGTACCAAGCAATGGGCGTATCGAAGTGACGACTCAGTTAACACGCATGCAATAGAATTGCCTGTTCCTTCTACAGCTGATGCTTTAACTAACTTTGATGGTATCACCTACGGTAAGGGCGCATCGGTATTAAAGCAACTTCCTTATTATTTGGGTGAAGAAAATTTCCGTCAAGGCGTGAGCAATTACCTGAAAAAGTTTTCTTATCAGAACACCGATTTAGATGACTTTATCGGTGAACTCGGCAAAGCCGCTGGTAAAGATCTAAGTCAATGGACGCAAGATTGGTTGTATCAAGCGGGTTTAAATACGATAAAAGTTAATTATCAATGTGACCAAGGCTTAATTTCAGCATTCGCTATCGAACAGTCTGCTCCTGAAGGTTACCCTACATTACGGGAGCAACGCGTTCAAATCGGAAGCTATAACCTCGTTGGCGATGTCATGAAGTTAACAAAAGCGACGCCAATTATTTATCGTGGCGAAACGACCAATGTGAATGAAATGAAAGGTCAAAAATGCCCTGATTTAGTCTATCCAAATGAAGGGGATTGGGGTTATGTTAAAGTCGATCTAGATCAAAAATCATTAGATTCAGTTAGAGCTCATATCAATTCAGTTGAAAGTGCAACGATGCGGTTGATGTTGTGGCAAAGCTTGGCAGATAGTGTTAATGATGCAAAGTTGCCTGCCGACCAGTTCGTTAATTTTGCTTTAGCTAATATTGAGGGGGAGCAAAACTATAACGTTGTTAGAAAAATTGCCATGAGTTTATCTTCTGCTGCGGGTTACCTTGAAACCGCAACACGACATAACGTAAATGATTACTCGAGTTTGTATCAAGAAATAGAGGATTTATATTTACGTTTACTAGAGAAATCTGCTGCAGGCTCTGACGAACAAAAACTGTGGTATTCGCGTTATGTATCTATTGCTAAGTCAACTGAGCATTTGGAAAAATTAACTAATATTTTAAATGGTGAAAAGGCATTTGATGGCTTATTAATCGACCAAGATAAACGCTGGGGAATTATCGCTAAACTTAATCGTTATCAGCATGGCAACTATAAGGCACTGCTAGAGGCCGAGAAATTCACTGACAATACTGATAGTGGTGTCAAAAGCGCCATCTACGCTGAAGTTATTAGGCCTGAAGCAGAAGTAAAGGCGAAGTGGTTTAATGTTGTGATGAATAACCCAGAGCAACTAAAGCTATCAACGTTGCGCTATATCATGTGGGGATTATTTCCTGCAGAGCAAAAAGCATTGGAGGCTCCCTATAAACATAAAATTGTTGATAGAATACCAACATTGAACGAAGGCAGTGATTTAGGTTTACTCTCAACCTATACCAGCCTAATGGTGCCCGCAGAGTGCACTAAAATTAGTGAAGTTGAGCTTGCAGCCTTGGTCGATCAGTTTGGTGATATGAAGCCTCAAGTGGTTAAAAATTTAAAAGAAACACATGAAGACGTTGCTAGGTGTGTAAAAGCATTAGCACTCCTTAAATAATTTTTACTTCCTTTTGAGTGTGCCCTCTCAACGCCGTTAGTGTAAATGTGAGCTAACAATTACACTAACGGCCTTTCATGATAACTATTGCGCAATTTATCTATTTTACGTTAAGGTAAACTTATCTAACGTTTGAGATAAAAAGCATGCAAGAAACAAAAACAACAAATGCACCAAATACGGCGATTACCCGCTTTTTAAATACCATTGAAAACATCGGTAATAAGCTACCCGACCCAGCGATTATTTTCTTATTTTCAATGATCCTCATTTGGTTATTATCGTGGGTTTTCTCATCTAGCTCCTTCGACGCTATAGACCCTCGAACCGGAGAGGCTCTGGTAGTAAATAATTTACTTGATCCTAATGCGTTAGCACAATTTATGGCGACCATGGTGAAAACCTTTACCGGATTTGCACCACTGGGTGTTGTTTTAGTTGCGATGTTAGGTGTCGGTGTTGCTGAACATTCAGGTTATATCAATACCGGCTTAAAAATCATGCTAAAACGCACTCCACAAGCGTTATTAACACCATCAATTATTTTAATCGCAATCGTTAGTCATACCGCAACAGACGCAGGATATGTCCTAGTGATACCTTTAGCCGGCGTTATATTTTATGCGATGGGCCGCCATCCTTTAGCTGGTATTGCTGCCGCATTTGCCGGTGTTAGTGGTGGTTTTAGTGCCAACTTCATCCCATCAGGTATTGACCCGCTACTGCAAAGTTTCACCCAAAGTGCTGCCCATATCATTGATCCTCAAATGGCAATAAACCCGTTAAACAATTGGTTTTTCACGTCAGCATCAAGTGTTTTTATCATTTTATTGGGTTGGTATATCACTGATAAAATTATAGAGCCTCGCCTACAAGCTACTAAAGTTGATGGCGAAACTGATGACTTGCCTTCCTTTGGTGAGATAACTTCAAAGGAAAAGAAAGGTTTTGTCATTGCTTCGATGGTAATGCTAGCAGGTATAGCTTTGCTAGTTTATGCCTCTAGTGGCGAAGATTCTGCCCTGCGTAGCGCTGATGGCAAATTAACTGATTTTAGCGCCCCTTTAATGCAATCGATAGTACCATTAATTTTTCTATTGTTTTGGATACCAGGTGCTGTCTACGGTTTTGTTGTCGGCACCTTTAAAACATCAAAAGATATGATTGATGCGATGACCAAAGCAATGAACAGTATGTCTTACTACATTGTTATGGCGTTTTTCTGTGCATTGTTTATCAGCGCTTTTAGCCACTCGAATTTGGGAGCCTTACTTGCTATAGAGGGTGCTGAGCTACTAAAAGCAATGGCGTTGCCTAGTTCAGTTACGATAGTCGGTATTATCTTTTTAACCGCGTTTGTTAACTTATTTGTTGGTTCAAGTTCGGCGAAATGGGCATTGCTTGGACCTATTTTTGTGCCGATGTTAATGCAGCTAGGGATCTCGCCAGACCTTACTCAAGCGGCTTATCGTGTAGGTGATTCAGGTTCAAATATTATTACGCCATTGATGCCTTATTTCCCGCTGGTTGTGGTTTACTGCCAAAAGTATGTCAAATCGACCGGTATTGGAACACTGATCGCAATGATGCTTCCCTACTCTATCGCATTCTTGATTGGCTGGAGTGCATTTCTATTGATTTACTGGATGCTTGGCATTCCATTAGGCTTACAAGCAAATTACATTTATCCAGCAGGATAAGTAAAAAGGCCACCTTCAGACGAAGGTGGCTTTACAATAGCCTTATAAACAAGAGGGGGGCTAGGTTAGCCTAACCAGTTGAGCAGCCTCCGATATTTCATTTTTAATTGTTTGTCCTGATGCCGAAGAGAGTAACTCGCTTTCATTAATACCCCAGCGAATCAGCAAAATAGCCTCTGTGCCAAAAACCCCGGCAGTGATCACTCATTGCTACTTATGCTTTTTATCCTTCAGACTTCGCTTAAAAATCAAAAGCGATTAAACATGAGGAGGTATTAGGGCTTTTTATCGTGCATTTTACTGGAAACCTACAGCTAACTAAGAAGGTCTGTTAGCATATCGGTATAAATGCGCTCTAAACGCGCGATATCTTCGCAAGCAACCCGCTCATTAACTTGATGAATCGTTGTATTAGGCACTCCCAACTCTACCACCTCGGTTGTTTCAGTGCAGAAAAAACGGCCATCAGATGTTCCGCCAGAAGTAGACAGTACGGGGAATTTACCTATTTCTTTAACAATCGCTTGCTCAGCAGCCTTTATTAATTGGCTATGCTCAATATTTTGGGTTAAATAAGGCTCACACGGACGATCCCACGTTAATTCAAATTGTTGGTCAACCGCTTGGATCACTCGTTTTAAATGAGCAATTAACGATTTTTGCGTCCACTTCGCACTATAGCGAATATTAAAACAGAGCTTACATTCACTAGGCACTAAATTATCGGTAAACGTGCCCGAATTAATATGAGTGACTTGCAATGAGGTACCTGGAAAATCTCGACTACCTTGATCCCATTTAATTGACAACAAAGCTGTTAATAACGCTTGTGTTTTATGAATTGCATTCAACGCATAATCTGGATAAGCAACATGACCTTGTTTCCCCTTGACATCAACATAACAGGTTAATGAGCCTCGTCTTCCAACTTTAATGGCATCACCTGTTGTATAAACTGAACTTGGTTCACCAACAATACACATATCCAAGTCAATACCTTGCTCTTGTAAATAATTTGCAATCCATTTACTACCAAATTCAGCTTCACCTTCTTCATCGCTGGTAATCAACCACATGAAGCGTTGATTAATTGCCTTGCCATCAGCAATGTGAGTCTCGATCGCCGCTAACATTGCCGCTATCCCAGTTTTCATATCAGCCGCGCCTCTGCCGATCAACTCATCATTGATAATCGTTGGCTTAAAAGGCGGTGTCTGCCAAAGCGCTTCATTGCCAGGTGTGACAACATCTGTATGACCAGCAAAAGCAATTGTGCGTGGGCCTTTACCAATACTTGCAATGGTGTTGGAAACACCATTAATCGAAAACTGCTGACAGTCAAAGCCAAGCTGACTGAGTTTGTTCATCAAATAGATTTGGCAGCCATTATCATTAGGCGTCACCGACGCTTTGGCGATGAGATCGGCTGAGTAGTGAATCGACAATGGTTGGCGATTGAACAAGGCTTTAGGAATATAGCGCATTGCTAGCTCCAATTTCTGTTATAAACCTTGTTATTAAAAATAATCAGTATGACAATTACATGGCAATTTTAAGAATAAATTGCGACAGTGACGCCCTGCCGCTTGGTTAACTTTATTTGTCGGCTTTTTAACAATGGGCTTTAAAAGTAGCGACTATATATTAACCTGACACCCCATGAGCGATCACGTTCAACTAAGGGGCTGTTTGATATTCCTGTGCCGTACCACTGATGTTCAATATTAAATCGTGTAAAGCCATTGAAAAAAATGGGGGTAGAAATAGATAAACCCAGCGAATAATTAGTCGTTGCACTTCCTTGATATCTTGACCGGCTATTAGTTTCTTCAGCATCACGAACACCGTAATAGTAATCGATGAGCTTATCATCTAAATAATTTATCAAAGCGGAAGGTTCAATAAAAATGGGGCCGACGCTAAACGTTTTTGCTAATCGTAATTCAAATTCGTTACCGTTGTGGCGTCCTAAAATGTCGGTTTTCGCACTCAACCTAGCCTTGAAATTCTCGCTATCAAAATCGACAGCGACACCACCATCAAATGAAAACTTGCGCGATGCCATACCATCAAAAATCCAACTATCATCTTCATCAAACCCTTGAAAACGGGGTGAAAGGCTGACTGAAAATGACAGGTTATCACGTTGAGAGAGTTTATAATTTATAAATGGTCCTAAAACAGATAAGTTTTCCCCCTGGTAACCAAGCACTGGAATAGGTATGACGCGATTACCATAACCGTAATAGATTTCGCGTTCAACACTTACACCTATCCCATATAAAAAACCAGTATTTTTTGCATTTGACGCAGACGATGAACGCTGCTCTGCATTAACTGAAAATAGCATAACGCTCGATAGCAATAGTAAGGTTTTTCCGAGTAAATCTAAGAAGAAAAATTTAGGACGACTTAACATCAGCAATCACCTTTCTAAGTTTTTTTAATGCTTCAACCGCAAAGCCTTGATCATAAAAATAAATCACCTTTCCCTGCTCTCCTAGCAGCAATACGCGAGCATTATTGGGGTTTTCATTACCTGTTAATTGGAGGATTTTTTCAGCACCCTCATAAACCGTAATTACACCTTTCCACAGAGGCTTTGGAATCCCTTTACGCATTCCATTATCAATATAAGTTTTAAACATTCGAGGAAACATGCCACCTATTGTTGGAATTTCATAAGTAGGTACATTGGTTTCGGTCATATCAAGTGCAATCAACCAACGATCAATATCAAATTGAGCATCTTGCACATAACCAATCAGTAATAATGTGGCATCTGTTTTTATATCTCTTGGCAGTTCAACACGCTCTTTTTCTAAGTTTTGCCCTGACACGGTAGGAAAAACTTCACCAAATGGCGTGCGATTTGGGTAGGTTGTCGAACAACCTGAAATAAAAAATACAATGACGAAAACAGCGACAGTATAAAATCTAACCACAACGACCTCCTTTTTTGTTGTTTACTACGGACATTATCGATAAAAAGATTAACGCTTTGTCATTTTATTTTCTGTAGAGTTACCGATTAAATCAAATTGGTAAACTACCTAATTTGATTAATTGGATTTATTTGCAAAGGCGTTAAGTATAAATGAGCGAATGTTATTACCTTAAGCAACAAAATAAGCCATTGCTCTTTTCGTTAAGACTGGGGTTGAGGTTTAAGTAAGGGGTGAGGCCAGAGTTTTAAATCAGTATTAACATCCCTTGGCTAACGCTTCGATATATGCCGTAGCGGCCTCTTTATCTTGAAACGCTTCCATAGGGTAATTCGTTTGCTGGATATACTGGTTGATCATTTGAAGTTGCATTGGGGTTGCACAAGAAAGCGCCATTGCTTGACATGCCTGATCAGTAAAAGACCACTTATATGAACGTGCAATTATTCGCATCACTTTAGGTGATCCTAGTGTCTCAGCATCCAAATAATCGATTCGATACCAATGGCTTAAGTTTTTCATTTCAATGTTTTCGATCAGTTGCTGATAGGCGAGCGAAATGCCTTCGACATTAAAGGGGCCATGCGTAGTTACACTCACAATATTATTATGCCATTGTATTTCTATGTGCCCATGGGCTTCCATTAATCGGCTCTCCAACGTAAATAGCAATTTTAACAACTTAAAGCTTACTACGTGACAATTTACCAAGCCAGCAATCCGCTATCAATATTAATCTAAGTTAAGTTTAAAGCGCACTTTTATTACCCAATAGGTTAAAAACATCATTAACAATCGAAAAAGCGCTTAAAAAAGACTGATTAATTTATTTAAGTGCTTCACATCCAGTGAGTTTTCGATTACTGAAAAGTATGAATAATTCATCTTGCGCTGCAAAAGCTTTAAACTTTTTAGTTGGTGTAAATAGTATCTCCCCTAATTACGAGCGAAAGCACAACATTACGTTAAAAGCATAAAATTTCTGTCTATAACCCTTTGATTTATTTTTGTTTAATGAAATCAGCGGTCCCCTATTACACTTATCAAAAAACTTTTTATTGAAATCAAAATA
Organism: Thalassotalea ganghwensis; assembly: GCF_053485795.1. Taxonomy (NCBI): domain Bacteria; kingdom Pseudomonadati; phylum Pseudomonadota; class Gammaproteobacteria; order Alteromonadales; family Colwelliaceae; genus Thalassotalea; species Thalassotalea ganghwensis. The sequence continues at coordinate 346,463 of NZ_JBQRUM010000002.1, forward strand.
AAGTATACAATATACTAGCCATTGAAAGGATAAATTATACACTTATACAAAAAGAGGCTTCTCATGAATATTTACGCTGAGAATAATACAACAACAGTTCGCAAAACAATGTTATCACTGGCGATCAGTGCAGCATTATGCTCGCCTAGCGTTTTAGCAGAAGAAACGCAAAATAAAAAGGAAATAGAGCAGCAAATAGAAAAGATCGAAGTAACTGGCTCCCGATTAACGCGAACAACATTCGATGCTCCAAGCCCAACTACGGTGATAAGCGCTGAATCGATCAAGATGACTGGCGCACTAAATATGAATGATTTGTTGTCAACCATGCCGCAATTTGGTAAAGGCTTTGACGCAACAGACGGAAACTATTCTTTTGGTAATTCAGGTATTAACGCGCCAGATTTACGTGATTTGGGCCCAACTCGTACACTAAACTTGGTGAATGGAAAACGCCCTGTTTCAATTACCAATGACGCAAACATTATGCTAACCGATATCGGGGTTATCCCATCGGAACTCGTTGAACGAGTAGAAGTATTAACTGGTGGCGGCTCAGCCGTTTATGGCTCAGATGCCGTTGCAGGTGTTGTTAACTTTATCTTGAAAAAAGACTTTGAAGGTACTTCTGTTCGCTCACAATTAGGCGGAACAGATGCCGGCGGAGCAGCAAGCCGCTCGGTAACATTAACTCATGGCCTAAACTTTAATGAAGGTCGTGGTAACTTTTCAATGTCAGTAGACTATTTTGAACAAGAAGCTCTTTATTTCAAAGATCGTCCTGGCTCAGCGAATACAGTAAGATACATTCCAAATCCAGATGACACTGGTCCTAATGATGGCATTCCAGACCAAATTATAGCAACAGGGTTAACCTTCCCTTCATTTGGCGCAACCGAAAACATGTTCGGTGTTTGGAATGGAGAAACTGGCGGTGCAGACTGGTTCCAGTTAACTGACGGCCAAGCTAGTCTTCGCACGCCTGCAAGCAACATTCAAGATGACTGGTTAGCGCTCGACGGCAGTGGCTTTGATCCGTTGAATTGGGGGATGGCTCGTAATCCTTATGACAGAACTAACGCTTACGCTCGCTTAGGCTACGACTTTGATACTGTATCGATGGCCGTAGACGTTATGTATTCTCGAACAAAATCTGAAGATGAAATCGATCCTTCTTTTGTTTGGGACACATGGCAAACAGTAGATCAACTTAACTCAAATGGTATTGCCATCCCTACAGCGGTTCAAGACACATTGGATGCCTATGGTGATAGTTGGATATTAATTCCTTACACCTTTGATGAAGCGGGTGGACGTGGACATAAAAATGAGCGTGAATATTTTTCGACAAGTTTAACGCTCGAAGGCGATTTAAATGACAACTGGATGTGGGATGTATATGTCACAACGGGGTTTACAAAAGGTGAACTCGCTATACAAAACGCATTAAGAAACGATCGATTTGATAGCAGCAACTTTACCTTAATCGGACCATGTGTAGAAGACAACAGTTGTCCAAGCTTTAGTCCATTCGAGCCAGCTTCTCAAGAAGTGAATGATTACATACTAGCTGATCACAAAACATTCACCGACGTTGTAGGGCATGGTTTTGCTGCTAACCTTTCTGGTGAGGTCTATGAATTACCCGCTGGTGGCATTCAGGTGAGTGCTGGTGTAGAAGTACGCTATGAGAAACTAGACTATCAACCATCTGAATTATGGTCTTCTGGCAAATTGGCGTCACAAAAAACAGGAATTGATAACGCTAGCCGCAATATCAAAGAAGTATACGGCGAGTTCTTGATTCCGGTAGTTTCTGATGTAAGTTTTGCAAAAAGCTTAGAAATTGAAGGTGCATTACGTTACGCGAAGTACTCAACTGAATCTGCCAGTTTTAGTAGTTCAAAGTTAGGGGTTAACTGGGCTATTAACGACGACTTTAGATTCAGAACAACCTACTCACGAGCTGTTAGAGCACCTCAATTAGGTGAAATGTTTGCTGGACTGTCAATTGGCTATTCAGACTTAACCGATCCTTGTGATTCAGATCAAATCAAAGGTGGTCCATCGGATGGCCGAAGAAAAGCAAACTGTCAAGCATTAGGTATTGATGAAGACTGGGATTCAAACCTAAAAGGAAAGCGAGGCAAGGTTATCAGTTCAGGTAACACCAACCTTCGCGAAGAAACGGCAACTACATTCACCGCGGGTATTGTATTTCAACCAACTTACATAGACAATCTAAGGTTATCAGTTGATTATTACGATATCGACCTTGATGATATGATTGTGAGTTTCGGTGCCAGCAGTGTACTTAGTAACTGTGTTGATTTAGAAAGTATCGACAATGAATTTTGTGGTTTAATCGACAGAGATGACAATGGCGATGTTTTATCCGTTGTTGACACCTTCTTAAATGCCGACAACTCTAAGCGTCGTGGTGTCGACGTTGAAGCTGACTATGCAATCGACATGGCGAAAAGCTTTGACTTAGCGGGTACATTTTCATTGGCATTGGGTTTAACACGACAGTTAGAAAACTCATATACTGAGTACGATTATGTTGAAGGAAAGCCTTTAACTACTGAAAGATTAGGAGCTTATTGGGCGCCTAAGTGGAAATCAGATTTACGCGCTACCTATTCATTAGATGACCTATCCATTCGTTGGACGACTAAGTTTACCCAAGGTGGGCAAATAGGTATCGACTTAAACCCTGATCGCTACGAGCAGCAAACACTACAGAACTCCATTATTCATAATCTTTGGGTAGGTTACAATTTAACACCTAAGGCTAATGTTTACGCTGGTATAAATAATGTTACTGATGAAACGTTTTTAGACCACCCGTATACAAGTTGGGGAAGAATTAACTACTCTTTACTTGGAAGAGCCTTCTACGCGGGCATTAACTACTCATTTTAAGAGTATTTATGACTCAATTTAGAAAATCAAAGCGGCCTTAGGGTCGCTTTTCTTTTCTGTCATACTAAACTTCATTGAAAGCATTTCCCTTCCACTTTGTGATATTCAGCATTTTCACAATCCGCCTTATTGCTTAAACAATCATTAATCAAATTTTTCTTATAAATATAAGATATTAGCATCAATTTTTTAACACTTTAGGTTTTTGCCAACTAGTATTTGCAAAAGATAACAATCAACTCCTTACTACATTAAAAGCACATTAGACGAAAAGCGCAAATTACAATAAATTTAATACTGGTTACTATTGTGCGATAGAGGCTCCTTACCAAGCGTATGATGATCGAAACCCGAGTGCGGCTGTTATCAAATGAATCGCCGAATTAGATCTGGATAATGCGTATATCTATCGTTTAAACAAAATAATTTAACACGGTAATGTTATTTTCAACTTCGTTCTGTTCAAGAAAGAGCAATACATCATGCGTTAGAGCGTCAACAGGGTCACATACTATGTGCTTGAAAGCTCACACACTAAGGAGCAAAGTCTTGCTTACTTTGAAAAGAGCCAAATCATTTATGAAGGAGACTTTTTAGAAGTCCCTCGAGATAACACCATTACCCGCCACATGGCGCAAGTGGAAAAAGAATTTATCGAGTTTATCCGCAGTGAAGATTTAGCGATAAAGCGTATTATTGGCCACCACCGCAATAATAATATTTCACCAAAGGTGATGAATGCCTTTTATCAGGCAAATATTCTTTAAATGATAAGTAATAAGCCCAATTTGTACTGGCTAAATTGGGCTTATAGTGGGTTCTAAATAAGAGCACATTGTTATCGCTTTGTTAGGTCATTAATTACGAGGAGGAAATATACCTGCAATACAAATAATATAATGCAATGCTAAATAAGATTGCCTGTTATCGATTGGTGCTCCCTGCCCTTTAACTTGTTCGCTATTTGATATCGAATCCTGCCCCATTAACGTATCAGGAGTTTCATTGGAAAAGCCTACCGTGCTGCTCCCTGCTTCAATTGCAATATAATTTGCTACAGGCGTTGCCATGTTCCCCATCTTTGAGACACATTTGAGTTGTGAAGAAACTTCGTGAACATGCCCAGGCATATGGGCTTCAGTCAAACTATAAGTTTCTTTCCATCCTCGTTGGCCAATTCTCACCGGTGATAAGTTAGGGCCATCCCCTGAGCGTATAGGCGTGCTACCGCGTAAATCGGGTAAGGCAAAAGCTATACGTCCGTCCCCCCATATATCGTACCAATAATCGAAAACAATGATTGATTCTGAGCAATATATCCTTCCATGAGTTTACCTCTTAATGTTGTGTGATTGTGAACTGATATTTCCAATACATATGAAAAGAAGCCATTAGGTGGCAATCTAACAGCTACATGTTGTATCTTATCGCTGAAAAACGAACTAGCGTTTAAGCTTACGAGAGTGCAAAGTGAACAAGCCAATTAACAATAATCGTATTGAGCTTGGTTCTGGAACTGACGTAGGAGGAGTGCTTGCGTCTAGCGTTGTAATTGTTAAGTTTGACGCAATTAAATGGTAGGCATTTAAATTCGATTCACTAACGTCTTTGGTTAACCCATTAGTCAATAAACCTGAACCGCCAATATTTAACTCTACCGCAAATATGCCATCGGTGAGCAAAGAGAAAAAACTACTGTCCAAATCAAAAGTGTATTTCTTGTACTGTGCATCTAATGAACCACCATCAGCTTCAAATAGTTGATCTAACGCATTAGTCAAATCTACTCCATCAAATGCAAAGCTATCTAACTGACTACCTGAGGCACTAGTATCATGATCCTAGATAGCAAATGTAAAACTTGCACTAGTAATGGTATCGGTTATCAAACCGAAGTAGAATAACCATGTAACAGTATCTGATTCAGAGAGTATTTCGTGGCCAATTCTCGAGTCAAAAGGCGCAGACTGACCCGACTGAATTGAAAAAATACTGCCTGCAAAAGTGACGATATCTCCATCAGAAAGCCTCGATGCTCAGTTACCTAAAGTTTGTGTTATAAGGCCAGCTATCACATTTAAAGCAAGTGATAGCAAAGAAATTGAAAGTAGAGTTTTGATTTTTTTAACCATGCCATTTTCATCTTAACAATCCTTATTAATGGCATTAAAAGTGTTTTAATGTCTGAGTTAACTTTGATGTTTACGCAAGTTCTATTCCTTATAAGGGGGAATCTACGCTGACAGGTTGCTATCATTACGAGCGGTAATAATATGTAAAAGTTGCTGATACAATTAACGACCAATTCCTAACTCGTTGTAACTAAATTAGGTTGTTTAAGAGTTCATTACTTTACGCGTTTCTTTATTGCGTTTGGGCAACTCACGTTAACTAAAAACACTGTGGTTAGCCGACTATATTGGTTGTATAATTATACCTTGCAAGCGTTCTTAATGGAGTAAGTTGATGGTTGAGTCAAAATGTCTCTCTTGCCAACATATCGTTAAAGGTAAAGCGGTACATTGCACTATGTGTAATGGAACGATGGAAGTGATCCAAAACGAACGTGATAAACGATGCCCTCGCTGTCAGATCCCTCTTGAAAAACATCATTACCGAGGTTTTGAACTCGACAATTGTCAAAAGTGTCATGGAATCTGGCTTCAACCCAACGAGTTTGCTGTTCTGACGACAGAGTTTGATGTCTATAAAGACGAAGCCAGCGATCCCAATTACGTTCGCCCCGCATTACCAAAAAGCGAAGGATATCTTCCTTGTGCCAATTGTCAAAAAATCATGACTAGACGCAATTTCAAATCGATATCTGGCGTGTTAATCGATTCTTGCATCCATTGTGGTATTTGGTTAGATAAAGGAGAATTACAAAGCATGCGTAACTTTATCGCCAGTGGTGGTCTTGATAAACAACAAGATAACAAACTCGTTTCACAAGAGCTAAAAACTCAGGCGTTAAATGACAGAGTTTCTGATTTAGAGATGATGGAAAAAACGCTTAACAAATTTAGTTTAAAACGGATTTTCTTCAGAGGATTTTAACTAAGAAATTCCCGATATAAAGGAGGCTGACCTATGAATAAAATCGCTGTCTATAGTAGTAAAAGCTATGATATTGAATATTTGCAACGCTTTAATAACGGTGCAGATTTACAATTTTCGTTTATTGAAGCAAAGCTTTCCATTGAAACAGTTGAACTGGCCAAAGGACACGACGCACTGTGTATTTTCGTTAATGATGATGCCAGTGAAGCTGTTCTTAACTTACTAAAAACAATGGGAATATCAATCATCGCATTGCGTTGCGCTGGCTTTAACAATATCAATATCAAAGTTGCTCAGTCTCTAGGGTTTGAAATTTGTCGGGTACCAGAGTATTCACCAGAGGCGGTTGCTGAACACACCATCGGCTTAATGCTGACACTCAATCGTAAATTTCACAAAGCTTATAACCGAGTGAGAGAAGGAAATTTTTCTTTGCAAGGACTGATGGGGTTTAACTTACACAAAAAAATTGTTGGCATTATCGGTACGGGTCGTATCGGTTTGGCAACAATAAAAATCCTCGCAGGCTTTGGTTGTCAAATCATTTGTTGCGATCCAATAGAGAGTGAACAAGTAAAGGCTGTTGGGGCAACGTACGTGAGCTTAGACGAATTACTACGCTTAAGTGATATTGTCAGTCTGCATTGTCCTCTTACCCCACAAACCCATCACCTGATCAATCAAGCCGCTATCGATAAGATGAAAAGTGGCGTAATGCTAATAAATACCAGTCGCGGCGCTCTGATTGATAGCCAAGCACTCATCAATAGCTTAAAACGTCAAAAGCTCGCTCTGCTTGGTTTAGATGTTTATGAATTAGAAAGCGATATTTTCTTTGAAGATCACTCTAACACGATTATTCAAGACGATATTTTCGAGCGATTAGTCTCTTTTCCTAATGTTTTAATTACCGGTCATCAAGGCTTTTTTACACAAGAAGCGATGGAAACCATCGCTAAAACAACATTGTCGAATCTAGATTTGTTATTGAAAGGACAAAAGTCAGGTAATGAGCTGTTTTAATCCCCCTCACACACATGGCTAATGGGGGATAAACACCATATTTAGCAATTACATCAACGCTCTAATGCGATCGAGCGTAAAGGCTAAGCTTTCTTCCTTACTAACTTCAATGTCAGGAGTGATCCCGATGCCTTCCCATCCTAATCCATTAACCGGATGGAATGTACCTCCCATAGGTAAAAATAGCGAATAACCATCAGTTAATTGCGCAATCCCACCCCAATGACCATACCCTGCGGTGGTATTACCAATCAGAATTCCCCGACCAGTCGCCTTCATCGACATCGCGAAATGTTCTCCTGCTGAGTATGTTTCTTCACTGACTAACAAGTAAACAGGTTTATCTTTATAAAAAGTAGCAAACTCATTCGGTGTACTTATTTTTTTCGTTCTTTTACCATCATTCATATGAGGTGAAAACGTCGTTACCATATGCGTCGGTTCACTAAATAAAAAGCTAGTAATTTCATTAATATCTTCGGGGCTTCCACCTCGATGGTTTTGAATATCAAACACAATAGCATTGGTATCTTTCATTGCTTTCATCGCATCATGAATAGCGGCAATCGACTCCGGTGTCCCGGGAAACGATCCAAGCTTTAAGTACCCTATATTGTCCGCTAGCACTTTTGCCGAAATAAGCCCACTTGTGTTTTGTTGTTGATGCCCATTGCCACTTTCGTGATTGCTTTTTCGCTTTTTACGTTTCTGTTTCTCCCCCGGCGCAAACACTTTTAGGTGTTTATCAGGATAGACTGCCTGTAACATGTTAGTGATTGCTTTTGATGCCGATTTCTCATCACTAACATTGGCCAGACAGTCTTCCTTTATGCATTGCTCTAACGCCATTTTATACTTTGGCGCAACTTCAGGGATAACAAAACCTTTGACTAATGACTCACTAACTTCTTGAAAAAGTTGACCATAGTTGGCTTTAGTAAAATTATTTTCTAACGATTGCGCACAAAGGGTAAAGGATAACGCTGCACTTAATAAGCTGCATGCAAATATTGGGGATTTAACCATAACTTCCTCTTGAGTTTCTTATTAAAATGAGTATCGTGTCCACTAGTTACAGCAACTTTTACGCCACCCTTAAAAAACACCTAACTCATTGATAAAAATTACATTATTTATAATTTACTAGCGTATGGATAAATTTAAGCTGATACCGATTTCCTCAAATCGGGAACAGATTACTTATTTGAGTACAGGGATAGTTTAGTTAATAGGATATTTTTGGGGATAATGGGTATGTGTTATGTGGTGTGAAAGCAGTATATGACGGGTAAGCAAAAATCAATGATATTCCACTCAAAAGTGCAAAAGAAGTATCTAATATTTTAAAAGTAAAAGAGCGTCATAGACGCTCTTTAATTACTAAGCAGTTCTCACTCGGTAACTATGCAGTTACTGCGCTCTTTTTTAACTGAGGCATTTGACCGTAAGTTAAGGTTCGCCATAACCACTCAAATGGGCCGAATCTAAAACGATTCATCCAAAATGTTGAAAAGAACAGTTGGAAAACCCAGATACCAACAACGACACCAAGTTGTTCGATGCGTTCAAAGCTACCGTAGTAACCCAGTCCCCAGCCGTAAAAAATAAAACCACAAATGATTGTGTGCATTAAATAATTGCTCAGCGCCATACGACCAACATTAGCCAGGGCACCTTTAACACTTGCCAAAATCGTTGAACGCGCAAATATCATTAACAAGCACATATAACCATAGGCCATCAAAATACTTCCCCAGTAATTAAACTGAGTACCCAAAAACATTTGTTCAAATTGCCAGTTTTGTACAAAGTTTTCGGTTAATTCAATATCTATCGCCACGACAGCAATAATGATACTTACCGCACCGCTGATCCACAGTGTTTTGTTGGTGAATCGTTTACCAAAAAAGTCCATTTTATATAACGCCATTCCAACCATCATTAAACCGACTATTCTGAACAAATAAAAAAAGAGGTTTGTATGCATTTTGCTCGCCATCAAATGTCGAGTATCCATCTGGCCAATCCATGATGATAGATTACTCGAAAGATTCTGCTGAACCGCTTCAGCACTAGGCGCCCACATTACCTTCATCGCTTCAATATCTTTCGCTTCCAAATCCGGCAATAAAATTCCATAAGCCCACATCATTAGCGAGGTGATCGAAATTAAAATAAATCCGACAATCATCAACTTTTTAACCGACAGATTTCTAGCCGTATAAGCAATCATGCCAGCAATCGCATAAGGTAATAAAATATCACCAAACCAGAGTAAATAAGCGTGAGCTATACCAAACATTGCCAAAATAAACATCCGCTTATAATGAGTTTTACCAGGGCTACCACCTTTTTTTATGATATTGTCGGCCATCAGCATAATGGAACAGCCAAACAACAATGAAAAAATAGTCATAAATTTTTGATTAGCAAAGATATGAGAAAAGTAGTAAACGTAGTAGTTTACTCCGGTTAAATCACCGTAGGCAGTTGGGTTACTATACGCAGCAAAAATCATTGAAAATGCTTGGATATTCATAATCAAAATACCCAGCAAAGCAACACCTCTGATAACATCAATAGCAACGATACGCTCTTTAGGCGTTCTTGGGGCTTGGGTTTGAAACTCCATGTAGACCTCTTTTTAAAATAAACAGTATATTAACAGTCCTCCAAAATGCAAAAACATTACAGTAATTAAAAAATATATTTATTTTTACTTATTTAAACAGCGAGCGGATAGGTAAAAAAGAGAAAATGAATAGCATTTACCACAAAATGACTTAATATCGCATATACCAGTTTTCCGGATAGTTGATAAACAAGACCATAAAGCATACCCGCTAACGTTGCGACTAAAACGTAAGCGATACCACCACCAAAATGCGCAACGCCAAAAAGCACACTGCTAATGGCTAACGCTAAGATAGGCTGAGTAACTTCAGATAACCGATTAAGCAATAAACCTCTAAAGAACACTTCTTCTGCAACACAAGTTAATAGCAAATTGTTAAGTAAAAATATCCACCACCAAGCAGGAATACCAACCTCAACGGTAATTAAATTTAGCAGTAATGCCAACGTAAAAATCATGGTAGTTAACCCGACCAGTACACTGATTTTCAAGGAGTTACTGAAACAATCTTGGTATTGCGCAGTGTTTGTTTTTAATATCGTAGGAAATAACGTTAGTAGCACAAATACTAATAATGGCTTATCAATATTTAAATACATGGTATAAGCACTACTTTTTGAACCTTTGTAGGTGCCTTCCAATAGTAAAAGGTTATTAAATCCTGGGAGTAGATGAGCAGCCAAAAGAATACAGGCCAATATGATAACAGCAACAATTATCCGTCTTAAAAAGGTTAACTGTGTGATTCTTCCAATGTAGGCCAAGACAAATAGCCCACTGAGAATAAGAAAGCCCGACAATTCAATCGCGTCAAAGGCAAAAGCACTTCCTAGACAGACCACAAGTAATATTGGCCAAATACTACGATTGAATAATAAAGAGATTAAGGTTATCGCCAAAGCAACCCAAGGGATAATTTGAAAAGTATACAGCTGTTCCATTAGCAAAAATCGTTACAAGCAAAAAAGTATCATGAGCCAAAACACCTGATGATAACCGATAGTGTTATGGTTGAATGTTGATTGCAGAGCATACACTCAGTGATACGTGTATACCAGCATTCAATTTACAAAAAATTCACAAAACCGAAGACTTTCGATATAGTGTTGAAAACTCAAACTTAAGGACAACCATGGAATTCGATTTTCTCAGTGCAAGCCTGATTAACTTACTGATTAACCTCGCCTATACTTTTATTTCACTTCTCGTCGCAGTTTTCGCTCTAGTGGTTATTGATAAGAAGCTTTTAAAAAATGTCGATATTCAACAAGAGCTCAAGAATAATAACATTGCGGTAGCGATCTTTGCGTCTTCCATTATGCTTTTTGTTGCGTTAATTATTAGTTTTGGTTTGCAATCCTAATCCATGAAGAAATTGCTATTTTTTGCCACACTTTTCTCCGTTTTCATTATTGCGAAATATGACAAGCCAACAGCTAATAATGATTTCGATCAGCGACTATTGTGGAAATCTCAGCATGCACAAAAAAATATCAGCAGTCGCTTTACTAGCAATCGTTTTCAACGAGGAAAGATCACGGCACTGACCGATAACTCATCATTGTCAGAGAGCAAAATGCATGAAATTGTCGAGAGGTACAGTAAAGGATACCCTGAGCGATCTTCTTACATTTTAAAATGGCGAGATTCTGCAGGAAAAACCATTTCCCTAAGTGCTTTAGGTATCGATTGGCAGCATCATTTTGCCAACAGCTATTTAGTTGGCTTCCGACCATTTGCCGTTGAAAACAAGTGGCTACCTCTTTATGCCATCGCCCAATTAAAAACTTATCAAACTGATGACTTGCAATATGGCGTTCCTGAAATGTGGCAAAATTCGGCGCAAGCGTATGTGACACCCAGGGGGGACTGTGAAGATCATGCATTAATCTTAGCGGATTGGCTTATCGCTGAAGGTATCGATGCTAGAGTTGTTGCCGGTTCCTATAAGGGTGGTGGTCATGCATGGGTAGTAGCAATAATTGATGATAAAGAATTCATCTTAGAAGCTACCAGCAAGCGAAAATATAACAACTGGAACCACTACCCTTTAGCGAGCCTAGCACAAGAATACCGACCAGAATTTATGTTTAACCGACAGCAATTCTGGCTAAATAACAATTTACACATCACTGATAACTACCGTGGTACTCACTGGCAAGAAGTCAGTCACTTTACACCATAATAAAGTGAGTAATTTTAGAGTTGGTTGGAACATGCAGACAATTAATATGACATCAATTATCGACTTAGATGGTTTAAACACTTGAAAAAAAGTCAAATAACACGGAGACGGCTATTGCATCAAGGTGTCGATATCAATACAAGCATTTGAATAAAAGATTCCTCCATCTAGTAAATATTGTTGACACACTTTTAGAACGAGTGCCGAAAAATGTAGGATAATTTAAAGGAAAAACGATTAGATTTTTGTCGCTATGCTCATCGAGCAAATTAAAGCATGAATAAAAGAAACCCAACAAGTGCTAAACCAACACCATCAGATATTAACTATCAAGCTTAAAGCATTAGATAACTGACCTTAAAAACCTCCATATTATAACTTAAGCAATGCTTTATAACTTCGACTTAACTACCGTTTTACGACCTATCTAAAAAGTCTCGCCGTAGATAACTTTTTTATACATATTTTTCAAGCACGCCAAACCTACGTAACACTTTTTTTACACTTAAATGACAATTAATTCACCATAAAAACACTTTTTTTTAAAATATATTTTATTCTACATTTACGAGCATCGATCTTTTCTTTGTTTAAGAAATCTTGCTCTAAAAAACAAAATAACTAAAGAAAATGGAGAGAATATGATTTACGTACCCAAAACAAAGGATAATTTGTCCTTTTCGAGGACACTCGGCCTTGTCGCCTTAGCTGTTAGTGTCAATGCACATGCTAGTGATGAAGTTGCTCACTCGGTCTTATCAAGTGAGCAAGGGCTCACGCAACTTACTCAAAGCCTATCGCCAGATCTGAGTAACAATACGACGATAACGGTCTCTGGTGGCCAAGGTGAATGGCAGCACTATTCCATTGCGCTTCCAGCGTGGGCAACTGACCTTTTAGTGACCACCCAAGGAGGATCAGGCGATGGAGATCTTTATTTAAGATTCAATCAAGAACCGACACTAAATGACTGGGATTGTCGCCCTTATGCAGATGGTAATGATGAATCTTGCCGTGTTGATACTCCTAGTCCCGGTAACTACTTCGTTAGCATTCGTGGATACCGCAGTTTTAGTAATGTTCAATTGTCTGTGAGCTATGATGAAGAAAATGAGCCTCGTTCAAACGAATTAGAAAATGGTCAAACGGTAGATTCACTTGGCGACCAACGGGGTAATTGGCAATATTTTACCTTCGATGTTCCAGAGAACGCGCTATCTGCTAACGTTATTATGGAAGGTGGTTCTGGTGATGCTGATCTTTATGTTCGATTTGCAAACCAACCTGACAAAAACAATTGGGATTGTCGCCCTTATCGTAATGGTAATAGTGAACAATGTAATTTTGAGAGCCCCAGTGCTGGAACATATCACATTGGCCTGAATGGCTACCTTGATTATGACAACGTTAGTTTAGTTGCCAATTATGTAATCGATGACAATGATGATGACGACAATCCGCCAGCAACAGGTTATTGTTATTCGGAAGATGTAAACTTTACCGCGAGTCTTAGCCAAGTAAAAGCTAACTTTACTGGCAATAACTGGCTACAAACCATAAAAGATATTTATCAACTGCGTTGGCCTAGTGGTGTAAAGTTAGTAACCGCACAACAAAATGATCAATACTTTGATCAATTTGTAAAAAAGGAAAGTTTCAACAAGCTCGCAGAATCGTTAATGGTCGCAATACATGAAGAAACTCACATGTATGATCTCGACGCAAGCCGCAGCGATTGGAATAACTATATTTCAGCGTTTATTAATGAGCAATGGCAACCCGAGATTTCTGTCGGTGACGGTTTCCCGCGCAATGAAATATTATCGTTAATTCAAGGTGATGCAACGAAAACGTGGGATGATTTATATTTACGCGATGCACAGTTAGGTGAATATAAAATGCAAGGTGTATTAACTGAGCTTAATGCCGGATTGACTGGCCTAATTGGTGTTGGTGTTGTTGGTGAATTTGTTGAAGGGGTTGAAGCAAGTAATGCTCAAGACTCTGCTGCAGCTTATATGTATCACTTGCAACTTTACCTAAGACAAGCCAAAGCAAATCACGTTGGCTTTTATAACGAAATTAAAGCGGATCAAAAACTTCGAGAGTTTTTCGTAATACAGTGGTTGCGTTTGCATTATTACCTCGATATCACCAAACAACACGATAAGTTAAAGACCAATATTGATGAAATTTTAACGTTGATTCATCAACCACAAAATGTACAAGCCCTCGAAGAATTTACGGGTTATAGCTTTACGTTGGAAGATAATGCTAATTGTTTATCAGATGATCAAGCATTCAACCCGTCATTTTAAGCTAAACTTATCTAACACCAGATAGCAATTAAAAAACATGCTATTTACTTCTTAAAACAGTCGCAAATATGCGACTGTTTTTATAAGGATCATACTGATTATTTTACCTCATTAAGTTAAACAATCCCCTAACCTTAACGTCCAACGTAAAAACTGACTTGTTTATCTACCACATCACCGGTATTACTAGCCACTATCGTAAGTGTTAGTTTTCGTACCCCGTTAGCACTGCTATCGCTAAGAATGGCAACAACAGGAATTATTGCCAATTCTTTAGGGGCAATTGACACCTGATACGTTTTATCTAAGGTGAAAGTATCTGAATTATTGGCTTCGATTAAAATGTTTTGGGCAAAAGGTGCCTTATTTCTAATTTTTACGACATAGGTATTTTCAACATTGCCTTGATGATCTATTCGAAATAAAGCATTTCGATCGCGAATCACATTAACCTCCAAACTTTGCCAGTTAACCGCCCAAACTCCCATAGACATGGCTAAAAGCGCTAAGGTGACAATATAGCTCACGTGATGTTTGGTGCTTACGGCAACTTTATTAGAAAAACTGATCAAGTTATTTTGATAACCAAATTTTTCCATCGTTTGATTACAGGCATCAATACATAAACCGCAATGGATACAGTCATACTGTAAACCATCCCTAATATCGATACCAACGGGGCATACTTCAACACATAGATTACAATCAACACAATCTCCTAACTCATTTGGTTTTACAATGTTTCGCTTACGTTTACCACGTGATTCGCCGCGAGTTTGGTTATAAGTGATTAACTTTGTGGCGTCGTTAAACATTGAGGATTGAAAACGTGAATAAGGACACATGTGTTGGCACATTTTCTCTTTTATCCAACCGGCATTAAGGTACGTACAAACCATAAAAAACAATACCCAGCCAACAATTATCGGAGAAGATTTAAAGGTGAAAAACTCAAGGTAAAGCTCTTCTACTGGAACAAAATAAGAGATAAATACCAGTGAAGTCAGCAATGAAATCAGCAACCAAATGCTATGTTTTACCACCTTAATGGCGAGTTTTCTCATACCCCAGTTAGCCTTATCCAGTTGTTTACTTTTATTGGCACTTCCTTCAATACGACGCTCTACCCAATTGAACATTAGCATCCAAATGGTTTGCGGGCAGGCAAAACCACACCACACTCGTCCATATAAACTACTGATGTAAAACAATGCAAATGCTGCAAAAGCAAATAACAAACTAAAAATAACCATGTCTTGTGGAAAAAGAACAAAAGAAAAAAGTTGCAGCGTTTGTTGCTCAACATCGAAGAGTACCGCTTGATGTCCTTGGAAGCGAATCAGTGGGATAACGACAAAAAATAGCATTAATATCGTCGATAGATAACGTCTTAGCTTTTGAAAAAAGCCAAATTGTTCACGAATGTAGATCTTGGCCTCATTGGCTTTGCTTAGTACTATCAAATTATCAGGATCAAGGTATTTGGATGTCATTGCATTACTCCTGCACATTCATAAATAAAGGAGTATAATTCGATAAACTGTCACCAATAGGTACAGTAATAAAATTGATAATAGAGACAGATGAAATACAAGAAGGTTGTCAGGTGAAACAATATAAATATGAATCCGTAGCTTCAGATATCAACCAAAAAATCATCTCTGGTTATTGGAAGTATGGAGAAAAACTTCCCTCAATACGTGCATTGGCACAGCAGCTAAAACTTTCAAAAATATCGATTCAAACAGCATTACAATTATTAGAACAAAGACATATTGTTGAAGCTAAGCCCAAATCTGGATATTACGTTACTTACGTTGATAACAAACTCAATGAAAAGCCGTTAACATTGCGGCAATTAGCCCCTAAATCAGTCAAAATGCCCGACTTGTTTTTAGATATCATGGAACATAGTGCGGCATTTGATATCAGTCCACAATATGGTTTACACCATCCCCCCAGTAAAGCGTTGGAAAAACTGACCCGATGTTTAACTCGAGCTCACCGTGAACAGCCTTATTCAAAATCAGTTTATTATTCAACACCAGCGGGATTGAAATCACTTCGAGAGCAGATTGCTCTGCATTATAAAAAGCGCGATTTAATAGTTAATGCTGACGATATTTGTATTACCTCTGGTTGCCAAAATGCGCTCTATCTATCTTTACAATGCATTTGTAGACCTGGCGATACCGTTGCGGTTGAAAGCCCGGCTTTTTATGGGATCCTGCAATTGTTACAACACCTTGGTTGTAAAATCATTGAAATAACAAGCTCCCCTACTCAAGGAATGGATATTGATGAATTAACTAAAGCGGCAACAAAATGGCCGATTAAAGCCTGCATCATTACACCAAATTTTGCGACACCCACAGGTGCAAAATTACCAAGCTCATCGCAACAAAAATTGCTCGTGCTAGCAAAAAAATTTAACTTTACCATTATAGAAGACGACGTTTACGGTGACTTAGGTTTTCATCAGTCAACGCCACCATTATCAGCACGTGATCGTGAAGGCCAAGTCATCTTATGTGGCTCTTTATCTAAATCACTTTCAAGGGACTTACGCATTGGTTGGGCTATCAGTGGCAAGCATATTGAAAAAATAAAGCAGGCTAAACTTGTGCAGCAGTTAGCAACAAGCCAAACGGTGCAACAAGGGGTCAATCAATTTCTAGCCCAAGGTCACTACGAGCGACACCTGCAAGGTTATCGTCCTCAATTACTTAGACAAAGAGATGAACTATTGTTCGCCATCAAAGAGCATTGGCCATTTCCAGTGCGTTATACTGTGCCTGATGGAGGCTTATCGCTTTGGGTTCAGCTCCCAAGCAAGATCAACGCTCTTGATTTGTACCGCTCGTCATTTGCAAAAGGCATTATTATTACCCCTGGATGTTTGTTCTCAAGTAGAAACGCTTTTAGCAATTTTATCCGATTAAGCTTTGCTCACAAAATAACCGAGCATCGATTACATGCGATACAAACTCTTGGCCAAATAATAAATCAAACATAATCAGATAAGCGTTGCCTATAGTAAACTTAGCTATGAACCTAAATGAATGCTCGTACGCCAATTTCAAGGTAACGACATCTCGATATCTCTCTGCCCGTAACTAATTACATAACATTCTCTTTCAAAAAAACCTTGGCATTGTCTAAAAAACAATCTACGATAAATGTCGTAGTAAATATAAAAATAGTATATGAAAAGGAAAGCAATTTATGACAAGAATATTCATGTTAATCTTACTGATACTCCCCTCGCTTACCATAGCAAAGAGTAATGACCTCACTATCGGTCAATCAATAAAGATCGAATCTAAAATACTCAATGAAACACGTACCATTCAAGTTCACTTACCAAGAAACTATGAAAGTGATAACAAAAAATATCCGGTACTTTATTTAACCGATGGTCCATACAACTTTAAACACACGGTCGGTTCAGTGGATTTTCTTGCTGAAAATGGTCGTACACCACATATGATTGTTGTTGGTATTGGCAACACTGATCGGGCAAGAGATCTTACTCCGAGTGTACTGAGCTCAAAAAAAGATAAAGAAGTATTTAAAACAGCCGGGGGAGCTGATAACTTTTTAAAATTTTTTGAACAAGAGCTTATCCCTTACATCGAACGAAACTACCGTACTCAACCGTATCGAATATTTAGCGGTCACTCTTTTGGTGGGCTATTCGCGATTCATGCGTTCTTAACTAAACCTGAATTATTTAACGCATATATTGCTGTTAGCCCGAGCTTATGGTGGGATGATCAACGACTAATATCGCTAGCGAAAGACAAATTTAGTACCACAGACTTCAATGGGCGCACGTTGTTCGTCACCATGGCCGACGAAGGCGAAAACATGATTACTCCATATGAGAATTTTCTTAATGCCGCTAAGCAAAGCCAAGTGAAAGGTTTGACTTTAATTAACAAAGAATTTGATGATGAAGATCACGGTTCAACTGGCTTACGCAGTCAGTATTTTGGCTTAAAACACATTTGGAACGATTGGCATCTTCCATTTGAAACGATGAAAGAAGGTTTAGCAACTGTCATTTCTCATTATCAACATATCAGTAAACGATTTGGCTTTGAAGTTCCTGTAACCGAAGCACTTATCAATAATGTCGGCTATTATGCACTTTCAGAGAAAGATTATGAAGGGGCAATCGAAGCTTTTACCTACAACGTTAAACACTTCCCTGAATCTGCCAATGTTTACGATAGCCTTGCTGATGCATATGAAGCCAAAGGTGAACTAAATCTGGCGTTGGAAAACTACACAAAAGCGGTAGAACTTGCTAAAGATGAAGACCGTAATAAGGCGGTGTTTACCAAGAATAAAGCGCGAATTGAAAAACGGTTAACTGAAGAAACACAAACTACTAGTGAGTAATTTGTTTACCTAGTACCTTTCCTACGCCTATTAGAATGAGTGTAAGAAATAATGCTGCATAACTATTTATCTATTCTAGCAATATTTCACCAATGGCAGCATCATGGAAGAGGGAAAATAGCTTGTTTCCCTCTTCCAACTCCCTCAGCGCCCAATTTAGCGAGAATATAATTATTTACCGGCGCTTTATAATTTGCGCCATTAATTAATGCTCACCATAGAGTTTTTTAAAATTCTTAAGATTCCAGCCTATCATAACTTCATTGCCAATTTTAAGCACCGGAACAGAGCGCGCGCCAATGGCGTCAAGCTCTTTTCTGCCACGTTGCATTTTTGCATTGGTTAATCGGTATTGAATGCCATGATCATCTAGGTATTTTTTTGCTTCACGGCAATGTGGGCATTTATCTGAAATATATAACACAACGCGTTTCATGGTTGACCTTTAAGCTATATTTTATCGTCAGTATTTTACGTAAATCCGCTTGTTGATAGAAGCAACTTTGTTCAAGAATTAGTGTCAAGCATGGTGTTTAATTTTAATCTGGATAAATCTATTGGAAAAATGCTTTCTAGCTTGGTGATCTTCTCAAGCCATATTGCGGCGGTGGCCGCAGCACGAAAGAGGGAAAAATCGCTTGTTTCCCTCTTTCAACTCCCTCAGCGCCCAATTCAGCGGAAACCTTTGAAAATTAACGAACGTTTCACTCGATTCCTACCGATTTATCATCCATGAACAGCGGTAGCCCTCGACGTCCTTGTCTCGGGTCGAGTGTCACTTTGTTAGTTAATTTTCAAACCGCTTCAATGAGAATGGTTCAAATCCGCCCTGATCACTGCAATAGCAAACATTGAGAATACAAATACAAACCCAAATGCAACGAGATTAATCACCAAACTTAAACAAAGTACAAACCTGCTTAGTAAAATGTCTGGATGAACAATAAATTTCAGCTATTGCTTGCAAGGATAGCAAGCAAAGTTCAGTTAGCACAGGGAAGTGCTATCTGAACGTTAGCTCAATAAATTTATTGTTCAGTAAGAAAAACATTTTACAGCAGCGCGCGGGAAGTCCAGAGGGGGCTTAGCGCAAAGCCCCTTCTGGGTCGACAACAAGGATGTCGGAGGTAGAGCAACGCAGGAGCAGTTGCCGAGCTGTCGCCACAGCGACAATATAATCAGAAAGCAACCTCGACGATCAGAAGTATTTTTTCTGATAAATACTTTCTTATTTGATGAACCTACTAGCACCATTGCGGCGGTGGCCGCAGCACGAAAGAGGGAAAATCCGCTTGTTTCCCTCTTTCATCTCCCTCAGCGCCCAATTCAGCGGAAACCTTTGAAAATTAACGAACATTTCACTCGATTCCTACCGATTTATCATCCATGAACAGCGGTAGCCCTCGACGTCCTTGTCTCGGGTCGAGTGTCACTTTGTTAGTTAATTTTCAAACCGCTTCAATGAGAATGGGTCAAATCCGCCCTGAACACTGCAATAGCAAACATTGAGAATACAAATACAAACCCAAATGCAACGAGATTAATCACCAAACTTAAACAAAGTACAAGCCAGTAGTTTTTTGAGCTTATTATTCTCTGATTCAAGCTCTTTGAGTCACTTAGCTTCATTGACTTCCAGCCCTGCGTATTTGCTACGCCAATTGTAGAAAGTACCTGGGGATATGCCCATTTCTCTACAAATGTTATCGACCTTAGCTCCAGCCTCGTGCTGTTTGATCGCTCGGATGATTTGTTCTTCTGTGTAACGTTTCTTCATTTTGAGATCTCCATTGTCTCCAGTTTATTGGAAATCTCATCAAAGTCATGG